>NZ_JBSGZN010000013.1:0-184503 GCF_053611025.1 Streptomyces sp. NPDC054842
GTGTCCGCCACGCGGGCGGACACGACCCGCGGCGAGGGCCTCTCGCCTACTGCCAACCGGCGTCGGCGGGGGCGACCTGCCGGCCCGCGTCCTCCGGGGAGGTCTGCCGGCCCGCGTCCTGCGGGGTGACCTGCCAACCGGCGTCCGCGAGGACGGAGGAGGCCGGAGCCGGAGCCGGGTCCGCTCCGGGCACGAACGCGAGGGCCGGGGCGGCGAGAGACGCGGCGACGGCCAGGGAGGCGACCGCGGCGGCCTGGGCGATTCGGGTACGCAGCATGACGGGTTCCGTTCCTTCCGGGGTGAGCGGTGGCGTCCGGCGGCCGTCGCGCCCCGCGGTGGCGGTCGGCCTGACCGGTCCCCCACAGGTTCGCCGCGGCTCGGGCCCGCGGAAAGGCTCCACGGATGGACGGAAAGGGCCTTGGACTGATGCGTCCACACAGGCGGCCTCCGTCGGCCTCCGTCAACGACGGTGTCCAAGCGGGCCGTTGCGGACCGCAAGGCGCCCACGCCGGCCGCTCCGGACCCCAAGGCACCCACAGGGGGGAGACCGAGGCCGCTCCCGTTCACGACGGCCTCCCCGCAGGCCGCTCCCGTCCACGGCGGTGTCCACGCGGACGCCCGAGTCGGTTCAGCGACCGCCCCGTGCCAGCCGGTCCCGGATCCTCCCGAAGCCCTCCTCAGTCCACCGGCTGCGGTACGAAGGCCAGCGGGAGGACCGGGACCCCCGCGCCGGTCAGCCGGGCCCCGGCCAGCTCCGGCATCGCGCACAGCAGCCGTTCGCAGACCCGGAGGGCCCGTTCCTCCGCCTCCTCCAAGGCCCCTGACAGCAGATAGAGGCCGAGGGTGAGGCCGCGAGGCGGGCGCGGGTGCACGGCGACGTGCTCGACACGGTCGGCGGGGACGATCGCGCGTCGCACCGACACCCTGATGCCGGGCGGGAGTTCATCGGCGCCGGGCAGCTCCAGATGCGCGTGGACCAGATACATGCGCTCCAGCGTCTCAACGCGGGCCCACTGACGGGGCGTTCGCGGTCTGGACGGTTGCGGCCGGGGCCTGTTCCGTCCTCCCTCTGTGACGACCCACCCACTCTCTGCGAAGATCCCCGACGGGCAGGGGATGTTCCACGCAGGGATCTGGGGGATCACATGACGACCGCACTCGGCCTCGACTCCGTCGCGGAGACCGTGTACCGCGCGATGCTCAGACACCCGGCGGCCGGCGTCACCGCGCTGACCGCGGAGCTGGAGCTGTCCGAGGAGGAGGTGCGGGACGCCCTCGACACGTTGAGCGAACTCGCCCTGGTGCGCCCGGCCGCCGGGGACGCGGGCCGCCTGCGCGCCGTGTCGCCCGACATCGGGATGGAGGTCCTGATGGCCCGGCAGCAGGCGCAGCTCGCGGCCCACCAGCACCGCCTGGAAGCCTCGCGGGCGGCCGCCGCCCAGCTCATCTCCGAGTACGCGGAGCTCCGGCCGGCCACCAGCCACCCCGGGGTGGAACAGCTCGTCGGCCTGGACCGGATACGCGACCGGCTGGCCGTGCTCACCCGCGAGGTGACCGAGGAGTTCCTGACCTTTGCCCCCGGCGGGCCGCAGACCGCGGAGAACATGGCCGCGTCCCGGCCGCTCAACGAGGACCTGTTGCGCCGCGGGGTGCGTATGCGCACGGTCTACCTGGACAGCGTCCGCACCAACCGGCCGACCGTCGAGCACGCCGACTGGCTGGCCGGACTGGGCGGTCAGGTCCGCACGGTGCCGTCCCTGCCGACCCGCATGATCCTCATGGACCGGCGGATCGCCATGATGTCGGTCAGCAGCGACGACACGGCCGCGGGCGCGGTCCTCCTGACCGGGCACGGCACGCTCACCGCGCTGTGCGCGCTGTTCGAGACCACCTGGGAGTCCGCCCGGCCGCTCGGCGAGGTCGTCGCCGTCGACCGGAACGGGCTCACCGGCCAGCAGGCGACGGCCCTGCGGCTGCTGGCCGAGGGCCACACCGACGAGGCGATCGCCAAGCGCCTCGGCGTCTCCCCCCGTACGGCCCGGCGGATCGCCTCCGAACTGATGGACCGCCTCGACGCCCGCAGCCGTTTCGAGGCCGGGGTCCGCGCCGTGCAGCGGGGCTGGCTCCCGGCCCGCCCCTGACGGCGGAGGGACGGGCGGGCGGCCGTCGGGCGGACGACCGGGCATACCGCCGGGCTCCCCGTCCCTCTCCCTCGCAGGTGACCGGCGGGATTCGCCACCCGGCTCCCGTGACCGGCGTAGCTCCCCGCCCGTCTCCCGTACAGGTGACCGGGCCGCAACTCTCCGTCGCCAGGAGTTCGTTGACAGCGGCCGTCGCCGGGCGTTGACTGGCGGAACGGTGCGGGCCGACCGGGCGGGCCGGGAGCGTCGAGGCCCTTCCGCTCGGAGGTCGGGGTCCTGAGCGCGCATCGGGGCCCGCGGGCCCGGCCTGATCCAGACGAGGGCCCGGCCGGCACCCGGCCGGCGCGACGCACAGGGAAGTGGCGACACGATGATGTACGACCAGGCACGCGCCCAGCAGCCACCGGACAAGGGTTCCGGAGCCGGCGCACGCCGTGTCCCGGGGCCGGAGCCGCTGCTCCCCGCCGAGGAACGGGACCGGGTCTCCCAGCGCCTGCGGCAGGCCCTCCTCGACTTCGCCGACACCCCGCGCGAGGCCCTGGAGTCGGCCGAGAGCGCCCTCGACGACGTCACCGCGGAACTCGCCAAAGCCCTCGCGGAGCGCCGCCGCAGCCTCCGGGCGGGCTGGCAGGACCAGGACGCCCAGGCACAGGCGGAGGAGTTCCGGCACGCGCTGCGGCAGTACCGCGAGATCACGGAGCGACTCCTGCGCCTGTGACCGGGCGGGCGCCGTCGCCGTACGCGCGGGCGGGCGCCGCGGCCGACGCCCCGAGCTGTCGCCGGGCCCTGAGTGGGCGCAACGCCGGGAGGAGACTGGCCGCCGTGGCCGGGGGCGTGAGCTGTACGGGGCGAGGGTGGCCGTCATCGCCGTACCGGCCGGGTCGCGCCCCTCGCAGTACGATGAATGTGGGTGGTGCGCTCTCCCGCGCGGCCTCCCGGAAGGGCGACTCCGGCGTGTTCCGCCGGAGTCGTTGCCTCCGTCGGCGCGCCGGCTCGGGTGAGCCCCGCGCGGACCGGGCCGCCGCCCCCGCTCAGGGAGGAGAAGGCATGATCCAGGCAGCCGACATCCGTGAGTGGCGCGACCAGGACGTGGTGGACCCCAATGGCCACAAGATCGGCGTCCTCGAAGCGGTCTACGTGGACACCGCCACCGACCGACCGGCCGTGGCGACCGTCCGTGCCGGACTGCCCACCCGTCAGCGGCTGGTCTTCGTGCCGCTCGACGAGACCGTCCTCGGACCCGGTTACCTCAAGGTCGCCTACGCCCGGAGCCAGGTGAAGAAGGCCCCCTCCATCGGCACGGACGACGTCCTGCCCGCCGAGCAGGAAAAAGAGATCTTCCAGTACTACGGCATGGCCTACCGGCCGGGTGTGAACGGCGAACGGCAGCTCGCACGCCGTTGAGCCGCGCGGCCCGTCGTCCGGCCCCGAGGGAGGTGTTCGGGTCATGGTGCTGTTCCTGCTCCTGGTCCTCGCGGCGATGATCCTCGGCATCATCGGGGTGGCGGCCGCGGATCTCGGCTATCTGCTCTTCATCGGCATCGCCGTCTTCGTCGTCGCCGTCGTCCTGGCCGCCACCCGGCTCTCCGGGCACTCCAGGCGACGCCCCCTGCGCTGACCGGCCGCCCTGGACGTGCGGCAGGAACGGGCGTACGTCCTCCTGCGCCGGGCGCCGTTCCGCTCCGGTCCGCTGCTCAGTCGGCCGGCCCCTCCGTCACCGGTGCGCCGGTCAGGCCCAGGCCGGGGAACGGCTCCGAACCGCTGACGAACGCCTGCGCCAGGTCCGCGAGCCGTCGGTTGTGGGCCCGCGCGTACCGGCGCAGGGCGGTGAAGGCCTGCTCGGGGTCGCTGCCCTGGCGTTCCGCGAGCTTGCCCTTGGCCTGCTCGATCAGCACCCGGCTGTCCAGGGCCGTCTGGAGCTGCTCGTTCAGGACCGTGCTGCGGTGCGTGGACCGGTGCTGCAAGAGACTGATGGTCGCCACGTCGGCCAGCGCCTGGGCGAGGGACGTGGCGGCGCAGTCGAAGCCGCCCGGCGTGGCACGGAAGAGGGCCAGGGCGCCGACGGTCTCGTCCCGCAGGCGCATCGGCAGCGCCTGGACCGCCCCGAAGCCACGCAGACGTGCCGCCTCGGCGAAGTCCGGCCAGGGGACGGCCCGCTCGGACAGGTCGGGCACCGTGACCGGGGCGCCGGACCGGAAGCACTGGAGGCAGGGGCCGTCGTCGCTCCGCACCTCGAACACCCCCAGCCGGCGGACCTGTTCGTCCGAGGCCGCCATGACCCCGAGCCGGCCCCGGCGGTCCGCGAGCAGCACCCCGGCGGCGCTCGCGTCGAGCATGCCCACGCAGCGGTCGGCCAGCATGCGCAGGAAGTCCATCAGGTCGAAGTCGGCGGCCAGGTTGTCCGCCAGCTCGACGAAGGTCCTGGCGAGGAGCCGCTCATCCATCGTGCACGTCCCTCGTCGGCGGCTGTCCGCGGACGTCGTGGACGGAGGACGGTGCGTACGGCGGAGGCGTCCCGACCGGCCAGCCGCGTCCTGCGGTCGTCCTTGCCGTCGCCACGGGGTCCGGGGAGGCACCGGAACGGGGGGCGCCCCCACCGCCGTGGACGACGGCGGCCCCAGGGCCCGGTCCGGCCGGGAGCAGCGTGGTCCGCGCCGGCCGTACGGCGTTCACCGGGGGGACGTTCGCGTGGGGTCCTGCGCGTGGGACGGAAGAAGCATGGCGCCTCGATCCTGAGGATGCGTCCCGCGACCGTGCCTGAGGTCATGTGGGCAGGCACCGTGTCGAGAAGAGAATGTGCCGCCCGGCTCCGGGGCGACCACATCAGCAGCATAGACCGCGCTCGAAGGCCCCGCCGCGTCCAACGGCCCGCCGGGATCCCGACGCCCGGTTTACCCGGTGGGCGCGCGCTGTCACGATGCCGAGTCCGGGGGTGTCCGTCCCGCGGCGGGGGAGGTCCGTATGACCGAGGTGTACTTGCGCAGACTGTCGCGGTGGCAGGCCGAGCAGCAACGGGACGCCGTCGCGGACGTGCACGTGACGGCCTACCGCGGGGCCGCCGGTGCCGAGTACCGCGACCGCCAGAGCTATCTGCGCCGGTTCGAACAGCACGTGGGGCAGCCCGACTTCGACATGGTGGTCGCCGACGCGAACGGTCTGGCGGGCTGCGTCTACGGGTTCCGGGTCGCGCGAACCGGCGACTGGTGGTCGGACTTCCGGGGCGATCTGCCGCCGGACGTCGAGGAACTCACCACGTCGGGACGGGCGTTCCAGCTGGCCGAGCTGATGGTGCTGCCGGCCCACCGGCGCCAGGGGGTGGCGACCCGGCTGGCCGAGCGGCTGCTGGCCCGCCTGGGGAGCGACCTGGTCGTCGCGTCGGTGAACGGGCCCGACGCGAACGGTCACGCGAACGTGGCGGCGAGGACCCTGCACTCCTGGGGCTGGTCGAGACTCGGTGGACCGGGCCGTCGTGCCCGGCCCGACGCGGGACCCGTCACGGGCACCGCGACCGGCGGCGGGACCCGGACGGGCACGAGCACGGCGTCCGGCGGCGGGACCCGGACCGGCACGGGCCCCGGCTCGCACACCGGCGGTACGGGTTCCGGCCTCGGGGCCGGTGCCGACCGGGGGGCGGGCGCCCGGGAGGTGTGGATCCGCAGACCCCTGCGCTGACCCCCGACGCCCAGCCCGCCGGCGGTTGCCCTCATCGGCGGCCCCCGACGTTTGCAGGTGCCAGGTTTTCGCGCCTATGTTGGCGCGTATGCAGTCCTACACCATCGGCCAGGCGGCCCGTCTGCTGGGCGTGAGCCCGGACACCGCGCGACGGTGGGCGGACGCCGGCCGGGTGGCCACGCACCGCGACGAGGGCGGCCGACGGCTCATCGACGGCCGGGACCTGGCGGCGTTCTCGGTCGAGCTCGCGAAGAGCGGTGCCGAGGAGGAGGGCGCCTCCCTCACTTCCGTGCGCAACGCCTTCCCCGGCATCGTCACCGCCGTGAAACTCGGTGACGTCGCCGCCCAGGTGGAGATCCAGGCCGGCCCGCACCGGCTGGTCTCCCTGCTCACCCGCGAGGCCGTGGAGGAACTCGGCCTGGAGGTCGGCATGGAGGCCACCGCCCGCGTGAAGTCCACCAGCGTGCACATCGACCGCGCGTAGGTCCCCACCCGGGGACAGCCGCAAGCAGGTCCCCGCACGGAGACAGCCGCACGTAGGTCCCCGCACGGCCACCCACCCGCACTGCCCCTGCCCCTCCCCTCGGCCCGCACGGACCTGTCCCCAGGCACCCTCTCCTCCCCGCCCGGCCCGCACCAGCCCTCTCCTCCCCACCCGGCAGGGGCACAGCCACACCCCCGCCCCAGCACCCCGTAGAAACGCACATGCGCTCCCCTGCGACTCCCAGACCTGCTCATGCGATGTGACAGGAGACCTTTGGCTGGCATCTGCGGAAGTATGCTCGGTGCAGGACCGCCCGAACGTCCAGAGGAGTGCACTCGTGATGACCCCTTCCGCGCACCGGACGCGCCGTATCCGCCGGGCCCTCCGGGCGGCCGGTGCGGGCACCGCCGTGCTGCTGGCCGTGAGCGCCTGCTCCTCCTCCGGATCCGACGCGGACTCCGGGGGCGGCGAGTCCGGGAAGCTCTCCGGGACGGTGACCGTCTTCGCCGCCGCCTCCCTGAAGGAGAGCTTCACGACACTGGGCGCGCGGTTCGAGAAGGACCACCCCGGTACGGAGGTGACCTTCAACTTCGGGGGCAGTGACACGCTGGCCGCCGGTATCAACGGAGGCGCCCCGGCCGACGTGTTCGCCGCCGCCAGCCCCAAGACGATGGCGCTCGTGACGGACCAGAAGGGCACGGCCGGCGCCCCGGTGACCTTCGTGCGCAACCAGCTGGAGATCGCGACCCTGCCCGGCAACCCCGACGAGGTGTCCTCCCTGAAGGACCTCGGCGCGTCCGGCCTCAAGGTCGTGCTGTGCGACCGGACGGTGCCGTGCGGCGCCGCCGCGCAGAAGGCGCTGGACGCGAGCGGGGTGAAGCTCACCCCGGTCTCCTACGAGCAGGACGTCAAGAGCGCCCTGACCAAGGTGGAGCTGAAGGAGGCCGACGCCGCGGTGGTCTACAAGACGGATGTGAAGGCGGCGGGTGACAAGGTGGAGGGCGTGGAGTTCCCCGAGTCGGCCGACGCCCTCAACGACTATCCGATCGCCCTGCTGAAGGACGCGAGGGACACCGCCGTGGCCAGGGCGTTCATCGAGCTGGTGCGGTCCGCCGACGGGCAGCGGGTGCTGACGTCGGCCGGGTTCCTCGCGCCGTGACCGCGGGACGGCGCGGGCGGGCCGGCACCGGTGCGCGGGGAAAAGCCCCGCTGCCCCTGCTGCTGCCCGCTCTCGCCGGCCTGGTGTTCCTGCTGCTGCCGCTGGTCGCGCTGCTCGTCCGGGCTCCGTGGCGGAGTCTTCCGGAGCAGTTGACCAGTCCGGAGGTCTGGCAGGCCCTCCAGCTGTCGCTGGTCTCCGCGACGGCGGCCACCGCGGCGAGCCTGGTGATGGGCGTGCCGCTGGCCTGGCTGCTCGCGCGCACCGACTTCCCCGGACGCGGGTTCGTGCGCGCCCTGGTGACGCTGCCGCTCGTCCTGCCGCCGGTGGTGGGCGGTGTGGCCCTGCTGCTGGCACTCGGCCGCAACGGCGTCGTCGGGCAGTGGCTCGACTCGGCCTTCGGGATCACGCTGCCGTTCACGACGGCGGGCGTGGTGGTCGCGGAGACGTTCGTGGCGATGCCGTTCCTCGTGATCAGCGTGGAGGGCACGCTGCGGGCCGCCGATCCGCGCTACGAGGAGGCGGCGGCCACGCTCGGCGCGTCCCGCTTCACCGCGTTCCGCCGGGTGACGCTGCCGTTGATCGCGCCCGGGATCGCGGCGGGGTCCGTGCTCGCGTGGGCCCGCGCGCTCGGCGAGTTCGGCGCGACGATCACCTTCGCCGGCAATTTTCCCGGCCGTACGCAGACCATGCCGCTGGCCGTCTACCTGGCCCTCCAGAACGACCCGGCCGCGGCGATCGCGCTGAGCCTGGTGCTGCTGGCCGTGTCGATCGCGGTGCTGGCCGGGCTGCGGGACCGCTGGATGACGACGTCATGAACGACGCCTGCCCGCGCCACCACCGGAGGAAGCCGTCATGACCGACGCCGCCGACCGCCCCGGGGCCCCGGCCACCACCGGGCACGCGCCCGCCGCCGAAGGGCTGGACGCGCGGCTGCTCGTGGAGCGCGGGACGTTCCGCCTGGACGTGGAGCTGCGTGCCGCGCCCGGTGAGGTCGTCGCGCTCCTCGGGCCCAACGGGGCCGGCAAGACCACCGCGCTGCGGGCGCTCGCCGGGCTCACCCCGCTGTCCGAGGGGGGCCGGCTGCACCTGGACGGGGTCCGCCTGGACGGGACACCGCCGGAGTCCCGCCCGGTCGGTGTCGTCTTCCAGGACTACCTGCTCTTCCCGCACCTGTCCGCCCTGGACAACGTCGCGTTCGGGCCGCGCTGCCGGGGACTGCCGAAGGCGGCGGCCAGGGAGCGGGCCGCCGGGTGGCTGGAGCGGATGGGGCTCGCCGAGCACGCGGACGCGCGGCCGCGCCGGCTCTCGGGCGGGCAGGCCCAGCGCGTCGCCCTCGCCCGGGCCCTGGCGACCGGCCCCCGGCTGCTGCTCCTGGACGAACCGCTCGCCGCGCTCGACGCCCGGACCCGGCTCGACGTGCGCGCCCAACTCCGGCGCCATCTCGCCGACTTCGAGGCCGTCGCCGTCCTCGTCACGCACGATCCGCTGGACGCGATGGTGCTGGCGGACCGGCTGGTCGTCGTCGAGGACGGCCGGGTCGTCCAGGAAGGCACCCCCTCCGACATCGCGCGGCACCCGCGGACGGACTACATCGCCCGGCTCGTCGGCCTGAACCTCTACCGGGGCCGGGCCGAGGGCCACACCGTACGGCTGGACGCGGGCCCGGCGATCACCACGACCGAGAACCTGTCCGGTCCCGTCTTCGTGGCCTTCCCGCCGGTCGCCGTGACGCTCCACCGGGACCGTCCGACCGGCTCCAGCGCCCGGAACCTGTGGCAGTGCCGGGTCACCGGCCTGGAGACCCACGGCGACCAGATCCGCGCGGACCTCGGCGGCGAACTCCCCCTCGCCGCCGACCTGACCACCGTCGCCGCCGCCGAACTCGGCCTGCACCCCGGCGCCCCGGTCTGGGCGACGGTCAAGGCCACGCAGACGCACGCCTACCCCGCCTGACCGTCGGCCGGGGACCCGGGTCAGGGGGCGACGAAGGCGTACATCCCGGCGACGGGCCGCGGCCGCCAGGTGCGGGCGTAGGGCGGGGGCCGGCCGCCGGGCACGGAGAGCGCGGCGACCGGCATCCGGCGCGCGGCCCGTTCCACGCCCTCCCGGGTGATGTTGGCGTTGTGGCCGGTGACGTTGGCGGAGGAGCAGCCGGCGTAGAAGGCGATGGGGATGGCCTGTTCGCCGGTGAGCAGGCAGGGCGGCCGTACGCCGAGCCGGTGCAGCCCGGCCGCCGTGCGGGCCCAGTCCCGGTGCGCGGCGGCCGTACGGTCCACGGCGGCCTCCAGCACCGCGTACTGCACGGCGAGATGACCGGCGAGACCGAGCGACACCAGCGTCACGGTCACCGGACGCCAGGCCCGGACCGGCGCCGTGAACAGGAAGGCCAGCGCGTCGGCGACGGGGATCGCGAGCAGGGCGTAGACGGGGAGCAGGAAGCGCGGTGCGGCGTACCCGATCATCAGGAGGTAGGGGATGCCGGCGGTCGCGGCGCAGGCGAGCGGCAGCAGCGTGCGTGCCGGGCGCCCGGCACGGACCGCGACGGCCGCGCCGAGTGCGGCGAGCAGCGGCAGGGCGAACCACCACAGCAGAACCGGTGTGCTCGGCATGGGCCCGCCGCACGGACGGCACAGGGCGCGTCCGTCCATGGTGCGGAGCTGGTCCAGGACGGCGATGTTCCAGCCGAGGCCGCCCTGGATGCGGGCGGCCTCGGCCAGCCGTTCGCCCAGGCCGCCGAAGCCGGCGTACGCCTCGACGACCCACTCGGCGGTGCCCGCGACGAGCCCGGCGGCCGGCGCCGCCAGCAGGGCCCACCGCCGGGCGTACACGGCGGCGGCCAGCAGGGGCAGGGCCGTCCACACGGCGTCGGTGGGCCGCATCCACGCCATCAGCGCGACGCTCAGGCCGACGCCCCACAGCGCGGCGCGGGCCCGCCGGTCGGCGCGGGCCCGCAGGAACAGGCCGACCGCGGCCAGCCCGCCGACGGCGACCCAGTAGTTGGGCATGGCCTGGGGGCCGTAGAACAGGGTCACCCACAGCGTCGCGAACAGGGCTCCCGCCAGGGCGAGGATCCGCGGCGGGAACAGTCCGCGCCAGGCCCGCAGCGCCAGGAACAGTCCGAGCCCGGAGAGCAGGGCCAGATAGGTGCGCAGCAGCCCGGTGGACGAGGACCAGGAGGCGACCGGAGCCACCAGCAGGGACACCCCCCGGGCACGCGGCGCGCTGAAGAACGCCGCCGGGCTGTGCGCGGTGACCTGGCTGACGTACACCACCTCGTCCCAGCCGAGACCCATGCGGGGGTCCACGAGGAGCAGTTGGGCGAGGGTGAAGGCGCAGGCGACGAGGGCGGGCCAGGCGCGGCCGGTCCCGGGCGACGGCGCGGTACGCGGCCCCGGTGAGGGCGCCCGCCGCTCGGTACCGACGGTCCGCACGCCCGGAGCCCTGGCCTCGTCCACCCTCCACCACCCCCGCGAGCACGAAGGACCGCACGGATGCGTACGAGCCCTGTCCGCCCGTACCCGTCACGGAAATTACCGGACAAAATACCCCGTATCTCCTCGTCCTGCCCGGAGGTGGGCCGGTCGCCGCCGGTTTCGGCAGGCGGTCCGTCCGGCGGCGGCGTGCCGTCCGTGCCCGGGAACGGGGAAGGGCCCGGCGCCCTTGGAGCGGGAGCGCCGGGCCCTTCGGGCGGGGACGGGGTCGGTCAGGAGCGGGACTTGGCCGTACGGCGGCGGGTCGCCACGGCGATGGCCGCACCGGCGGCGAGCAGAGCGGCGGCGCCGCCCGCGATCGGGAGCGTGTTGCCGCCGCCGGTCTCCGCGAGGTCGCCCTCCGGAGTGGACTCGCCTCCGGCGGCGGTGGGCGCCGCGGGCGTGGTGGACTCCGCGTCGGACGGCGTGGACTCCGGCTTCGACGCCGACGGGGTGGCGGACGCGGGCGGGGTCGAGGCGGGCGCCGTCGACGCCGGGGGCGTGGACGCCGGCGGGGTCGTCTCCGGCGTGCCGGGCGTCTCGGCGGTGCAGTCCTTGGTGCCGCCGTTCCACGCGGCGATGAGCTTGTCCTTGATGACCGGGCGGTCCGGGCCCTGCGGCACGTCACCGTGCTCGAAGCCGTCGTTCGCGTCCGTCCGGCCGTCGAACTTGACCTTGCCCCGGTACAGGTCGACCTGCGCGAAGCAGCCCGCGTCCGGCACCGAGATGTCCAGCGAGTCGGTCTCGCCGCGCTTCACGGTCACGGTGTCGAAGTCGTGGAAGACCTGGACACCGGACGTCTTGAAGGTCGCGCCGTGCGTCCGGTAGGCGGCGAGCGACGCCGTGCAGGTCGCGGCGTCCTCGGCGGCCCGCACCTCGATGTGCACCTTGCCGTCCTCGGTGGGCCGGAGGTTCAGGTCGTCGACCCGCACCGAGTCGGCGAACTCCTTGCCGTCCAGGGAGAACTGGCAGCGATCGGTCTCCGTCACCGTGCCCGGTCCCTGTCCGGAGGTGTATCCGCGGCCGGCCCCGTCCCAGCCGTCGCCGCCCGGTGTGTCGGTGGCGTACGCGCTGGCCGTGACGGCGGAGAGGGCGACGACCGCCGCGCCCGTCCCCAGCAGGCAGCGCATCGTGACACGTCTCGCTATGGACATGCGGATCCCATCGTGAGGTTGCGAGACCCGGGCGACGGCAGCGGGCAGCACGAAGCAGCCGGGGGCCGGCCGCACCGGGGATCATGGATCGAAGAAACACCGGGCTCATTGGTCACATGCGCCACGGTGCGACCACATCGTCGGCCACCGCGTGAGCACTGTCAACCTTGTTGAACGCGCACATACTTCACGGGTCGTCACATGACGCCCACACAGGGAACCGGATATTCCGGCGAGCGTGCGCGGAGCGGGCGCCTCGCCCGGAGGTCACCGCGTCGAGGGCATGCCGATCCGCGTCACGAGGGGGCGCGTAACTGGATTACCAACGTCCGCATGTGCGCTCACTCGCGGCCAACTGCCGCTCGCCACGGGGAGGTTCACCGCGGACCAGTGGGAGGCAGAGGGGCGGGGCAGACCTGCCCCGGCAGAGTCGCACGGGAGAGCCGGCCCGAGGCAAGGGACACACGTCCCGGGATGGTGGGCTCACGGCGGGGCCGGTCCCGGGATGGTGGACACACGGCGAAGCCGGTCCGGGCAAGCGGAGACCCCACGGCGGAGCCGGTGCATGCGGCGGGGGGCCGGAAAACAGTCGACGCGCCGATCGCGTCCTGCTGCGACCGCCGCGTCAGTCCCGGCCGGTCCGGCCGGGGACGTGTCCGCCCCGGCCGGAAGGGCCGGGGATGTACCGCTCGGGTTACGCCGTCTCGGTCCAGCTCGGCGCCGCGGGGGCGGCCGGAGCGGCGGCGGGACGGCAGGTGAAGCCGAGCCGGGTGAGCGCGCGGGCGACCTCGGACTCCGTGAAGTCACGGCGGTCCTGCCTGGTGATCACTTCGCCGACCTGCTTGATGGGGTACGTGTGCGCGCCGACGGCCACGGACCCACCGGTGACGGGTTCCGGCCGGACACCCGACATCGAGTGCTCCACCTCGCTCTTGATGAGGTCGAACGGGAAACGGGCGATCACACAACGCATGGTGCCTCCGCGGGGCGAAATTCAGTGCTGATCCGGACGGAGAACAAGGCCTTGCGCGGCGCAGAAAGCGCGGAAAGCCGTACTCGGAAACGTCCGGAAAACGAAAAAGCAGGTGGCCGGGGCCCGCACCCCGTGGTGCGGGTCCCGGCCACCTGTAACGCGTCAGCCAACCCGTGGGTCAGGCGTCAGCCGTGTCCCAGGACTAGGCGGGGACGATGTTCTCGGCCTGCGGGCCCTTCTGGCCCTGCGTGACGTCGAAGGTCACCTTCTGGCCTTCCTGGAGCTCACGGAAGCCCTGGGTGGCGATGTTCGAGTAGTGGGCGAAGACGTCGGCGCCGCCGCCGTCCTGCTCGATGAAGCCGAAGCCCTTTTCAGCGTTGAACCACTTCACGGTACCAGTAGCCATGTCATATCTCCTTACGGGAGCAGTGCTCGAAGGCCCGCACTGTGCGGACCCGCGGTCGCCGCGATGATTGCCCCGTCCGGAGAAAAACACCGGAAATTCAGAAGCGAACCGCCCAGTACTGACCGGGTGGTGCGCTCCAAGACTTTGGGAACCACAACTGCAACTGAAATCGACAGTAGCACGGCAGCAGCCGGAGAGGGCGGGCCACTATGCCACCCCTTCCGAAGGAATAACAAAACCTGTCGGCGCATCCCGGCGATTTCTGCTTTCGCCACGACAGATATCTGAAGGGCCTCGCCGGAGGGCTCCGCGGCCCCTCCAGTCCCCCCAAGGTCCGGGCGGCCTCCCGCGCACCGGGCGCCGGCGGACACCGGACGGGCTCCCGCGGTGTCACCCACATCACTCGCCCGTCACCCGTACGGTCCGGCGCGGTGGTGGACGCGTACGAGGAATGGTGCCTTGGGGCAGACGGGCACGAGTGATCACCCGCGGGACCCGGAACCGGGGCGCGGACACTCCCCTGCCCGGCCCGAAGGCCCGGACGCGTCGCCACGCACCGCTGGAGGTACCGCCATGCACCGTCTGCCCCGCGTTCTCGCCACGGCTCTGGCAGCGGGCGCGCTGCTGACGAGCGCGGCCTGCTCGGCCGGCGGCGGCACGGGCCGGGGCGCCGGTACGTACGCGGGCGCGGGTGACGCGAGCGCCCCTCCGGCGGGCGAGCGGCGGCGAGCGGCGCCCGCGGCCGCCGCCGCGCTCAGTGACGCGCAGGCCGCGCAGGCGCGGCTCGCCCTCGACGACCTCGGCCCCCGTTGGGCGCCCACCGAGGGCGCCGCCACCTGGCACGACGCCCTCCTCAAGGGCACGGCGGACGACGCGGACTGCCGGCGGCTGCTCGACGGCCTGTACGAGGACGACCTGCTGGGCGAGCCGTCCGGCGGGCGGGCCGTCGTCGGCTTCGACGACACCGAGAACGGGGCCCAGCTGCGCCATGTGGTCGCCGCGTACGACCGGGCCGGGCTGGACGCCTCCATGGAGTGGCTGCGCGGACTGCCCGCGCGGTGCGGCGAGTTCACCGCCACGGACGAACAGGGGGTGGAGCGGGCGGTGCAGGTCGTGGACTCGCCGCTGCCCGGGCTCGGTGACGCGCGGCAGGGGCTGCGGATGACCGTGAGTGGGGACGTCGAGCAGATCCCCGCCACCCTCACCCTGGACATCGTGTCCGTCCGCGTCGGCGACAGCGCCTTCGTCCTCACCGACGGCGGCCTCTACGGCACCGACGAGGAGTCCACCGTGCGGGCCGCCGAACGCGGTGCGCAGCGGCTGAAGGCCGTCCTGGCCGACCGGGCCGCCGGGGCACCCTCGACCCGGCGGCGGTGACGCCCGCCCCCTATTCGGGGCGGAACCGTTTGCGGTGCGCGAGCACCTCACGGGCCGCCGTGCCCGCCGTACGGCCGTCCGCGAAGGCGTATCCGCGCAGCCGCGCCAGCGCGTCCTCCGGACCGATGCCGAGCTGGGCCATGATCATGCCGATGGCCTGGTGGATCTTCTCGTGGTCCGGGATCAGCCGGCTCAGCCACGTGCCGTCGCCGCGCGTTCCCGTCCACTCCCCGCGCGGCAGCGACATCAGGGCGACCGTCACGACCCCGGCCACCAGCTCTCCGGTGTTCAGCTCGCCTCTGGTGGGCTCGCCGGGGGAGTCCCGGTAGAGGTCCAGCGTGCCGACGCACACCCGCGCGTCGCCCAGGGGCAGCGAGTACACCGCCCGCACGCCGGCTCCGGTGGCCTCCTCGGCGAAGACGGGCCAGCGGCCCGCGTCGGCGCCCCGGGTCAGGTCGCGGGCGATGACGGCGGTTCCGGCCGTGGCGGCGTCGAGGCAGGGGCCTTCGCCCAGCGTGCCTTGGACGTCCGCGATCCGGGCGGCGGTCGCGTCGCTCGCGCCCAGCCGCACCGGCAGTCCGTCGGTGCGCAGCGACATGCTCGCGCCGCTGACCGGCAGCAGGTCGACCGCCGCCGCGCACAGCCGCCCGGGCAGTTCCTCGGGCGGTACGCCCCAGACGGCGTCCGCGATCGCCACGGCGACCTCGAACCCGGCGTCGTCCGCCCGGCCGGCGGAGGCGTCCCCGGACTCCGGGGCCTCGTCCACCCTGTGCTGCGGCGCGGCGTCCGCCTGCTCCGGGGCGTCCGGGCCGGGTGGCCGGGCGGGCCCTGGTGGTGGGCGGGAGCCGGCGTCGGGTTCGGCGCCGGGGGCCGCGCCCGCCGCCGTCCGTGCGGTGGGGCCGGGGCCGGAGTCGTTGTCGTGTTTGCCGTCGTCGCCGTTCGGCTCGGGGGCGTTCGGGGAGTCGTCGCCGGAGCCCGAGGAGCCGCAACCGCCCTTCCTCGACCGCACGGCCACCGCCTCCTTCCGAGCCCCGCCCGTCGACCACCCGTCTCTGGTGGAGTGCGTGCCGGTGTCCGGGTACCCAGGGGGGCGGATCCAAGCGGCGGGGTGTCCGACAGGCGGACTACCCGGCGACGGCGGCCTCCGCGGGCTGCCGGGGGCGTGACGGGCGGCTGTCCAGGTGGACGATCACTTGGGCGTGGAAGCGGTCCACGGACTCGTCGACACTGCGGATGAAGCCGGACTCGGCGTTCCCCCTGGTGTTGCCCATGCTGCGGAACAGGGACAACCGGAACCCGGTGATCTGCGCGCCGGTCTTGGGGACGATGTCGGCGGGTTCGGGCCGCAGTCGCTCCAGCGTCCCGCGGGGGCCGCCTGTCTGGCCCTCCACGAGGGTCTCGATGTGCAGGTCTGCGGGGGCCGCGGACAGTTGCCGCACGAGTCGCTTGGCCCAGTTGAGGGGGTAGCCCTGCTCGGGCGCGGCGATCTCGATGGAGGTGCGCAGCTTGCCCGTACGCAGGTCGGCGCAGAGGGCGAGGACCCCGGGCGTGCCCTCGATCCGGAGTTCGGCGTCGAGCCGGCCGTCCAGGCACAACCGGTCGGCCAGTGCCTCCCGCCGTGCCCGCGGATCGGTCCCGCGCTTGCTGCGCTGGACCGGGAGCACCTTCTGCCCGAGTTCACCGCCGAGCCGCAGGCACACCTGGCGGACCAGCCGCTCCCAGCTCTCGACGACCTGCGTGGCGCGCGGGTCGCCCTGGCACAGGGTCTCGTCGTCGATCCCGTTGCGCACAGGCACCCAGGCCGGTCCCATGTTCTGGAAGCCGTGGCAGCCGGAGTTCTCGTGCTGCAGGTAGTGCAGGAGTTCCTGGAGGAGCCAGGCGTGCGCCGCGTTGCCCAGCCCTTCGTGCCGGATGAGCATCTGCGCCTGGTGCGCCACCTCCGCCCACGAGAGGTGACGGCACGCCACCTTGTTCTTGCGGCGGCCGTCCAGCTTCACCTCGACCAGCGGACTGCCGTCGAGCTCCACGTCGTTGGAGAGCGTGATCACCGCCTCGTATCCCCGGCGGGCCGCGATGTCGGCGTAGGCCTGCACCTGCTCGGGTTTGAGGGCGTTCCCGTTCGTCTTCGTCTCGACGAGCGCGGTCCACAGTTTTCCCGCGCGCTCGACGCGGATGACGCCGTCGGGGCGCCGCGGTGACTCGCCGTTCGGCAGCGTGACCTCGGTGAAGGTCTCCATGCGCCCGGCCGGCGCCCCGAACCCCGCGGTCAGCCGCCGCCCGAACTCGGGCACCTGCGCCATCACCGAGAGGAGCACCGATGTCGCCCGCGTTTCCCGTTCCCGGTCGCTCTTCAGGGCCGAGGCCGGAAAGAGGCGGGCCGTGCGCCAGGAGTCGTTGTCCGCCAGGGACTTCTTCGCCACCTTCGGCAGGGTGACCTTCTTCTTGGCGGTACGCGGGCGGGCGGCCCTCTTCTTCACCCCGTCCGCCGGACCACTGGCCGGTTGCGCGGGGACGGTCACCGCCACGATCGGAGCGCCGGCCTCGACGACGGCGACGACCGCCTCCAGCGCGAGGTCGTCCTCGGGTTCCGCCGCGTCGTCGATGTCGACCCCGAAGTCGGTGGCGAGGCCTGCCAGACCGGACTCGTAGCCCTGTCCGATTGCCCGGAACTTCCAGTCGGCGCCCCTTCGGTAAAGCTCGCCGAACAGCAGCGCCCCGACCGGGCCGGCGTCCTCGACTGAGAACCGGAGCAGGGGCTCGCCGGAGCCGTCGGCCAGCGTCAGGCGCACGTCGTGCAGATCCTGGAACCCGGCGCCTTCGGAGCGGCTCGCAGCCACGACGATCTGCTCGACGTCCGCGGAAATCGCGGTCAGATCGAACGTGATGCGGTCCTCGTTGCCGTCGGCCGTGGGCGCCTTGCCGAGGAGCTGCACACTGCCGTCGGCTGCGACCGGGTTGTTGTAGAAGTAGAAGTCGGCGTCACCACGTACTCTGCCGTTCCCGCCCAGCAGCAGCACGGAGACGTCCGCGTCGCCCTCGCCGGTCGAACTGCTCCAGCTCAGGCTCATCATCACCGAGCCGATGTCCTCGCTCAAAGACGCGAGACCGACGTTGGCACCCTTGATCATCTCGTGCATGAGGCCCCCCAGATGCACAGCCGCGCGGAAGCCCCCCGGCGACCTCTTGACTTGTAGCGGAGTGTGACGCGCTTCACACCGCGCGCACCGGGGAACCTTAGCGCGCGCCCGGACGTGCGTGGCCGTCGTTCCGAATTCTTTCCACCGGCATATCCGGCGCCGGAGGAACAGGATTGCCACTGCTCGGGCCTCCAGGCGGCCGGCGTGGTGTGCCCCCGCTCAGAGCGGGGGCTGGGCCGGGGCTGGGCCCAGGGTGGTGGTGCCGGGGGCCGTGCGGTGGCCCAGGCCGGTGCGGTAGGCGTCGAGTGCGGCCTCGACGCGGCCGGTGCGGCGGAGCAGGTCGCCGAGGAGGCGGCACAGGTCGGCGAGGTCGCCCGCGGCTCCGGCGCGTTCCAGCAGGCTCATGGCGCGGACGTAGTGCTCCTCGGCCGCGTCCGTGTCGCGCGCGTCCTCGGCGATGATGCCGAGGAGGCGGTGGGCGCCCGCCGAGTGCACGGCACCGCGCTCGGAGCTGAGGTCGCCCAGCACCTCGCGCAGCAGCGCCGCCGCCTCGTCGGACTTGCCGCGCCGGTGCAGGACGTCGGCCAGCTCGACGTTGACCTGGCTGGTGTAGAGGGCGGCGCGCTTGGCGGACAGCATGGTCTGCGCCTCCCGCAACTCGGCCTCGGCGCGCTCCAGTTCGCCGTTCTGCGCGTACAGGTAGCCGCGCATCCAGTGGCAGTTGGCCAGTTCGGTGCGGATCTGGAGCTGGCGGTAGAGCTCGGCGGCCTTGGCGAGCGACGTGTCGGCCTCGGCGGTGCGGCCCTCGGCGAGCAGGGTGCGGGCGACGGAGCGGTGCATGCGGGCGACCAGCGCGGGGTCGCCGACCTGCGGGGCCAGGGCGAGCGCGAACTCGGCGGCCTGGGCGGCGCGGGCGTGCGCGCCCATGTCCATGTACGGCGCGATGACGCCCGTGTAGAGGAGCAGCAGCGCGTCGGGGTCGTGCAGTCCGGTGCGGTTCAGCTCGTCGAGCGTGGACTCGAACAGGTAACAGGAGTACCGCAGTTCGCCCGCGAGGTAGTGGGAGACGGCCCGGCCGCGCAGGGCGGGGACGCGCAGTGGCAGCGGGGCGTCCCCGAGCCGCTGCTCCGACTGCTCGAAGCGGGTGCGGGCGGTCTCCAGGTTCCCTGTGTCCAGGGCGCATTCGCCGAGGCCCAGCAGCGCGGCGGCCTGTTCGGCGACGAGCCCGTGCGCCTCGGCCTCCGCGAGCAGCGCGTCGTACTGCTCGGCGGCCACCTCGGCCTCTCCGGTGGCGAGGGTCCGCTGCGCGTCCGTCAGGCGCAGCCGCAGGCCGGTGGCGAGGTGGGCGGGGCGGCCCGTCGCCAGTTCGTCGTAGGCCACGCCGAGCCGCTCGGCGATGTGCCGCAGCGCCGGTTCGGAGGCGCGGACCCGGCCGGCCTCCAGGGTGGAGATGTAGGCCGGCGTGTACGCCGGCTCCGCCAACTGCTTCTGTGTCAGACCGCGTTCCGTCCGCAGCTGCTGCACTCTGCGCCCGATGATTCCCGGGTCGTCGCGCTCCGCCATGAAGGAAGCATGCCATTAAGCGGAGTTACACCCGGACGCCTTTTGACTTTTGTACAAGTCGCCCTGCACGTCTTGCCCTTGGCCTAGGGGTGGCTCTACGTTAAGCGGCGCATTAAACGTGCTTAATACGCCGCTGTTGCGAGGTCGCCGTGCTCCGACGCCTTTCCGCCCGCCACGTGCGCGGGTTCGGTGCCGCGCTCGTCGCCGTGGCCGCGCTGGTCACGGCCGCGAACGCCGGTCCCGCCAGGGCGGACGGGCGTCCCGCCGCACCGCACACCGTCCACGCCCCGGACACCGCGCGCGTGGCGGATCCCCGGCTGCCCTGAGCGACGGACCCCGGCCCGGCGAGGACGCCCCGCACACGGCTGCCGCAGCCGCCGCCCGGCGCCTACGCTGACGCCGTGACCTCTGCCGCCGCACGGACCTCCGCCGCCGCACGCACCGCGCGGGACCTCACCTCCGACCTCCCGGTCCCCGCCCTGGAGGACCTCTACCGGGACCTGCACCGCCACCCCGAACTGTCGCTGCGCGAGCACCGCACGGCGGCGGGTATCGCCGGCCGGCTCCGAGCGGCCGGCTACGAGACGGCCGAGGGCATCGGCGGCACCGGAGTGGCCGCGCTGCTGCGCAACGGCGACGGGCCCACCGTCCTGCTGCGCGCCGACATGGACGCCCTCCCGGTCACCGAGGAGACCGGACTGCCGTACGCCTCCGAGCACGACGGCGTCATGCACGCCTGCGGGCACGACCTGCACGTCACCTGGCTGACCGGCGCCGCCGAGGCGCTCGCCGCGGGCCGCGACACCTGGTCGGGCACGCTCCTGGTCGTCGGCCAGCCCGCCGAGGAGACCGGCCGGGGCGCCGCGCTGATGGTCGGGGACGGGCTGTACGAGCGCTTCCCGCGGCCCGACGTGCTGCTCGGCCAGCACGCGGCGCCCGGCCCCGTCGGGCTCTACGCGCACTCCCCGGGTCTGATCATGTCGGCCTCCACGGACATCGACATCGTCGTCCACGGGCGCGGCGGGCACGGCTCGCGGCCGGAGTCGACGGTGGACCCGGTGGTGACGGCCGCCTATCTGGTGACCCGGCTGCAGACCGTCGTCAGCCGGGAGATCGCCGCCCGCGAGCCGGCGGTCCTCACGGTGGGCCGCATCGAGGCGGGCACCCGGCACAACATCATCCCGGCCGAGGCCCGCGTCGAGCTCAACATCCGCACGCAGTCCGACGAGGTCCGCGACCGGATGATCGCCGCGATCCGCCGGATCGCGGCCGGCGAGTGCCTGGGCGCCGGCTGCCCGCGCGAGCCGGACGTCACGGTCGGCAACACCTTTCCCGTCACCGTGAACGACCCCGAGACGGACCACCGTGTCGCCGCCGTGCACGGCAGGGTGTTCGGCGCCGGGACGATCCTCGACCCCGGCCCCGCGATGGGCAGCGAGGACTTCGCGCGGCTCGCCGAGCACGAGGGCGGACGGCTCCCCTACTCCTACTGGTTCGTGACGAGCACGCCCGCCGACGTCTGGGACGCGGCCCCGGGCACGGACCTGATGGAGAAGTTCGCCGCGGTCCCCGGCAACCACAGCCCGCACTTCGCACCGGACCTGTCGACCCTCGTACCGGGGGTGCGGACGCTGGTGTCCGGGGCGCTGGCGTACCTCGTCCACTGATCCCGCCCCCCGCGCGCCCGGTCTTACGGAGTGGTGACGTGCGGCGCGCGGTCCGCGACGCGGCGCGGCCCTGCACCTAGCGTGGCGGCATGCGGGTACTGGTCACCGGCGGAGCCGGGTTCATCGGGTCGGAGATCGTCGCGGCACTGCGGGCGCGGGGCCACGAGGCGGTCGTGTACGACGTGCGGGAGGGCCGGGACGTACGCGACCCGGAGTCGGTGTCGGACGCCCTGACCGGGGTGGACGCGGTGTGCCACCAGGCGGCGCTGGTCGGGCTCGGCAGCGGTTTCTCCGACGCCGCCGAGTACGTCTCGCGCAACGACCTCGGCACGGCGGTGCTGCTGACGGCGATGGCCGGGGCGGGCGTGCGGCGGCTGGTGCTGGCCGGTTCGATGGTGGTCTACGGGGAGGGCCGGTACGCCTGCGGGCGCCACGGCGTGGTGCGCCCCGGCCCCCGCGCCGAGGCCGACCTCGCGGCCGGCCGCTTCGAGCCCGCGTGCCCGGTGTGCGGGGACGACCTGGCCCCGGGACTGGTCGCGGAGGACGCCCCGGCCGACCCGCGCAACGTCTACGCGACGACCAAGCTGGCGCAGGAGCATCTGGCCGCCGCCTGGGCCAGGAGCACCGGGAGCGGGGCGGTGTCGCTGCGCTACCACAACGTCTACGGGCCCGGCATGCCCCGCGACACGCCCTACGCGGGCGTCGCCGCCTTCTTCCGATCGGCGCTGGCCCGGGGCGAGTCCCCGCGGGTCTTCGAGGACGGCGGGCAGCGGCGGGACTTCGTGCACGTGCGGGACGTGGCGGCGGCCAACGTGCTGGCACTGGAGGCCGGTTCGGCCGACGGCACGTTCACCGCGTACAACACGGGCAGCGGGGACCCGCACACCGTCGGCGAGCTGGCGCACGCCCTCGCGGACGCCCACGGCGGCCCGCAGCCGCTGGTCACCGGCGAGTACCGCCTCGGCGACGTCCGCCACATCACGGCGGACTCCGCCCGGCTCCGGGCCTCCCTGGGCTGGAAGCCGGAGGTCGCCTTCGAGGACGGCATGCGGGAGTTCGCGGCCGCGGGGGCGACCCCGGAGCGCGTCGGCCGGTGAGCCGCGCCGGCCTGCGTTCGCCCGTCCCCCGTCCGCACATGGGAGTTCGCGGGCGCGGTTTCGGGCGCGTCGGCCGGTGAGCCGGGCGGACCGGGTGCCGCCTTATTGCGTACGGGAGTTCGCGGGCGCGGTTTCGGGCGCGTCAGCCGGTGAGCTGGCCGGCGCGGAGTTCGTCGAGGTGGCGTTGGATGTGGAGCAGCGCGCCCTCGCGGCGGCCCGGTACGCGGCGGCGCAGGTCGGCCAGGACGGGGGCCAGTTCGCGGGCGCGGTCCGCCTCCTCGATACGGCCCCACTGGTGGTGGGCGCGGTCGGCGGCCGACTCCACGGCGGGCGCGTCCGGGGACTGCCCCGCGCTCAGCCGTGCGGTGGCGACCGCGAGCCAGGCCCGGCAGCTGTGGAAGGGATCGCCCGCGAACATCGCCAGGTCGGCCCGGACCTCCATCCAGTGCAGCGCCTCCTCGGAGGCGGGGCCGTGGGCGCGTACGGCCGTCTGCTCCCACTGCGCGGCCAGCGCGGCGGCCTCCCCGTGCCGGCCGGCCTGCACGGCAGCGGTGATCGCGGCGTGCGGGTCGGGCGCCACCGGCACCCTGCCCTCCGCCGACAGCACGACTCCGGGCGCGTCGCCGTCCGCCAGCGCGCGCGTCAGGGCCAGTTGGTGCAGCTGCGCCGGGACCGGCCGGTGGCCGCTGCGCAGGATCGTGGCCAGGGACTTCATGTACGCCGGTGCCGCCACCGTACGGCGCGGCGGGGCCGGGGCGATGCGCCCGTAGAGGCTGACGCCCGGACCCGCCGTGAGCGGCCGGTCGGCCAGCGACTGCCAGGCCTCCGGGTCCGCGTGCAGGTCGGCGAAGACGGTGGTGGTGCCCGGCGGGCGCAGCCGCAGCTCCTCGCGGACCCAGTGCCAGGGGAACGCCGTGTAGCGGACCGTGGCGGGGGTGGTGCGCGCCAGCGCGAGGTGCGGCAGCCGTTGCCTGCGGTCGAGCTGGAGCTGGCCGGTGACGTACACCGTCAGCGGGCCGGTGGCCGTGGCGGCGGCGCGCAGGCGGGTCAGGACCGCCTGGGGGTCCAGCGGGTCGGCGAGCTCCACCACGTTCGCCGTCTCCGCGCCGGACAGCACGGCGGGTGCCACGGCGGCGAGGACGGGGAGCACGGAAGCCGCGTCCACCAGGCATCCCCTGCCCACCGGCGAGGCCGCGAGCAGCAGCACGGTTCCGGGCATCGTTCCCTCCCCCATCGATCACCTACGGCAGCACCGTAACCGCTGCGCGTGCAAACGGGGGACCTCGCAGGGGCCGTACGTGCGAACACCCGTCGTCCGCCGCGCGGTTGTGCCGGGCGCCGAGCCCCGCGTCCACGCCGTCGCCGTACGACGGAAGGGGCCGCCCGTACGGACTCTAGGCGCGCACCTCCGTGCCGGGGAATGTCGTCGGCAGCGTGGGGAGTGTCACCTCGAAGCGGCAGCCGCCGGAGACGTTGCGTACGGCGGCGCGGCCCTGGTGGGCCTCCACGATGCCGCGCACGATGGCGAGTCCGAGGCCCGCGCCGGCCGGGGGAGTCCGGGCATGGGTGCCGCGCCAGCCCGTGTCGAAGACGCGCGGCAGGTCCTCCTCGGGGATGCCGCCGCAGCCGTCGGTGACGGACAGCACGACACCGTCCGGGGAGCGTTCCGCCGCCACGGCGACGGTCCCGTCGGCGGGGGTGCGGCGGATCGCGTTGACGAGGAGGTTGCCCAGCACGCGGCTCATCTCCTTGCCGTCCACCTCCACCGGGAGCGGTTCGACCCGGTCCCCGACCAGGCGTACGCCGTGCTCGCGGGCCAGCGGGTCCGCCCCGGCGAGGGCGTCGCCGACGAGGTCGTACAGGGAGATCCGGGACGGGGAGAGGGCCAGGGACCCGGCGTGGATGCGGGACAGCTCGAAGAGGTCGCCGACCATGCCGTTCAGGCGCTCGACCTCCGTGCGGATCTGGCGCAGGTAGCGGGCGGGGTCGGCGGCGACCCCGTCCTCCAGCGCCTCCGACATCGCGCGCAGCCCGGCGAGCGGCGTGCGCAGGTCGTGCGAGATCCAGGCGACCAGCTCGCGGCGGGACGTCTCCAGGGCGCGCTCGCGGTCGCGGGACTCGGCCAGCTTGGCGCTCGTGGCCTGCAACTCGCGGCTCAGCGCCGCCAGTTCGGCGGTGGCCGGCCCGGTGGGAGCGGCGAAGGCGCCGCCGTCGCCGAAGGAGCGGGCGGCGAGGGTGAGGGCGCGGCTGCGGCCGACGACCCAGCGGCCGAGCAGCAGCGCGGTGGCCAGCGAGACCACGGCGGCCATCGCCACCACGGTCGTCACCACGGTCAGGTCGTGCGGGGACAGGAACATCGCCCACGCGACGGCGAGGGTGCCGGCGAGCATCGCTGTCACGGCGACGGCGGCCACCACGGCGAGCGAGGCGGTGAGCGAACGCCGCCGGATCAGCCAGAGCACGAACGCCCCGAACAGCCCGGCCGCGGCGGCCCCGAGGAAGGCGAAGAGGGCGATGAGCAGCATGTCGCGCATGGGCTACGGCTCCTGCGGGGGCACGTGCGGGAGGACCCCGCCGGGAGTGGAGGCGGGGGGCGGGGACAGCTCGGGGGCGGCTGCGTCCGTACTCGGTTCGGTGGAGCTGGATACGGCGGGGGACGCCGGGGTGGGGTGGCCGGGAGCGGGGGTGCGCGGAGGTGCGCCGTCCGGGACCGGCGCGGGGTCCTGTCCGGCGGGCGTGCCGTCCGGGACCGGCACGGGGTTCTCTCCGGCGGCATCGGGGCCGGACACGGCGGGGGACGACAGGGTGGGGTGGCCGGGAGCGGGCGTACGCGGGGGTACACCGTCCGGGACCGGCGCGGGGTCCCCTCCGGCGGGCGCGCCGTCCAGGACCCGCGCGGGGTCCTCGCCCGTGGGCGCGGGGTCCGTGGTGGGCGGGCTGACCGTGGCGGGGCCCTCGAAGCGGTAGCCCACGCCCCACACCGTGTGGATCAGCCGGGGCCTCGCGGGGTCGTCCTCGACCTTGCCGCGCAGCCGGCGGACGTGGACCGTGACGGTCGACAGGTCGCCGAAGTCCCAGCCCCAGACCTCGCGCATCAGCTCCTCCCGCCCGAAGGCCCGGCCGGCATGGCGCAGGAGGAACGCGAGCAGGTCGAACTCCCGCACGGTGAGGGCGAGTTCGACGCCGTCCTTGGTGGCACGACGGGCGCCGGGGTCGACGGTCAGCCCGCCGGAGCGCAGCGGGCGGGCCCCGGCGGCGGGTCCGGTGCGGCGCAGCACGGACTCCACGCGCAGCACCAGCTCGCGCGGGCTGAAGGGCTTGGTGACGTAGTCGTCGGCGCCGACCTCCAGGCCGAGAATGCGGTCGTCCTCGTCCCCGCGCGCGGTGAGCATGATGACCGGCACAGGACCCCGCGCCCGCATCCGGCGGCACACCTCCAGGCCGTCCATCCCCGGCAGCATCAGGTCCAGGACGACGAGATCGGGCCAGTGCGCGGCGGCCCGGGCGAGCGCCTCGCTCCCGTCCCCGGCGCGGTCCACGACGTAACCCGCGCGGTCCAGGTACCCGGAGACGATCTCGGCCACGGTGGGGTCGTCGTCGACGACGAGCACGCGGGCGCCCCCGGCGGCCTGCCGGTCGCGCCGGGCACCCCTGATCTCCGGTGACTGGTACGGCTGCTGCTCCATGCCGCCAGCCTCGCACCACCCCGGTCCCCGCGGTGCCCCCGCGGTGGTCCGAACGCCTGGACGTCCGTGTTTCGTAAGGAGCCCGAGTCCGCTATGTCCCCTTTGTGTTCGTAGGGTGAAACCCGTGACGACCTCTCCCGCATCGGAACCGGCCCCGGCCACGGACCCGGCCCCCGTCGACGTGGTCCTGCCCTGTCTGAACGAGGCCGAGGCCCTCCCCTGGGTCCTCGAACGCATCCCGCCCGGCTGGCGCGCGCTGGTCGTGGACAACGGCTCCACGGACGGCTCGGCGGACCTGGCCCGCGCGCTCGGCGCGACCGTCGTCCACGAGGAGCGCCGGGGCTTCGGCGCCGCCTGCCACGCGGGACTGACCGCGGCCACCGCGGACATCGTGTGCTTCTGCGACTGCGACGCCTCGCTCGACCCCTCGCTGCTCGTGCCCTTCGTCCGCGAGGTCCGCGACGGCGGCGCGGACCTCGTGCTCGGCAGGCGGCGCCCGCAAGGCCGCGGCGCCTGGCCCGCGCACGCCCGCGCGGGCAATCTGGCGCTGTCCCGGATGCTCCGCCGCCGGACCGGCCTGCGTCTGCACGACCTCGGCCCGCTGCGGGCCGCCCGCCGTGCGCCGCTGCTCGCCCTCGGCCTCACCGACCGGCGCAGCGGCTACCCCCTGGAGATGGTCGTCCGCGCCGCCGACGCCGGCTGGCGCGTCACCGAGCACGACGTCCCGTACCTGCCGCGCAGCGGCGCCTCCAAGGTGACCGGCACCTGGCGCGGCACCTGGCAGGCGGTCCGCGACATGAGCCGGGTACTGGCCCGCCCCGCCACCGCGCCCGCCCCGGCCCCCCTCTCCCCAGGAGGCACCGCCCAGTGAGCACCGCCCACGCCACCACCCTCCTCGTCATCGCCAAGGAACCGCGTCCGGGGCGGGTGAAGACCCGGCTCACCCCGCCCTTCACGCCCGAGGAGGCGGCGGCGCTCGCCGAGGCCGCGCTCGCGGACACCCTCGACGCGGTGCTGGCCGCGCCGGCCCGGCGCCGGGTCCTGGTGCTGGACGGGGCACCGGGACGCTGGCTGCCGCCCGGCTTCGACGTCGTACCGCAGTGCGCGGGCGGCCTCGACCAGCGCCTCGCCGCCGCCTTCGCCGGCTGCGCGGGGCCCGCCCTCCTGATCGGCATGGACACGCCCCAGGTGACGCCCGCCCTCCTGACCGTCGACTGGCGGGAGCGCGACGCCTTCTTCGGGCCGGCCGCGGACGGCGGCTTCTGGGCGCTGGGCCTCGCCGAACCCGACCCGGACCTGGTGCGCGGGGTCCCGATGTCGACGGCGGCCACCGGTGCCGTGCAGCGGGAGCGGCTGACGGCCGCCGGCCTGCGGGTGCGGGACCTGCCCGTGCTGCGGGACGTCGACACGGCACCGGACGCCACGCAGGTCGCCGCGGCGGCGCCGGACGGACGGTTCGCGGCGGAACTGGCCCGGCTGACGGCGGTCGCCGGCCGATGAGCGCACCGACCGAGAGCGCCGCGCCCGCCTGGTGCGCCGACCCCTACGCCGACGCGCTGCGCGCCGGCCGCGGACCCCTGTTCCTGCGCCGCAGCGACGGCTGGCTGCTGCCGCTGGAGGTGGAGCGGTGGTGCGCGGACGCCGACGCGGTGGACCTGGAGGTGCTGCGGCGGTGCGAGGGCCACGTCCTCGACATCGGCTGCGGCCCCGGACGGCTCGTCGCGGCGCTCGCCGCGGGCGGCCGGCCGGCCCTCGGCGTCGACGTCAGCGAGGCGGCCGTCGCCCACACGCTGCGGCTCGGCGGACAGGCCCTGCACCGGTCCGTGTTCGACCCGCTGCCGGGCGAGGGCCGCTGGGGCACCGCGCTCCTCATCGACGGGAACGTGGGCATCGGCGGCGAACCCCGCACCCTGCTGCGCCGGATCGCCCGGCTCCTCGCCCCCGGCGGCCTGCTGATCGCCGAGAGCGCCCCGGTCGACGTGGACGAGCGGGTGCACGTACGGGTCGCCGACGGCCGCGGCGCCGCCGGCACCCCGTTCCCCTGGGCGCGGGTCGGCGCCCCGGCCCTGCTGCGGCACGCCCGCCGCGCCGGGTTCCGTGCCGAGGCTCAGTGGGCCGCGGGCGGGCGCTCCTTCGTCGCGCTGCGCCGTCGCGACGTCCTCGATACCCGCAGGGCGAGCAGCGCCGCCGACCCCGCGAACAGCACCGCGGTGATCAGCAGCCACCGGGCCAGGAACCCGTCGCCCGACAGGCTCGTGGCCGACACGTAACGGTCCGCCACCTGCCCGCTGATCAGCGGGAACCAGACCAGCAGGAGCAGCCCCGACAGCGCCGCCGGGACGCGGACGAAGTTCCGCCACTCCCGGCGGCCGGCCGTGCCGAGCGCTCCGCCGACGGCCCGGTCCGCCGCCACGTACAGCGGCAGCAGCACCAGGTCGTGCAGCAGCGCGGCCCCCGCGATCCACAGCGCCACGCCCACCCAGTCGTCGGCGAGCAGCCGTACCCCGGCGTAGGCGGCGAGGGCGAACGAGCAGCCCAGCAGCAGGAGTTGCAGCGGGCTGCCGAGGGGAATCGCCGGACGGGTGCGCATCACAGGTCTCCGAACGTCATCCGGGCCACCCACTTGGTGTTGTGCACGCCGGGCGCCGCGGGGACGATGACGCGCGCGGGGTGGCCGTGGTCGGGGGTCAGGGGCTCGCCGTTGACGTACAGGGCGAGCAGGGAACGCGGGTCGGCCACCTGGTTGGCGCGCAGGGCCGCCCGGCGGAACGCGCCGCGCCGCTGGAGGGACTCGACGAGCACGTCGGCGCCGTCCGGGTGACCGACCAGCGCGGCCAGCCCCCGCAGGCGTACGCCCCGCCAGCTCTGGTCGGACGTCGACCAGCCTTCCACGCAGGCGATGGGCAGGGCCGCCCCGTGCTGCGGGAGCCGCAGGAGGTCGGCGCGGCTCAGCCGGACGGTCCCGGTGCGGCCGGTGACGACGAGCCGCCACGCCTCCTCGCTCGTCTCGGCGGGGTCGATGCCCACCCCGGCGGCCGTCTTGTTGACCTGGAACGCGGCGGCCCCGGAGCCCGGTTCGGGGCCGCCGTGCGGGGCGAGCACGGCGGTCTCCCGCAGCGGCCCGTCGAAGCTCCGGCCCGCCGTCGTCACGAACAGCAGCAACGAACCGCCGCCGACCAGGCCGAGGGCCCCACGCCGGGAGACGGTGGGCGGGGCGGGGTCCGGTGACACCAGCCCGTCGGCGGCCGCCGCGATGTCCGGGAACGGGGGCCCCTCGGCGGGCGTAGGTTTCCCGGCGGGCGCGGGCTTCTCGCGGGACGCGGGTTCCTCGGCGGACGCGGGTCCCTCAGCGGGCGCGGTTTTCGCGGCGGGCGCGGGTCCCTCGGCGGACGCGGGTCCCTCGGCGGACGCGGGTCCCTCGGCGGGCGCGGGCCGCTGCGCAGGCGCGGGTTCGTCGGCGGACGCAGGCCGCTGGGCGGGCGCAGCCCCCTCGACGGACGCGGGCTCCTCGGCGGGCGCGGGCTCCTCGGCGGGCGCCCGCTCCTCGGCGGGCGCGGGTTTCCCGGCCGGCTCGGGCCCCTCGGCGGGCGCCGCCTTCCCCGTGTCCGCGTGGGGCTGCCGGGCGCCCGGTCCGGCCGGCGCCGGGCGGGGTTCGGTCCGCAGGTGGCGGAGGTTGCGCAGGGCCGTCGGCACCCGGAGCACCGCGTGCGTCAGGAACGCGGCGAAGAACACCCACGCGCCGTAGAAGTGCAGGGGGTAGAAGGAGCCCGGGAAGACGTAGTCGAGCTGGACGTTCAGGACGCCGGTGGTGAACTCGAACAGGCCGCCGCCGACCAGCAGGAGCAGCGAGATCCGCTCCAGCGCGTGCGCGAGCGACCGGGCGGGCGGCAGCGCGAACAGCTTCGGCACCACCGACCACAGCTTCGCCAGGAGTACGGGGATCAGGACCAGGCCGAGCGTGACGTGCACGCCCTGCGTGAGGCGGTACAGCCACACCGGGTCCGTCGGCCAGGAGAAGAGGTAGAAGCCGAGCAGGCCCTTGTCCGGGGTCTTGTCGTTCACCGGGGACAGACCCGGGTTGTAGGCCGCGTAGGACAGCAGGCCCGTCACGAACAGCACCGTGATCCCGACGAGCAGGACGACGCCGAGCACCGAGGTGAACCAGGGCCCGCGCAGCGGGCTGCGCCAGAAGGCGGGGGACGTGGGCGAGGCGGGGGAGCGGGGGGACGGCAGACGGGAGACGCGGGAAGCGGGGAGCTGTGGGTCGCGCATGTCCCGACGGTAGGACGGCACCCCCCTCCGGAAGGGCGCCGCACCGATGACGAAACGCTGACGTCGGCGCGTGCGGCCGCCCGGGACGGCACGCCGCCGCCTAGCGTGCCGATGTGACCCGAGACCTCCTCCGTGACCTGGCCGCCGTCCTGGCGGCGGCGCTGCTCGTCGTCGCCGCCGTCCTGGTGGGAACCGCCATCGAGCGGGACCACGGCACGCTGCACGTCGGCTGGCCGCCCCTGTACGCCTACTGGGAACCCCATGTGGGGCCCGGCACCCCCGCCGCGCTCGTGGTGGCCGCCGCCGTCGTGGCGTACGGGCCGCGGCTCGCCGCCCGGCTGCCGTGGCGGGCGCTGCTGGGTGCCGCGTGGGGCACGGCGACGGCGTGGACGTTCTCGCTCGCGCTCGTCGACGGCTGGCACCGCGGAATCGCCCGGCGACTGACGACCGCGTACGAGTACCTCCAGGTCATCGACCGCTTCGACGACATCCCGCGCGCCCTGCGGGAGTTCACCGGGCACATCCTGCTGCACTCCCCCGACCACTGGCCGCCGCACGTCGCGGGGCATCCGCCGGCGGCGACGCTCACGTTCGTCCTGCTCGACCGGGCCGGTCTCGGCGGCGGGGCGTGGGCCGGGGTCTGGTGCATCGTGGTCGGGGCGACGGCGTCCGTGGCGGTGCTGGTCACCGTGCGCGCCCTGGCCGGGGAGGAACTGGCCCGGCGGGCGGCGCCGTTCCTCGTCTCGGCCCCGGCGGCCGTGTGGGCGGGCGCCTCCGCCGACGGCTACTTCGCGGCGGTCGCGGCCTGGGCGGTGGCCCTGCTGGCGCTCGCGGTCACGGGACGCCGGCCGAGGACGGCGGCGCTCGGCTCCGGCCTCCTCTTCGGCCTCACCGCCTACCTCTCGTACGGGCTGATGCTGATGGCGGTGGTCGCCGGCACGGTCCTGCTGCTGGGCCGGCGGCGGCTGCGCGTCCTGCCGTACCTGTTCGCGGGGGCCGCCGTCGTGCCGCTGGTGTTCGCGCTGCTGGGCTTCGACTGGTGGGAGGCGTACCGCCTGCTGGTCGAGCGCTACTACGAGGGAGCGGGCGGCATCCGGCCGTACGGCTACTGGGTCTGGGCGAACCTCGCGTGCACGGTGCTGGTGGTGGGACCGGCCGCCGTGGCGGGACTGCGCCGGTCGGCCGCGACGGCCGCGCCCCTCGCCCGCACCTTCGTCCGTGCCGTCAGCCGCCCGGCCCGAGCGCTGCCGGGCGGGACGCTCGCGGCGGACGGGCCGGTGTCCGGGGTGGCCGCGACTCCGGTGACCGGACGGACGGACGGTCCGGTGTCCAGGGAGGCCGCGACGTCCGCGGCCGGTCCGACGGACGGGCCGACGAGCGGGCAGGTGACCCGCCCGGCGCACGCTCCGGTGAACGGATCCATGACCGGCGTGGCCGACGCCCCGGTGAGCGGCTCGGCCAACGGCCCGGCGACCGGGGCCCTGACCAGCCCGGCGAACGGGTCGACGACCGACCCGGTGACCGGCCCGGTGACCGGCCCCCACGGTCCCGGTGGGCCCGACGGCTCGGGGTCGGAGAGCCCTGGGTCCGAAGGTCCGGCGCCCGGGAGCCCGGGGGCCAAGGACCCGGCGTCCCGCGGGCGTCTGCTTCTCCGGGGGCTTCGGCTCACGGGGGAGCAGCGGCTCGCCCTGCTGGTGCTCGCGGCCTCGCTGGCGATCCTCGCCGCCGACCTCTCCGGGATGAGCAAGGCGGAGACCGAGCGGATCTGGCTGCCGTTCGCCGTCTGGCTGCCCGCCGCCGGGGCCTTCCTGACGCGCCCCCGCGGCTGGCTCGCCGCGCAGACCGTCCTCGCGCTGCTGCTCAACCACCTGCTGCTGACCGGCTGGTGACGGCCGGCGGGCGGCGGACCGCGAAGATCGTCGTGTCGTCCTCCAGCCGCCCGCCGCTGTGCCGCAGCGTGCCGTCGCGCACCAGCCGGACCAGCCGCCGGGGTTCGGCGGCGCGCGGGTCGGCGGCCAGCGCGGCGGCCACCCGGTCGTAGAGCGGGAAGAAGACACCGGCGGCGTCCCGCGCCTCCGTCACCCCGTCGGTGACGAGGAGCAGCGTCTCCCCGGGGGCCAGCGGCACCCGCAGCACCGGCGGCAGCCCGGGGCCCAGCTCGCCGAGCCCGACCGGCAGCCCGTCGCCCGGCGGAAGGGACCGCACTCCGCGGGGTCCGACGACCAGCGGCGGTTCGTGGCCGAAGTTGACGACCTCGATCTCGTCCGGCGCGTCCTCGGTGAAGCCGACCAGGACGCCGGTGGCGAAGCGGTCGCCGTCGGCCCGGCCGACGGCGTCGCAGTAGCAGACGTGTCGCAGCATCCGTACCTCCAGCCGCTCGGCGACGGTGCCGAGGGCCGCCTCGTGGTACGCCGTCTCGCGGAACGTGCCGAGCAGCGCGGCCGCCGTCTCCACCGCCCCCAGTCCCTTGCCCTGGACGTCCCCGAGCAGGACGCGGGTGCCGTGGGGGCCCGGCTGGATGTCGTAGAAGTCGCCGCCGACCCGGGCCTCGACGTCCGCCGACAGGTACACGGCCGCGTGGTCGAGACCGCCCCAGCCCGGGGGCAGCGGCCGCAGCACCGCGCGCCGGGTGGTCTCGGCGACGTCCCGCATGTGCACCATGCGCCGCTCGCCGCGCACCCGGACCGCGCAGGCCAGCGTCGCCAGCACGCCGCCCGCGACGACGAGGATGAAGTCGGGCAGCCCGGTCTGGTACTGGTGCGGCCAGGAGGTGTCCACGAAGAAGTAGACCGCGACCGCCAGCAGGGCGAAGACCGCGGTGCCCCACACCCCGCAGATCGCCGCGGCGATCCCGGGCACCAGCACGATCCAGGAGATGATCCGGAACTCGCCCGAGGTGTTCCAGTCGAGGACGGCGATCCCGAGCAGCAGCACCAGCGGCGGGACCCAGGCGACGCTGCGGCCGTGGATCCGCAGCAGCCGCTGGCGGGCGGCCGGGTCCGCCTCCCGGCCGGCGCGCGGCAGCCGGTCGAGCACGGACCACGTACCGAGGTCGGCGCGGCGCCGCCGGCCGCGCCGCGAGGTGTGCCGCAGGCCGTTCACGCCGACCGCACCGCCCCGTCAGTACGCGACCGGGATCCGCGCACGCGGGCGGGCGTCCTGCTCCGGTTCGCCGGCGGGGGCGGGCACGTGGTCCTCGGCGCCCCGGGGCGGCACGCACGCCGCGCCCGTGCCGGCGACGCGGTGGCCGCGCGCCGGCGCCTCGGTCTCGGTACGGCCGCCGGCCCTTCCGGTCGCGCCGGAGAGTACGAGCTTCATGAGGCCCAGCGAAACACGGTGCACGGGCCCCCGCATCCCGACTTGCCAGGCCCCTGTGCGAGGTGTGCCCTGGAAGTCGGGGGCGAGGAAAGGAAGGAGTGTTCCCATGGCTCAAGCGGCACCCGCGTCAGGGACACCACGCACGCCAGGAAGCACCGGCCGGGCTCCCGGCGGCGCCCGCACCCCGTCGGCGCGGCCCGACGTCTTCGGCGCGCGTATGCACGTCGTCGTGGTCCCGGTGGTGCTCGGTCTGGTCTACGGGTTCTGGGCCGCGCAGATCAGGCGCGACGCCGGTGCCGTCACCGGCTGGAACGTGCTCTTCGGTTTCGTCTGCGCGATCCTCTTCATGGCCGTCTGGACCGCGCTGCGCGTCGCGGCGCCCCGTCTGCGGCGGGAGTTGCACGCCCTGGCGTGGGCCGCGTTCGCCGGCGTCGCGCTCGGGTTCCTGCACAGCCAGTCCCACTCGACCGTCCTGTGGTCGGTGCTGATGGCGCTGGCGGTCGCGGCGGGCGTCTACGTCTCGCTGTTCTACCGCTACTACACGCACGAGGACGCGGAGGGCCGGCCCGACGCGCGCTGACCTCTCGTCCCGGACGTGACCACTCGTCCCCGGCGGCCTGAGTCGGCCGCCGGGGACGAGTGGTCTGCCGGCCAGGAGGCCCCGGCCGAGTGCCGGGGCCTCCTGGTGGTGCGGGCGCCTCACCGCATGCCGGTCGCCGCCGGGGCGCCCGCCTCACGGGGTGCCGGTCATCCGCTTCCCGAACTCCACTGCCAGGAACCGGAGGAGGAGACGGTCACGCTCCAGCTCCAGGAACCCGAGGCGCTGAAGCTCCAGTAGCCGGAGCCGGAGGCGTGCCGGTCGTCGGAGGGGTCGCTCGCCGGGTTGCAGTTCCACGACGAGTCGCGGTCCCGGTCCTTCCAGCCGGGGCAGGGGTCCGAGCAGCTCGGCACCCCCTGGTCGCCGATGTCGACGAAGGCGGCGCTCGCCCAGGCCTGTGCTCCGGCGAGCCAGAACCAGTACGGGTTGCCGAAGACGCTCTGTCCCTTGACCGCGCACTGGACGCGGTCCTCGCTGCCGGGCGGGAGCTTGCCGACGAGCTGGGAGGAACTGGTGGGCAGCTGTCTGAGGTTGAGGTCGCCGCTCGAGACGACGGTGCCCCACACGGGGCTGTCCGAGCCGCTACCGGTCGATTGGGACGACGGGACCGCCGTCGAGGTGCCCGCCACCGCGACGCTGAGCACGCCGCCGGTGAACAGGGCCGCGGCACAGGTCCGCAGGGCCGGGGTGGTGCGCATGATCGGCCTCCTTTCCCCAGCTCCAGGTAACACCCGTTCGGGGGAGCCCTCCACCGGAGCCCGTCATCACGGGCTTTTCGGGGGTGCTTCGGCGACGGCGGGGCCCCGCTCCCCCGAAGGGCTTGTCATATGCACCCATATGCACCCAAACAGCTCGCGAGTGGGGCCCGCGGGGACTGTCCTGACGGGGTGTCCCCACGTGCCCGGAGCGCCCTGTCGGCGGTGCTGCTCACCCTCGCCTGCCTGTTCGCGCCGGCCGGTGCCCTCGCGTCGTGGGCGACGTACGAGATCGGCGACAGCGGCCGCTACGAGGCCACGACGGCGCCGCTGGCCACCGACCCGGCGGTGCGCGACGCGATCGCGGCGGCCACCACCGACGGCATCATGCGCGAGATCGAGGTGGCGCCGCGGCTGCGCCGGCCCGTGCGCTCCTTCGTGCACGCCGCCGTCCGGTCCTTCACGCAGACGCCGGCCTTCCACGTCGCGTGGGACACCGCCAACGCGGCCGCCCACGACGCCGTCATGCGGGCACTGCGCGACGACGACGAGCGGACCGTGACCCTGGACGTCGCGCCGGTCGCCGCCCAGGTCAGGCGTCAACTGTCCGACGACCACGTGCCGTTCGCCAACCGCATCCCGGTCGCGCACACCGAGATCACGGTGGTGCGGTCCGCCGATTTGGCCCAGCTCCGGAAGGGCTACCACGTGCTGGAGATCGCCGGCTTCTGGCTCCCCGTCTCGACGGTCGTCCTGACGGTGGCAGGCGTGCTGGTCGCCGTGTGCCGCCGGCGGGCGGTGCTGGCGGCGGGGCTCGGTACGGCCGTCGGGGCGGCGCTGCTCGGCGTCGCCATCTCCGTGGGCCGCCGGATGACCCTGTCCGGGCTGCCCGCGGACGTGTCCCACGCGGCGGCCGGAGCCGTCTACGACGCCCTCACCGGCACGCTGCGCACGGTCTCCTGGCTGCTGCTGGGGCTGGGCGTCGCGCTGTCGCTGGGCGCGCTGCTCACGGAGCGGATCGCGCGACGGCGGCGAGGGTCCGCAGGGCCCGTGCCAGTTCCTCCTCCGGAGCCGACGCGAGTCCGAGCCTGACGGCGTCGGCGGCCGTGGCGACCTGCGGGACGGCGGACGGTCCCGCCCCGGCCGGGGCCCGGCCGCCGGGCGCGACATGGAAGGCGGGCCCGGGGGTGAGCGCGATGCCGTGGCGGGCGGCCGCCGCGGTGAACGTGTCGGCACGCCAGGGCGCGGGCAGCCGCCACCAGACGTGGTACGCCCGCGGGTCCGCGCTCACGTCGAAGCCGTCGAGCCGCCGGGCGACGAGCCGCTGCCGGCGCGCCGCGTCCGCCCGCTTGGCGGCCACCAGCCGGTCGACCGTGCCGTCCCGGATCCACCGCACCGCGGCCTCCAGCGCGAACCGTCCCGCCGTCCATCCGCCGGACCTGAGCGCCGCCGCAACCACCTCCTGCCGCCCCTCGGGCACGACCAGGAAACCGGCGGTGAGTCCTGGCGCCACCCGCTTGGAGAGCCCGTCGACGACATGGGTGCGCTCCGGGGCGTAGGCGGCGAGCGGCTCGTCGCCCGTGTGCAGGAAGGACCAGATGCGGTCCTCGACGACCGGTACCTCCAAGGCCCTCACCGCGTCGGCGAGTTCGGCACGGCGTCCGGGACCCGTCGTCAGCGAGGTCGGGTTGTGCAGGGTCGGCTGGACGTACAGGGCGGAGAGGGGAGCGGCGCGGTGCGCGGCGGCCAGGGCGTCCGGGCGCAGCCCCTCGCCGTCCGTGGCCAGCGGCACCAGCACCACGCCCAGGCGTGCCGCGATCTCCTTGACCAGCGGATACGTCAGGGACTCCACGCCGACCCGGCCGCCCGGCCGTACCAGCGAGGCGAGGGTGCCCGCGACGGCCTGACGGGCGTTGCCCGCGAACAGCAGGCGGGAGGGCGCGGGGCGCCAGCCCGGGGTGGCGAGGAGGCCGGCGGCGGCCTCGCGGGCCTCGGGGGTGCCGGCCGCGGGCGCCGTCTCCAGGGACCGCGCCAGCACGTCGGGGCGCAGCAGCGGCGCGAGACCGGCGGCGAGCAGCTCCGACTGGCCGGGCGCGACCGGGTAGTTGAGCTCCAGGTTGACCGGTGCGGTGGTGGCGGGCTCGGCGAGGGCGCGGCCCGAGGGCACCGGCGCCGCCCGTACGAACGTGCCGCGTCCGACCTCGCCCACCACGAGCCCGCGGCGCACGAGTTCGCCGTAGACCCGTCCGGCCGTCGAGACGGCGATCCGGCGGCGGCGCGCGAAGTCCCGCTGCGTGGGCAGCCGTTCGCCGGGCCGCAGCCTGCCGGCGGCGATGTCGTCGGCGATCCGGTCGGCGATCCGCCGGTAGTCCCCCATGGCCCGTCCTCCCGCATTGCACCGAGGGCAAAGATCCTATTGCACCGAGGAGTTGGGGAACCCTAGGGTCGGACCCATGGCACCCTTCCTCGCATACGAGGACAAAGGCACCGGTTCCTCCCGGTTGCCCCTCGTCCTGGTCCACGGCCACCCCTTCGACCGCACGATGTGGCGACCGCAGATCGCCGCGTTCTCCCCGGAGCGCCGGGTGATCGCCCCGGACCTGCGGGGCTACGGTGCCTCCCCGGTCGTCCCCGGAGTCACCCCGCTCGGGGTCTTCGCCGACGACATCGCGGCCCTCCTGGACGAGCTGGGGGTGGACGACTTCGTCCTCGGCGGGCTGTCCATGGGCGGCCAGATCGTCATGGAGTGCTACCGGCGCTTCCCCGGGCGCGTCCGCGGCCTGGTCCTCGCCGACACGTTCCCGGCCGCCGAGACCCCGCAGGGCAGGAAGGCGCGCGGCGAGGCGGCGGACCGCCTGCTGCGCGAGGGGATGCGGGGGTACGCCGACGAGGTGCTGCACCGGATGGTCGCGCCGTACGCGGACACCGAGGTCGCGGCGCACGTCCACCGCATGATGACCGCGACCGACCCGCGGGGAGCGGCGGCGGCCCTGCGCGGCCGTGCCGAGCGCCCCGACTACCGCGAGCTGCTGACCCGCGTCACGGTCCCCGCCCTCGTCGTCGTCGGCGCCGACGACACCTACACCCCGGTCTCCGACGCGGAGGCGATGCGTGCGGCGCTCCCGGACGCCACCCTGCGGATCGTGGAGTCGGCGGCCCACCTGCCCAACCTGGAGCGCCCCGCGGAGTTCAACGAGGCGCTGGCCGCGTTCCTGGCCCGGCTCGACGGCTGAGGCCCGGCCCGGCGCGGTCCGGCGCGTCCCGCACGGTCCGGCGCGTCCCCGCACGTCACCCGTTCGGCCCATTCGTGATGCGGGGGAGATGCCACGGGACGAAGCTGCGAGGACAACGCGCAGAGGAGACCCGCCATGACCCAGCACACCGCGTCCACTCCCCCTGCCGCCCGCCCCAAGAGCTCGTCCTGGGCCGAGGGCGGCACGGTCTTCGCCGGGATCCTGATGATCATCGGCGGCGTTCTCGGCATCCTCAACGGCATCGCGGGGATCGCCACGGACGACGTCTACCAGGTCATCGGCTCCTACGTGTACGAGTTCAGCCTCACCACCTGGGGCTGGATCCACCTCGTCCTCGGTGTCCTGGTCGCGGTCACCGGCCTGGGTGTCCTCAAGGGCATGTCCTGGGCGCGGGGCGTGGGCATCGGCCTGGCCGCCCTCTACATGATCGAGTACTTCATGTTCCTGCCCTACGCCCCCGTCTGGTCACTCATCTCCATCGCCATCGCCGGGTTCGTCATCTGGGCCCTGGCGACCGGGGACCGTGGTGCCCGCACCGTCTGAGGCACCCCGCCGGCACGTTCGCCGCCGTCGCCCCCGGCCCGTGTGAGCCCCGGCCGGCACGCCGGCCCGGTACGGCGGTACGGACCGCCCGTGCAGGGGCGGTCCGTACCCGTGGGGGGTGACTGCCGGGCGCCGGGCCCGCCGGGAAGAGCGGACACCGGCCGTCCGGGCAGTCCCTAGCGGGCGTCGGCCTTGGCCAGCGCCTTGTCCAGCGCCTTCGCGAAGCCGTTCGCCCACAGCTGGTTGACGCGGGAGCGCTCCGTCGCGTTCGGATACGCGTTGGTGCACGACGTGCCGGGGCCGCCGCCGGACATCAGCTCACTGCACGGACCCGAGTAGTGGTCCGGCAGCCCGAGCACGTGCCCCGTCTCGTGGGCCGTCACGCGGGTGGAGTTGTACTGCCGGTTCTGCGCGTAGTCCAGGAAGATGTAGCCGCTGCCGTGACCGTCCGTGGAGGCGTACGAACCGCGCGAGTCGTTGCCCTCGTAGTACCGGAAGTCGGCGTTCGAGCCCGACTGGAGCTTCACGTTCGACACCGAGCTGTTCCAGATCGAGGCGCTGCGGGCTATCTGCGTGGCGAACGTGGGCGCGCTGGACGCGTTGTAGATCACGGTGACCGAGGCGGCACCGGGGTTGGCGGCGCGCTTCTCCGCCACGGACTTGATGACCGCCTCGAAGAACGCCTGGTTGGCGTCGGCCTCCGCGGCCGAGCCGGTGTAACCGGCGTAGGGAGCGGGCGCGGGTGCCGCCGAGGCCGGGACGGCGCCCAGACCGGCGGCGGTGACGCCGAGACCGACGGCGGCCGCGAGCAGCGGACGGGACAGGTGCAGGGAGACCCTCATGCGATGACTCCTCGGGTGGGGGGTGAAGTCGTCATCGGTGAGTGTCGGTGCCTGTGCGGCGGCTGTGATGATGGCAAAGGGCGATAGGACGCGGTTATCGGTGCCCGCCCGGCCGTCCCGCGGGACCGTCCAACTCGACGGATTTGCTTGCGGTTTGTACATCTGGTGCGTGACCCGGTTCCGCCTTAGGCTCCCGGGACATGGACCTCGAGGTGAGGCATCTGAGAGCGCTGTGCGCCATCGCCGACACCGGCAGCCTGCACCGTGCCGCGCGCCATCTCGGCGTGGCCCAGCCCTCGTTGAGCACCCAGCTGCGCCGCATCGAACAGGAACTGGGCGGCGCCCTGTTCACCCGCGAGCCCACCGGCTGCCGGCCCACCCCGCTCGGCCGCCTCGTCCTGCTCCGCGCCCGCCCGCTGGTGGCCGAGATGCGCTCCCTGGTCGCCGAGGCCCGCGCCGCCACCGCGGACGGCCCCCAGCTGCGCGTCGGCTCCACCGCCAGCCGCGCCCTCGCGGGCTGGCTGCGCCGCCTGCGCGGACGCCGGCAGGAACCGATCCTGCACATGAACGTCTCCCCGAACGCCCTGCTGCGCATGGTCGCCGACGGCCAGCTCGACATCGCCTTCGTGCACGAGGTCGAGGGCTCCCCGCTGCGCGTCCCGGAGGGGCTGCGGCTGCGCGTCCTGATCGAGCGCGAGCCCCAGTTCGTCTCGCTGCCCGCCGACCACCCGGCGGCGGACCGGCCGCTGGTCCGCCTGACCGACCTGGCCGGGGACCGCTGGATGGTCGACCCCACGGTGGACGGAGAGTGGGACGCCGTCCACCGGATGCTGCGCGCGGCCGGACTCAGCCCCCGCGTCCTGCACGGCGACTACCACACGGCCGCCGCCCTCGTCGCGACCGGCGAGGTCGTCACGGTCTGCCAGCCGACCTCGCCGTCCCGGCCCGACGCGGCCGTACGCCGGATCGAGGGCGACCCGCTCGGCGTACGGCTGCTGCTCGCGGCCCGTACGGACGCGGCGCTCGACGCCGTCTACCCGGCCCTCGCGGAGGCGTACTGGGAGACGGCGCTGCTGGCACCGGCGTACCGGGAGTGGCTGGAACGCGAGCGGGACGAGCACCGGGCCTTCGCACCGACCCGCTGACCCGCCCCGCTCACCCCCTCGTCAGGGGCCCGCTCAGACGCCGATGTCGCGGCCGTCCTCCCGCCACACCGCGACCACGGCCGGGCGCACGATCCGGCCCGGTCCGTCCGGCCAGGCACTCGCCGGGTTCTCCACCGACGCCCCGTCGATCTCACCCGGGTGCTGGACGGCGACCAGCACCCGCCGGTCCTGGATGAGCGGCCCGCAGGTCTCGGCCCCGGTCGGCACGGTCAGGAACTGCTTGAGCTCACCGCGCCGCTCGCCGCGCGTCGCGACCCCGAACAGGCCGTCGTGCGAGCCGAGCTGGTTGCCGTCCGTGGAGATCCACAGGTTGCCGTGCGGGTCGAAGGCCACGTTGTCGGGGCAGGAGATGGGGCTGACCCGGTCCTTCGGGAAGCCCGCGAAGTACGTGGCCGGGTCGGTGGGGTCGCCCGCGACGAGGAACAGCGACCAGGCGAAGCTCGTGCTCTCGGCACGGCCCCGGCGCTCGGTGAGCTCCAGGATGTGCCCGTGCTTGTTGGCATTGCGGGGGTTCGCCTCGTCGGCGGGCGCGTAGCCGGTCTTGCCCCGGTTGGAGTTGTTCGTCAGCGCGACGTACACCTTGCCGGTGTGCGGCGAGGGCTGGATGTCCTCGGGCCGGTCCATCTTGGTGGCGCCGACCTTGTCGCCCGCGAGGCGCGTGAAGACGAAGACCTCCTCCGCCGTCATGCCCTCGACGTGCGAGACGGCACCGTGCGCGGTCGCCGTGGCCAGCGGGATCCACGTACCGCTGCCGTCGAACTCGCCGTCGGACGGGAGCTTGCCGGTGCCGTCGAACTCGGCGGCCGGGGAGTCGCCGGTCAGCCGGGCGACGTACAGCGTGCCCTCGTCGAGGAGGGAGAGGTTGTGCTCGCGGACCGCCCGGCCCGACCCCTTCTTCATCCGCTTGCTGCCGACGAACTTGTAGAAGTAGTCGAAGCGCTCGTCGTCGCCGGTGTAGACGACCGGGCGGCCGTCGTCGGTCAGGCGGACGGTGGCCGCCTCGTGCTTGAAGCGGCCGAGGGCGGTGTGCTTGCGGGGCGTCGAGGACGGGTCGTAGGGGTCCAACTCGACGACGTAGCCGAAGCGGTGCACCTCGTTCGGCTCCTGGGCGACGTCGAACCGCTTGTCGAACCGCTCCCACTTGCGCTCGGTCGCCCCGGTGCCGATGCCGTACCGCTTGTCGGTGTCCCGGCCGGCGTTGGCGAAGTACTGGTTGAAGTTCTCCTCGCCGTGCAGCGTGGTGCCCCACGGGGTGGTGCCGCCGGAGCAGTTGTTGAGGGTGCCGAGGACCTTGCGGCCGGACGGGTCGGCGGACGTCCGCAGCAGAGGGGAGCCGGCGGCGGGGCCGGTCAGCCGGAACTCGGTGGTGGCGGTGACGCGGCGGTTGAGGTGGTGCCGGGGGACGGCGGTGAGGCGGCCGGTGCGGCGGTCCTCCTCGACCACGACCGCGGACAGCCCGTGGGCCGCCCAGGCGATCTCCACCTGGTCACGGGTAGGGTTCGCGGGGTCGTACCCCCGGAACATGAGCACCTCGTCCGTGTACTCGTGGTTCGCGACGAGCAGCTGCCTGCCGTGCTCGCCGGGCAGCGGCAGCAGGGCGAGGAAGTCGTTGTTGTAGCCGAACTGGCCGGCCTGGGCCGCGGCGCTCTGGCGCTCCGGGTCGAACGCGGGAGCACCCCGCAGGATCGGCTCGCCCCAGCGGATGACGACGTTCTGCCGGTAGCCGTCGGGTATCACCACGGCGTCGGTGGTGTTGGGGGCGACGGCCTCGAAGCGCAGTCCGCGCGCGCCCCTGCCCTTGTCCCGCGCGGCTGGCGCGGCGTCGGCGGCCACCGCCTGCGGGGCGCCGGGGCCGGCGAGGGCCGTGCCGGCGGCGGTCGCCACCGTCACTACGGCCGCCGCCCGCATCACCGACCGGCGGCTGAGCGCGCCGGCGATGACATCTCCCACGTAGGCGTTGCCGCTGGTGTTGGGCACCTCCTGGAAGCAGGCGTCGCCGCAGCGGAACCGGCAGGTCAGGGCGGACCGGCCACCGGGATGTGAGCCGGACGATCCGATCAACGGCAGCAACTTGCGCACTTTGTCTCCCCAGACGTTCCCTCGGTGTCAGCGTGACGCTAGGTGGCCACGTGTGCGGAGACGGGGACACGAGGTGAAGCGGGGGTGAACCGCTGCTATCCACGGGGGTGTTGGCGGCGGGGCGGGCGAGGCCCGGGAACGTTACGGAAAGGGGTCCCGCCGGCCCTTGTCCCGGGGCGCGGACCCCGGACAAGATCACCCTCTGTGGCCGCTAACCTTACGTGTCCGTCCTGGCCAGGGATTGACGGGCATCAACTCACGCGAAGGGTTGCGCACATGGGCATTCTCACTCTCCTGCGGAATGCGTTCGGCCGCTCACGCAAGGGTCGTGACGCCGACGCGGAGACTTCGCGGGAGGCGACGGCTCCCACGGTTCCGGCCCCCGCGACCGAGCCGGACGTCACGGAGACCCCGAAGGCGGCCACGTCCTCCGCCGAGGTGCCCGCACCGTCGGCCGAACCGGACCCGTCCGTGGTGGACGAGCTGGTCTCGGCCGCGTTCGACAACGTCACGGTCCCCAAGCCCCGCACGACGGAGCCCGCACCGGAGCCGGAGGCGACGACGAAGCCCGCCGCCGAGCCCACGCCCGAGGCCGAGCCCCGGCCCGAGGGCAAGGCCGCGGCCGAGGCCGAGGCCGACAGCAAGGGTGCGGCCAAGGCCGAGATCGCGGCTGAGCCCGAGAGCAAGGCTGCGGCCGAGCCCGAGGTCACGACCGAGCCCGAGGCTGAGCCTGCGAGCAAGGCGAAGGGCGAGCCCGAGGCGGAGACCAAGGCCGAGGCCACTCCGAAGCCCGAGGCCGAGGCCGCATCGAAGGCCGAGCCCGAGGTGAAGGCCGAGCCCGAGGCCACTCCGAAGCCCGAGGCGGAGGCTGCGCCTAAGGCCGAGCCCGAGGTGAAGACCGAGCCCGAGGCCACTCCGAAGCCCGAGGCGGAGGCTGCGCCTAAGGCCGAGCCCGAGGTGAAGACCGAGCCCGAGGCCACTCCGGTGCCCGAGGCGGAGGCTGCGCCGAAGGCCGAGCCCGAGGTGAAGACCGAGGCGTCTCCGGAACCGGAACCGGAAGCCGAGGCCACGCCGGAACCGGCGGAGAAGGCCGAGGCCACCCCGGAGCCCGCGCCGAAGGCGGAGGCCACCCCGGAAGCGGAGCCCGCGGCCGCGGCTGAGGCGACCTCGGAGCCGAAGCAGGCGCCCGAGCCGGAAGCGGAGGCCGAGCCCGAGGCCAAGAGCGCGCCGAAGGCCGAGAAGGCGCCGGAGCCCGAGGCGGAAACGAAGCCGAAGGCGGAGCCTGCGACGGCCGAGGCCACCAAGGCGGACGCTCCCGCGGACGCCGACGGCGATCAGGCCGCGCAGGGGCCGCTCGCAGCCGACGACCAGAGCCGCACGGTCGGCGCGGCTGGGAACGGCAAGGCCGAAGGCGAAGCCGAGGCCGAGGCTCCCGCCGAGCCGGCCACCCCGGCCAAGACGACCGGCGCGGCCACCGCCAAGAAGACAGCCGCCGCGAAGAAGACGGCCACGCCGAAGAAGACGGCGACCCCGGCGAAGTCGGCCGCGTCTGCCAAGAAGGCCGCCTCGAAGAAGACGGCGACGCCGGCCAAGTCGGCCGCGTCGGAGAAGGCAGCCACCCCGGCCGAGGCGACCCCGTCCGAGAAGGCCACCTCGGACAAGGCCACCTCGGAGAAGGCGACCCCGTCGGAGAAGGCCCCGTCGGCCGAGTCGGCCCCGTCGGAGAAGGCGCCCGCGCAGGGCAGGCCCGCCGTCCCCCTCACCCGGGTGAAGTCCGAGGCCCCGGCCCTGGTGACCCCGTACAAGGAAGCGGGTACCGCCCTCAAGACGCGGGACCTCACCGGCACGCGGGCGAAGATCTACCTCGTCCTGGACCGCTCCGGCTCCATGCGCCCGTACTACAAGGACGGTTCCGCGCAGGCCCTGGGCGAGCAGGTCCTCGCGCTCGCCGCGCACCTCGACAAGGAGGCCGTGGTCCACGTCGTCTTCTTCTCCACGGAGCTGGACGGCACCGGCGAACTGACCCTCCCCGCGTACGAGGGCAGGATCGACGAGCTGCACGCGGGCCTCGGCCGCATGGGCCGTACGAGCTACCACGCGGCGATCGAGGAGATCGTGGCGCACTACGAGAAGTCCGGCACGAAGGACCCGGCCCTGGTCGTCTTCCAGACGGACGGCGCCCCGGACGCCAAGGGCCCCGCCAACCAGGCCCTGGAGGACGCGGCGAAGCTGCCCCTCTTCTTCTCCTTCGTCGCGTTCGGCGAGCACGACGCCAAGGGCTTCGACTACCTCCGCAGGCTGAAGGCGGACAACGCCGCGTTCTTCCACGCGGGCCCGGCCCCGCGCGAGCTGACGGACGCCGAGGTCTACGAGGGCATCCTCGCGAACTGGCGCCCGTAACCCGGCCGGACCCGTCCCGGCGCCGCCGCCGGACGGGTCCCCGCGCTCACCCCGGCCGCCCGCTTCCCAGCCAGTAAAACGGGAAGCGGGCGGCCCACTCGTGTCGGCTACGATTTCAAGGTTCGTACGACGGCCCGGCGGTGCAGCCGGAATCGACATCCGTCACCGCACGTAGCGACTTGGGAGCAGCCCGCGATGGCTCGACACCTCATCACCAGCGCCCTTCCGTACATCAACGGGATCAAGCACCTGGGCAACATGGTGGGGTCCATGCTCCCGGCGGACGTGTACTCCCGCTACCTCCGCCAGCGCGGTCACGACGTGCTCTACATCTGCGCGACGGACGAGCACGGCACCCCGGCCGAGCTGGCCGCCAAGGAGCGGGGCCTGCCGGTCGACGCGTTCTGCGCCCAGGCGCACGACGCGCAGAAGGCGGTCTACGACGGCTTCCAGCTGGCGTTCGACCACTTCGGCCGCAGCTCCTCCCCGCAGAACGCGGAGCTGACCCAGCACTTCGCGCGCCGCCTGTACGAGAACGGCTTCATCGAGGAGCGTTCGATCCGCCAGGTGTACTCCCCGGCGGACGGCCGCTTCCTGCCCGACCGCTACGTCGAGGGCACCTGCCCGCACTGCGGCTACGACAAGGCGCGCGGCGACCAGTGCGAGAACTGCACGCGCGTGCTGGACCCGACCGACCTGATCGACCCCCGCTCGGCGATCTCCGGTTCGACGGACCTGGAGGTGCGCGAGACCAAGCACCTCTTCCTGCTCCAGTCGAAGCTCCAGCACGAGGTGGAGTCCTGGATCGACGGCGCCTCCGAGGACTGGCCGCAGCTGGCCTCCTCCATCGCCCGCAAGTGGCTGACCGAGGGCCTGCACGACCGCGCGATCACCCGTGACCTGGACTGGGGCGTCCCGGTCCCCGCCGACACGTGGCCGGAGCTGGCCGCCGAGGGCAAGGTCTTCTACGTCTGGTTCGACGCCCCGATCGAGTACATCGGCGCGACGAAGGAGTGGGCGGACGCCGCTCCCGGGGAGAACCGCGACTGGAAGTCCTGGTGGTACGAGCCGGACGGCGCGGGCGACGTGCGCTACACGGAGTTCATGGCCAAGGACAACGTCCCCTTCCACACCGTGATGTTCCCGGCGACCGAGCTGGGCGTGCGCGAGCCGTGGAAGAAGGTCGACTACGTGAAGGCCTTCAACTGGCTGACGTACTACGGCGGCAAGTTCTCCACCTCGCAGAAGCGCGGTGTCTTCACGGACCACGCCCTGGAGATCCTGCCGGCGGACTACTGGCGCTACTTCCTGATCGCCAACGCCCCGGAGTCGGACGACTCGTCCTTCACGTGGGAGCACTTCACGGCCACGGTGAACAAGGACCTGGCGGACACGCTCGGCAACTTCGTCAACCGCGTCCTGTCCTTCTCGAAGAAGCGCTTCGGCGAGGAGGTCCCGGCGGGCAGGGCGGCCGGTGAGGCCGAGGCGAAGCTGGGCGAGGAGATCGCGCGGCTGCTCGCCGAGTACGAGGAGCAGATGGAGGCGCTGCAGTTCCGCAAGGCAGCCGCCGCCCTGCGCGCGCTGTGGTCGGCGGGCAACTCCTACTTGGAGGAGAAGGCCCCCTGGCTGGAGATCAAGACCGACCAGGAGGGCGCGGCCCTGACGCTGCGCACGGCGATGAACCTGATCCACCTGTACGCGGTGGTCTCGGAGCCCTTCATCCCGGCCTCCTCCAAGGCGATGCGCTCGGCGTTCACGCTGCCCGGCGACACGGCCACGTGGGTCACCGCCGACGAGGCCCGCGCCCTCGCGTTCCTCCCCGCCGGCACCCCGTTCACCGTCCCCCCGGTCCTCTTCGCCAAGCTCACGGACGAGGACCTCGAAACCTACAAGGAGCGCTTCGGCGGCGCCCCGGAGTAGCGATTTCCCCACCTTGAGAAGAGGGTGGCCCAGGATCCCGTGGTCGCAGGGGGTCCGGCGGCCACCCTCTTCGGTCGTGGCGCTAGGCTCCGCCGTCATGCCTGAGCTGCCGAGTTTCACCGACGCCGCCATCGATGCCGTCCTGCGGCAGGCGGGCGGCTCGACCCTGCCGTTCGGACAGGCGCATCGGAGCGGGAGCCACGCGACGGCGTTCTGGTTCAACGAACTCGTGGCGAGCGGGCCGGACGGCGAGGTGATCCGGCAGTACCTGGTGACGGCGGGTGAGCTGACCCGGTTCGGCCTCGCGGAGGTGACCCTGCGTCCGGCACTGGGCATCCCGGCGCCGAGCGCGGACAAGCTCGCTCTGCCCGACTTCGAGCAGGGGTGGATCCACCTCGACGGCCTGGGCGTCGCCGTCCTGCCGACCGAAGGTCTGCACGCGTACGCCAAGCGCAAGGGCTGGCGCTGGAACACCGACGAGATCACCGACGGCGTCGCGGCCCGTGCCGAGGACATCGCCCGGATCGGCGCGGACCCGATGCCCGCGTACGCGCTGTGCCACGACGTGGGGGTGGACGGCGAGCGGGACCAGGCGATCGTGGTCGGTGCCCTCGCCCGCGCCGACGACGGAACCGTCCGCTGGGGCGGTGGCGCGCTGCCACCGGGCTGCGTGGGAGCACCCGTGTTCGCCGGCGTTCCCCTGGAGACCACTGGGGAGGGCGCCGCATTCAAGCTGGTCTGCGCGGGAGTGGCACTGCCGCCCGACGGCCACGGCTTCGGCAGCCACCCGGTGGCCACCTTCGACGCCGTCCGCGCGGCGTTGGGCGCCGTGTCCACCGGGACACCCCCGCCGCCCGCCCCGCAGGACCCGCGGGCCGCGCCGAAACGCCGCTGGTGGCGCCGTACGCGCTGATCGCGGCGCCGGCCGTACAACCAACCGCCCCCGCCATGGGTCTCCTACGCGCCCGGACCAGGATCCGGCTGATCATTCGTGGAGAAACATGCGCATTCGTACCGCCGTGGGCGCCGCCGCCGCCGGCACTCTGGCACTGCTCTCGTTCGCGACGCCCGCCGCCCAGGCGGACACGAGCAAGGGCGACACCGTCTTCACCGCGCTGGACTTCAGCAGGACGACGGTGAATGTGGGGGTGAGCGCGGCGCAGAAGCTGACGGTCACCGCCACGGCCAAGGACGGTTCCGGGATCAGGGACATCTACGGCGCGAAGCTGGTCAGCCCCGACGACCGGATCGTGCACGCCGGTTCCGTCGACTGCACCAAGCCGTCGACGACGACCAGGAAGTGCGTCTTCCAGTTCACCCTGGAGGCCGACCGCACGGATTACTACGACCTCAAGAACAGTTCGGCCGGCACCTGGCACTTCACGGCGGAGGCCGCCGCGAACGACGGTGACTTCTACGACCTGGAGGACAGCGCGCCGGTCAAGGTGAAGCGGTACGCCAAGCTGGCGAACACCCAGGCGTCGCCCGAGCCGGTCACCCGGGGCGGCTCGCTCACCGTCACCGGGCAGTTGACCCGGGCCAACTGGGACACCAACGCCTACGCCGGGTACAGCGGCCAGTCGGTGGCGCTGCAGTTCAAGAAGTCCGGTTCCTCGACGTACACGACCGTGAAGTCCGCGACCACGGACAGCAGCGGCAAGCTCCGGACGACGGTCACCGCGAACGCCGCCGGCACCTGGCGCTGGAAGTTCGCCGGCACCGGCACGACGAGCAGCGTGACCGCCTACGGCGACGGTGTCGCCCTGAAGTAGGGCCCTGCCGCGGGGGCCCGGCGGCGCCGCACGCCGCCCGGTCCCCGCGGAACCCACCCCGCCGGTGACATGTCCCCGCTCACCCGTATGGTTTCGCCATGGCAGTCCCCCAGGTCATCCCGATCGCCTACGAGCCCAAGCACCGCACCGAGACCATCGGCCGGTACGCGGACGGCCAGTTCCTGGCGTCGATCACATACGCGTTTCCCGAAGGGTTCCGTCCCGACGACGGCTGGGAAGAGCACAAGCGCCTGTACGTGGCGCTCCACACCTTCGACGCCGAGGGCCGCTACCGCGATTCGGAGGTCTGGTGCGCGGGCACCTGGGCCGAGCAGCAGCGCGCTCCGCACGGGGAGCACTCGGTGCTCGCGCGGGCACGGGCGCATCTGGGGAAGCTGCTGCGCAGCCTGCCCCGGCGCGCGTACACGGACATCGCGATCCGCCCCTTCCAACTGACCGTCGACGGCGTGCTGTTCGGGCTGGTCACCGGGGAGGACGCCGAGGAGTCCTGGGCGGAGCTGTACCCGGACCGGCTCGGCTTCGCCGCCCCCTGGGACGGCCGTTACGACACCTGAGCCCACCCGGCCGTGCGCGACAGCGAAGCGGCCCGGAACCGTCCTCGGTTCCGGGCCGCTTCGTGCGGTCGTCGTCGGCTACTTCGGCTGCGGCTTGCGCACGGAGAGGTGCAGCTCGCGCAGGCGGGACTCGTCGAGTTCCGTCGGGGCGCCCATCATCAGGTCCTGCGCGTTGCCGTTCAGCGGGAACGCGATGGTCTCGCGGATGTTGGGCTCGTCGGCGAGGAGCATGACGATGCGGTCGACGCCCGGGGCGATGCCGCCGTGCGGCGGGGCACCGAAGCGGAACGCGCGGAGCATGCCGGCGAACTGCTCCTCGACGGTCTCGCGGTCGTAGCCCGCGATCTCGAACGCCTTGAGCATGATCTCGGGCTCGTGGTTCCGGATCGCGCCGGAGGACAGCTCGACGCCGTTGCAGACGATGTCGTACTGCCAGCCCAGGATGTCCAGCGGGTCCTGGGTCTCCAGGGCCTCCAGGCCGCCCTGCGGCATCGAGAACGGGTTGTGCGAGAAGTCGATCTTCCCGGTCTCCTCGTCCTTCTCGTACATCGGGAAGTCGACGATCCAGCAGAAGCGGAAGACGTTCTCCTCGAAGTGCCCGGCGCGCTTGGCGGCCTCGACGCGCACGGCGCCCATGATCTTCGAGACCTCGTCGAACTCGCCCGCGCCGAAGAAGACGGCGTGGCCGGCGGCCAGGGACAGCCGCTTCGTCAGCTCCGCGACGTTCTCCTCGGTCAGGAACTTGGCGATCGGGCCGGTCAGCGAGCCGTCCTCGGCCACGCGCACCCAGGCCAGGCCCTTGGCGCCCTGCTCGACCGCGTAGTCACCGAGGCCGTCGAAGAACTTGCGGCTCTGTCCGGCGACGTCCGGCACGGGCAGCGCGCGCACGTGCTTGCCCGCGAACGCCTTGAACTCGGAGCCCTCGAAGACGTCGGTGATGTCGACGAGCTCCAGCTGGGCGCGCAGGTCCGGCTTGTCGGAGCCGTACTTCAGCATCGACTCGCGGAACGGGATGCGCGGGAACGGCGAGGTGACGTGCCGGCCGCCGCCGAACTCCTCGAACAGCTCGGTCATGAGCTTCTCGATGGGCTGGAAGACGTCCTCCTGCTCGACGAAGGACATCTCCACGTCGAGCTGGTAGAACTCGCCCGGCGAGCGGTCAGCTCGGGCGTCCTCGTCGCGGAAGCAGGGCGCGATCTGGAAGTAGCGGTCGAAGCCGGAGATCATCAGCAGCTGCTTGAACTGCTGCGGGGCCTGCGGGAGCGCGTAGAACTTGCCCGGGTTCAGGCGCGAGGGGACGACGAAGTCGCGGGCGCCCTCGGGGGAGGTGGCGCTGAGGATCGGCGTCGCCATCTCGTTGAAGCCCAGCGCCGTCATCTTGTGGCGGATCGCGGAGATCACGGCCGTCCGCAGCAGGATGTTGCGGTGCATGCGCTCGCGGCGCAGGTCGAGGAAGCGGTACTCCAGGCGCCGCTCCTCGTTGACGCCGTCCTCGGCGTTGATGGTGAACGGCAGCGGTGCCGCCGCGCCGAGCAGCTCGACCTCGCTCACCTCGACCTCGACCTCGCCGGTCGGCAGGTCGGGGTTCACGTTCTCCGTGCCGCGGGAGACGACCTTGCCGTCGACGCGGACCGTCGACTCCTTGGAGAGCTTGTCGAGCGACTCGTAGGCGGCCGTGCCGGGGCGGGCGACGAGCTGCGTGATGCCGTAGTGGTCGCGCAGATCGATGAAGAGGATGCCGCCCAGGTCTCGGCGATTGTGCAGCCAGCCGCTCAGCCGGACGTCGCTCTCGACGTCAGAGGCGCGGAGCTCGCCGCAGGTGTGGGACCTGTACCGATGCATCGTCGTTCATCCAGTCTTCGCGGATCGGGGGCTGTTTCACGTGAAACCTCCGGGCTGGAGCCCGGATCTCCCAAGGGTACCGGCCGCCCTGAGATCGCCGCCCCGAATACTGCTCGGTGGCAGCTCCCGATCACCTCTCCTTAGAGTGGGTGAATGCGCACTGGTGAGCCCCTGCCCACCGTGGGGGAGGTCCTGGCCTCCCTCGCGACCGGCCTGTGGCGCTGGGACAGCGAGGCCGGGCTCGTGACGCTGGACGCCGAGGCCGCGCGGTTGCTCGGCCTGCCTGCCGAGCCGACGACCCTCACCTCCGCGGGCATACGCTCCCGCTTCCACCCGGTCGACTGGAACGAGATCGACGGCATCGTGCAGCTCGCCGTCGCCGAGGGCACCCTCGCCGAGGCCCGGCTGCGGATCATGGACGAGCAGCAGCGGGTGATCCGTACCGTACGCAGCCGCTCCAGACCCTCGGTGCACCCGGAGACGGGCGAGTACGAGCTGGTCGGCACCCTCCAGGAGGTCAGCGAGCAGCCGCCCGGCTCTGCCGCCCGCACCCCCGTCACCGGTGACTGGCGCCGCTCGCGGGAGGCGTTCCTGCTGGACGCGGGGCGCGCGCTGGCGGAGGCGCGGTCGACGGAGGAGGTCCTGCGGGTCGCGGCGGGCCTGTCGATGCCGGGCTTCACGCCGGACGGGCTGGCCGTGTTCGGCGCGGAGGCGGACCGGCTGACGATCATCGGCCACCACGGGCACCAGCCGGGTGACGAGGGGCCGTTCTCCCACATGTCCCTGGACACCGACTACCCGGCGGCGGAGGTCGTCCGCACCGGCCGTGCCGTCTACCTCTCCTCCCCCGAGGACTACAAGGCCCGCTACCCGGCCTCCTGGCCGCTGGCCCAGCACTTCGGGCGGCAGAGCTGGGCGTTCCTGCCGCTGACGGTCGCCGGCCGCACGATGGGGGCCTGGATGGCGGCCTTCGCCTATCCGGTCACCTTCACGCCCGACGAGCGCTCCGTGCTGACCACCGTGGCCCGGATGCTGGCGCAGGCCCTGTCGCGGGCGGGCGTGGCCGAGTCCGAGCGGGAGCTGACCGACGGCCTCCAGCGCTCGATGCTGCCCACCCTGGGCCCCGAGATACCCGGCATGTCGGTGGCCGCGCGCTACGTGCCCACCGGCGGCGGCCTCCAGGTCGGCGGCGACTGGTACGACATGATCCCGCTGCCCGGCGGCACCTCGCGGACGAAGTCCGGGGCGGGCAGGTTCGCCCTGGTCATCGGCGACGTCCAGGGGCACGACGTGCGGGCCGCCGGACTGATGGGCCAGCTGCGGATCGCCCTGCGCGCGTACGCCTCCGAGGGCCACCGCCCGGACGCCGTGCTCTCGCGGGCCTCGCGGTTCCTGTACGGGATCACCGACTCCGTCACCCACGACGGCGAGAGCATGGACCCGCGCTTCGCGACCTGCCTGTACGTCGAGGTGGACCCGGCGACCGGCGTGCTGGACATCGCCCGGGCCGGCCACCCGGACCCCGCGATCCGCATGGCGGACGGGACGGTGCTGATGCGGCCGACCGCGGGCGGGCTCCCGCTGGGCGTGGACCCGGACGCGGACTACCCGACGACCCGGCTGGTCCTGGAGCCCGCCGAGACGCTGCTGATGTGCACGGACGGCCTGATCGAGACCGGCGGCCACGACCTGGAGACCGGCTGGCGGCGGATCCGCAGGATTCTGGAGGAGCACGACGGCGACATGGACGTCCTCGCCGACTCCCTGGTCCAGGCCGTGCACGGACCCTCCTCGCACCACACCCCCGGCCCGCTGATCGACCGCCGCGAGGACGACATAGCGGTGCTGCTGCTGTGCCGGATCGGCGAGGGCTGCGGCTGCGGCAGCACGGCCGACGTCATCGCGCCGCCGGTGCGCCGCACGATGGTCACCGTCGCGCAGGCCGAGCCCGAACGGGTCGCGGGCGCCCGCCAGCAGGTGCGGGAGCTGCTGCACGACTGGGCGTGCGACGACCAGGTCGACTCGGCGGTGCTGATGACCTCCGAGATGGTCACCAACGTGCTCGTGCACACCGACGGGGACGCCCTGCTCGTCGCACAGCTCAGCGGCGACACGGGGGAGCGCCGGCTGCGGGTGGAGGTCACGGACGGCAGCGACGACCTCCCGCACAAGCGCCGGCCGGGCGAGCTGGCCTCCTCGGGCCGCGGCCTGGTGCTCATGGAGCTGCTCGCCGACGCGTGGGGCGTCGACCCCCGGGGCGACGGCAAGAGCATCTGGTTCGAGCTCTACGAGTCCTCGGGCGCGTCCGACGGCCCGCCGGCCTTCGGGCTGTCCGGCGTCGGCGACGCGTCCGAGGACGCCACCGCGTAGCGCGTACGCGCCTCCGACAGGACACCGAACGCGGCCGCCGTCAGCGGCACGGCCAGCAGCATCCCGAGGATCCCGGCGACCGAGGCGCCCCCGGTGATCGTCAGCATGACGACCGCCGGATGCATCTGCACCGTGCGGCTCTGGATCGCCGGCTGGAGGACGTGGCCCTCCAGGACCTGCACGGCGAGCACGACGCCGAGCGCCCAGAGCGCGATGACGAAGCCCCGGTCGGCCAGCGCGACCAGCACCGCGACCGCGCCGGAGATGAAGGCCCCGAGGTAGGGGATGTACGCCCCCACGAAGACCAGCGCTCCCAGGCCGACGGCGCCGGGGACGCCGAGGACCAGCAGCCCGACGGTGATGCAGGTGGCGTCGATCAGCGCGATGAGGGTCGTCCCGCGCATGAAGCCCTCCACGGCCTGGAAGGCGCGCGAGGCCATGGCCTCCACGGTGTCGGCCGTGCCGTGCGGGGCGAGGGCGCGCAGGAGGCCGGGGGCGCGGTGGGAGTCGCGCAGGAAGAAGAAGACGAGCAGCAGCGCGAGGACGGCCACGGCCAGGGTCTCGCCGACCACGCTGACGCCGCTGATGACGTTGGACGCGGCGGTCCCGCCGAACTTGCTCAGCAGGTCCTTGGAGTTCGAGGCGATGTCGTCGAGGGAGGTGCCGGCGGCCCCGAAGTGCTCGGCGAGCGAGGTCGCGGCGTCCTTGAGCGAGGCGACGATCTGGTCGCCGGTGTCGACGAGCGCGGCGACCACGATGTAGACGGCGCCGCCGACGACCGCGACCACCGCCACGCAGGTGAGTCCGGCCGCCAGCGACCGGTTGACGCCGACCTTCACCAGCCGCCGGTACAGCGGCCCGAGCAGGGCCGTCCCGAGCAGGGCGAGCAGCACCGGCACGACCGCCGTGCGCAGTTCGCCGCAGAGCTGGATCCCGACCCACCCGACGGCCGCGACGAGGAGGACGACGGCGCACCAGGCGGCCAGCCGCCGGGCGCCTTCGGGAAGTAGGTGCACGCCCCCCACCCGATCACGCGGCGGCGGGCCTGTCCTCGCGGACCGGCCGCCCGGGTGACACGACGTCAGAACCCGCACCGGTCGCGCCCGGGAGGAGCGCCGGCCGCACACGCGTACCCGGCACGGGGACGGAACGGGCGCCGCGGCCGAAAGCCCGCCGGGCGGCGCGAGTTCGGGCCACGGCGGGAGTTTCCGTCGCCGGGGCTTGGCTAACCTGCACGGGTGACCACCGACCTGACCCTGCTGCCGCGTGTCGCCCACCGCGGACGGGAGGTCACCGCGCCCCGGCTCCGGGGCCTGCTCGCGCTGCTCGCGGCCGACGTGCGCACCGGATGCAGCACCGAGCGGCTCGTGGCGGGACTGTGGCCGGACGAGCTGCCCGAGCACCCGGGCAAGGCGCTCCAGGTCCTCGTGTCCAGGGCGCGGGCGCAACTGGGCGCCGACGTCATAGCGAGCACGCCGACCGGATACCGGCTCACCCTCGCCGAGGACCGCGTCGACAGCTCCGCCCTGCTGCTGCACGCCGCCGCCGGCGCCGAGCGGGCCAGGGCCGGCGACCACGCGGGATCGCTGGCCGCCGCCGAGGCCGGGCTCGCCCTGTGGGAGGGCACCCCCGAGGGGGCCGGTGACACCGGCGACCCGGTGGCCGCGCTGCGCGCCGAGCGCGCCCCCGTCCGCGACGCGCTCGTCCGCGCGCGGGCCCTCGCGCTGGCCCGCCTCGGCCGCCACGCAGAGGCCGCAGGACCGCTGGCCGCGGCCGCCGCCGCGCATCCGCGCGACGAGGAGGTGCTCGCCGAACTGCTGCGCGGCGAGGCCGCCACGGCCGGCCCGTCCGCCGCGCTGACGCGCTACGAGACCTACCGCCGGGAGCTGCGCGACCGGCTCGGCACCGACCCGGGTCCCGCCCTGAAGGCCGTGCAGCGGGAGCTGCTGCGCGGCGAGGCGCCGCCCGTACGGCACGGCGTCCCGCACGAGCCGAACCCGCTGCTGGGCCGGGACGAGGACATCGCGGCCGTGGAACGGCTGCTGCGCACCTCCCGCGCCGTCACCGTCGTCGGCCCGGGCGGCCTCGGCAAGACCCGCCTCGCGCACGCCGTCAGCCGCCGGGCCGAGCAGCGGCTGGTGTACTTCGTGACGCTCGCCGGAGTCGGCGCCGACGAGGACGTGGCCGCGGAGGTGGCCTCCGCGCTCGGCGCGGGCGAGGCCCGGCCCGGCGCCGTGAACGGGCCCGCCCAGTCCCCGGCGGTGTCCGGCATCCTCGGCGTGCTCGGCTCCGGGCCCGCCCTGCTGGTGCTGGACAACTGCGAGCAGGTCGTCCGGGGCGCCGCCGACCTCGTCCGCACCCTGGTGTCGTCCTCGAAGGACCTGCGGGTGCTGGCCACCAGCCGGTCCCCGCTCGGGCTGACGTCGGAGGCGGTGTTCGCGCTGCCGGAACTCGGTCTGGCCACCTCGGTCGAGCTGTTCACGCAGCGGGCCAGGGCCGCCCGGCCCGGGGTGGAGCTGCCGCCGCACGCGGTCGCCGAGCTGTGCCGGCACCTCGACGGGCTGCCGCTCGCCGTGGAGCTGGCCGCCGCGCGGGTGCGGGTGCTGTCGGTGCCGGAGATCGCGCGCCGTCTCGGCGACCGGTTCGCGCTGCTGCGCGGCGGAGCGCGGGACGTGCCGGAGCGCCACCGCACGCTGCACGCCGTCGTGGACTGGAGCTGGAACCTCCTCGACGAGGAGGCACGCGCCGCGCTGCGCACGATGTCCGTCTTCCCCGGCGGCTTCTCCGGCGAGGCGGCCGAGCAGGTCCTCGGCGAGGACGCGCTGCTCCTGCTGGAACAGCTCGCCGACCAGTCGCTGCTGACCGTCGCCGACACCCCGGCGGGCGTACGGTTCCGGATGCTGGAGACCGTACGGGAGTTCAGCGCGGCCCGGCGCGCGGAGGCCGGCGAGGAGGAGCAGGCCGTCGGCCGCTTCCTCGACTGGGCGCGGGACTTCGGGGTCGCCTACCACGACTGGTTCTTCGGCTCCGAGCCGCTGGCCGCCTGGGAGCGGATCAGGGCCGAGCAGGACAACCTCGTACCGGCCCTGCGGCACGCCCTGGCCCGGACGGACGGCCCCACCACCGCCGCGCTCACCGCCGTCCTGGCCGCGCTGTGGTCCACCGACTCCAACTACCTGCGCCTCGCCACCCTGGCCGCGGACACCGGCCCGCCGCTGTCGCACTACCACCCCGAGCCCGCCTACGTGGAGGTCGCCCGCGCCGCCGCGGTGCTGTGCACGGCCAGCCTGTTCATGGGCTACGGCCCGCACGTCGTACGCCAGCTCGTCACCCTGCGGCGGCTGCCCCCGGCGCCCCCGGACACGCTGCTGCGGGCCATCGCGGCCGTGCTGAGCGCGGTCCCGGAGATGCTGCCGCCCGACTACGCCGTGCTGCGCGAGCTGTGCGCCAGTGACCGGCCGCTGCTCGCCGGGATCGCCGAGTGCGTCGCCACCTACGTATGGGAGTACGAGCACGACATCGACCGCGCGCTCGCCTCGGCCCGCCGCACGGTCACCGCGCTGGCGCCGGTCGACAACCCGTTCCTCCAGGTCATGGGCCACTCCCGGCTGGCCCAGCTGTGCCTTCAGCTGGAGCGGGGCGACGCGGCGTACGGGCATCTCAGGGAGGCCCTCGAAGCGCTGCCCCGGCTCGGCGACGACCACGACACCATCGGCGTGCGCTGGGGTCTCGTCCTCGCCTGCCTCCAGCGCGGTGACCCCGACGAGGCCGAGTACTGGCTGCGCCAGGCGGAACAGGCCGGCAACCCGAAGGACGACTCCGACAGCGCCGACCTCGGCGGCCGCGCGGAGATCGCGCTGGCCCGGGGGCTCACGGAGGTCGGGCTCGGCCTGTGGCGCAGCGCCATGGAGGGGGTCACCGAGGCCGGCTCCGTGAACAGCGGCGATCCCTTCCTCGACCGGTGGGCGCTGAAGATCCAGTCGGCGGCGGTGACAGCGCACGCGCACGCCGGGCGCCTCGAACCGGTCGCGCAGGCGGTCGGGCGGCTGCGCGAGGGCCTCGCGGCCCTGCTCCGGGCCCCGGCCCACTCGCCCATGGACCTCCCCGTGTACGGGACGGTGCTGCACGCGCTCGGCATGGCGGGCCTCGCCGCCGGGGACGCTTCGGCGGTGCGGATGGTCGCGCTGGCGGAGCGGCTGCGGGTGCTGCGCGACTACCAGCCGACCATGTCGGCGGACCGCGCCCGCAAGGCGGCCGAACAGGCCGACAGGGCGGCGTACGCCGACGCGGTGTCGGAGTACGCCGCCCTGCCGCGGGACGGGCTGCGCGAGGCAGCCCGCGCGCTCATTTCGGGTCGCGGTTGAACAGCGCCGTCGACCAGCGGTAGCCGAGCACGGACAGGCCGACGCACCAGGCGATCGCGATCCACCAGTTGTTGCCGATCTCGCTGCCGAGGAGCAGGCCGCGCAGGGTCTCGATGGCGGGCGTGAACGGCTGGTACTCGGCGATCGGCTGGAACCAGCCGGGCATCGTGTCGGCCGGGATGAAGGCGCTGGAGATCAGCGGCAGGAGGATCAGCGGCATCGCCATGTTGCTGGCCGCCTCGGCGTTCGGGCTCGCCATGCCCATCCCGACGGCGATCCAGGTGAGCGCCAGGGTGAACAGCGCGAGCAGTCCGAACGCCGCCAGCCACTCCAGCGCCGTGGCGTCCGTGGACCGGAACCCGATGGCGACGGCGACGGCGCCGACGAGGATCAGGCTGGCGAGCACCTGGAGCACACTGCCCACGACGTGCCCGACGATCATCGAGCTGCGGTGGATGGCCATGGTGCGGAAGCGGGCGATGAGGCCCTCGGCCATGTCGGTGGAGACGGACACCGCGGCGCCGATGACGGTGGAGCCGATGGTCATCATCAGGATGCCCGGGACGATGTAGGCGATGTACTCGGAGCGGTCGGCGCCGCCGCCGCCGATGCCCGCGCTCATCACGTCGCCGAAGATGTAGACGAACAGCAGCAGCAGCATGATCGGCGTGAGCAGCAGGTTCAGGGTGAGGGACGGATAGCGCCGGGCGTGCAGCAGGTTGCGGCGCAGCATCGTGTTCGAGTCGCGGACGGCGAGGGAGAGGGCGCTCATCGGACGGTCTCCTTGGACTGGCTGGGGACGGCGGCGCCGCCGGTGAGGGCGAAGAAGACGTCGTCGAGGTCGGGGGTGTGCACGGTCAGCTCGTCGGCCTCGATGCCGGCCGTGTCCAGCCAGTCGAGGACGGAGCGCAGCTCGCGCTGGCTGCCGTCGCTGGGGATCTGGAGCGACAGCGCCTCGTCGTCGCGGGTGGCCTCGCGCAGGGCGGCAGCGGCGGACCGGTAGGCCGCCGGGTCGGTGAACCGCAGCCGCACGTGCCCGCCGGGGATGAGCCGCTTCAGCTCGTCGGCGCTGCCCTCGGCGGCGATCTTCCCGTCGCTCAGCACCGCGATGCGGTCGGCGAGCTGGTCGGCCTCCTCCAGGTACTGCGTGGTGAGGAAGACGGTGACGCCGCCGGCGACCAGCTCGCGGATGATCTGCCACATGTTGTGGCGGGAGCGGGGGTCGAGGCCGGTGGTCGGCTCGTCGAGGAAGATGATCCGCGGGCTGCCGACCAGCGTCATGGCGAGGTCGAGGCGCCGCTTCATGCCGCCGGAGTAGGTGGACACCGGCTTTGTGGCGGCCTCCGTGAGGTCGAACCGCTCCAGCAGTTCGGCGGTGATGCGCCTGCCCTCCTCGCGGGGGAGGTGGTGCAGGTCGGCCATGAGGAGCATGTTCTCCTCGCCGGTGATCAGGTTGTCGACCGCGGAGAACTGCCCGGTGACGCCGATCGCGGCGCGGACGGCCTGCGGGTCGGCGGCGAGATCGTGGCCGCCGACCTGCAGGTCGCCGGCGTCGGCGGTGATGAGGGTGGAGAGGATCTTGACGGCGGTGGTCTTGCCGGCGCCGTTCGGGCCGAGCAGCGCGAAGACGGTGCCGGCCGGGACCGCGAGGTCGATGCCGTCGAGGACCGTCTTGTCCCCGTAGGCCTTGCGCAGCCCTTTGGCCGCGATGGCGGGAGTGTGCGGAGTCGTTGTCGTCATGGGCCAGAGCGTGCGGCACACCGCCTTCAACGCGGTTTCACGACGGTTTCAACGCCCTGGAACCGGGACCGCCGGGGCGTACGGGCACACGGACGAGCCCCGGTCCGCACCCGGACCGGGGCTCGTCCCCGCGGGGTGCCGGGGGGTTCTACAGGCCGCCCTCGGACATCCCGTGCACGGCCGGGACCGTGCCGAGCCGGCCCTTCTGGAAGTCCTCGAAGGCCTGCTGGAGCTCCTCGCGGGTGTTCATCACGAAGGGGCCGTAGTGGGCCATCGGCTCACGGATCGGCTGCCCGCCGAGGATCACGACCTCCAGGTCCGGCGTGTTCGAGTCCTGCCGCTCGTCCGCGCGGACGGTCAGCGAGGAACCGGCGCCGAAGACGGCGGTCTGCCCCTTGTGGACGGGACGGCGCTCCGCACCGACGCTGCCGCGTCCGGCGAGGACGTACGCGAGGCCGTTGAAGTCCTCGCGCCACGGAAGCGTCAGCTCGGCGCCGGGCGCCACGGTCGCGTGGATCATGGTGATCGGCGTGTGCGTGATGCCGGGGCCCTGGTGGCCGTCCAGCTCACCGGCGATGACCCTCATCAGCGCGCCGCCGTCGGGGGTGGTGAGCAGCTGGACCTGGCCGCCGCGGATGTCCTGGTAGCGCGGCGCCATCATCTTGTCGCGGGCCGGCAGGTTCACCCACAGCTGGAGGCCGTGGAAGAGACCGCCGGACATCACGAGCGCCTCCGGCGGCGCCTCGATGTGCAGGAGTCCCGAGCCCGCCGTCATCCACTGGGTGTCCCCGTTGGTGATGGTGCCGCCACCGCCGTTGGAGTCCTGGTGGTCGAAGATCCCGTCGATGATGTAGGTGACGGTCTCGAAGCCGCGGTGCGGGTGCCAGGGCGTGCCCTTGGGCTCTCCGGGCGCGTACTCCACCTCACCCATCTGGTCCATCATGATGAACGGGTCGAGGTGGCGGTAGTTGATCCCGGCGAAGGCCCGGCGCACCGGGAAGCCCTCGCCCTCGAAGCCACTGGGCGCGGTCGTCACCGTGAGGACGGGACGGGCCACGGCGTCGGCGGGCGCGACCACACGGGGAAGGGTCAGCGGGTTCTCGACGGTCACTGCAGGCATGTCGGGTACCTCCTTGGCTTCGAGTTTAGTTGATTGTTGAACTTTCTGCTACCCGTAACGACGGACGCCCGGAGGGCATTCCCTCCGGGCGTCCGTCGTGGGCGAGGTGCGTCGGCGGCGCTTGCGCGTGCCCGCCGCCCGCGGCACGGCGACTAGGGTCTGTCGTTTGGATCAGGCCGGCCTTGACGGACGGTTCGTCTTGGCCGACCCGAGCGGGGTCTGGTGCGTGCAGCTGCAAGGCGGAGGAGGGAGTCGAAGCGATGGGGGTCCCCCCGCTCGAGCGAAGCCGAGAGTGGGGGATTCGGCGACCGACGACAACGCCGCAGATGTGCGTGCCAGACCCCGCTCGGGTCGGCATGATCCAGACGACAGGCCCTAGCCGTACATCCGGCGCATGGCGAAGTCGACCATCTGCTCCACGGCCTTCGCGTCGAAGACCATGCGGTGCTCGCCCTCCATGTCCAGGACGAAGCCGTAGCCGGTCGGCAGCAGGTCGATCACCTCGGCGCCGGTGATCACGAAGTACTTGGACTCCTTGCCCGCGTACCGGCGCAGCTCCTTGAGCGAGGTGAACATCGGGATCACGGGCTGCTGGGTGTTGTGCAGCGCGAGGAAGCCGGGGTTGTCGCCGCGCGGGCAGTAGACCTTCGAGGTCGCGAAGATCTGCTGGAAGTCCTCGGCGGCCATCGATCCCGTGGTGAAGGCGCGGACAGCGTCCGCGAGGGAGGGTGGGGACGGCTCGGGGTACAGCGGCGGCTGCTGGCCGTAGCCTCCGGGCATCTGCTGCTGCGGCGGGGCGTACTGCTGCTGAGCGCTCGCGTTCTGGTCGTAGCCGTACATGCTGCAAAGACTACTGAGTCACAGATGACCCACTCGGGGTTGCGTCTTATTACCGACGGGTAGCATCATCGTAGCTACTTGCCGGTATGTGTAACGAGGCTGCCAGTACTCCGGCCTCCCCGATCTTTTACGGAGCCGTCGCCATGGGGCACTACAAGTCGAATCTCCGCGACATCGAGTTCAACCTCTTCGAGGTGCTCGGGCGCGACAAGCTGTACGGCACCGGCCCGTTCGAGGAGATGGACACCGACACCGCCAAGAGCATCCTCGACGAGCTGACCCGCCTCTCGGAGAACGAGCTGGCCGAGTCCTTCGCCGACGCCGACCGCAACCCGCCCGTCTTCGACCCGGAGACGAACACGGCGCCGGTCCCCGCCTCCTTCAAGAAGAGCTACCAGGCCTTCATGGACTCCGAGTACTGGCGGCTCGGCCTGCCCGAGGAGATCGGCGGCACCACCACGCCCCGCTCCCTGATCTGGGCCTACGCGGAGCTCGTGCTCGGCGCCAACCCGGCCGTCTGGATGTACTCCTCCGGTCCCGCCTTCGCGGGCATCCTCTTCGAAGAGGGCAACGAGGTCCAGAAGCACATCGCGAAGATCGCCGTCGACAAGCAGTGGGGCTCCACCATGGTGCTCACCGAGCCGGACGCCGGCTCGGACGTCGGCGCCGGCCGCACCAAGGCGGTCCAGCAGGAGGACGGCTCCTGGCACATCGAGGGCGTGAAGCGCTTCATCACGTCCGGCGAGCACGACATGTCGGAGAACATCCTCCACTACGTCCTCGCCCGCCCCGAGGGTGCCGGCCCCGGCACCAAGGGCCTGTCCCTCTTCCTCGTCCCGAAGTACGAGTTCGACTTCGAGACCGGTGAGCTGGGCGAGCGCAACGGCGTCTACGCCACCAACGTCGAGCACAAGATGGGCCTCAAGGCGTCCAACACCTGCGAGATGACCTTCGGCGACCGCCACCCCGCCAAGGGCTGGCTGATCGGCGACAAGCACGACGGCATCCGCCAGATGTTCCGGATCATCGAGTTCGCCCGCATGATGGTCGGCACGAAGGCCATCTCCACGCTCTCGACGGGCTACCTGAACGCGCTGGAGTACGCCAAGGAGCGCGTCCAGGGCCCCGACCTGGCGAACTTCATGGACAAGACCGCGCCCAAGGTCACCATCACGCACCACCCGGACGTGCGCCGCTCGCTGATGACGCAGAAGGCGTACGCGGAGGGCATGCGCGCGCTCGTGCTGCACACCGCCGCGATCCAGGACGAGATCCAGGTCAAGGAGTCCGCCGGCGAGGACGCCACCGCGCTGGAGGCCATGAACGACCTGCTCCTGCCCATCGTCAAGGGCTACGGCTCCGAGAAGGGCTACGAGCAGCTCGCCCAGTCGCTCCAGACGTTCGGCGGCTCCGGGTTCCTCCAGGAGTACCCGATCGAGCAGTACATCCGCGACGCCAAGATCGACACCCTGTACGAGGGCACCACCGCGATCCAGGGCCAGGACTTCTTCTTCCGGAAGATCGTCCGCAACCAGGGCGCCGCGCTGAACTCCCTCGCCGAGGACATCAAGAAGTTCCTGGCGCTCGGCACCGGCGGCGAGGAGCTCTCGACCGCCCGCGAGCAGCTCGCCAAGGCGGCCGTCGAGCTGGAGGCCATCGTCGGCCTGATGCTCACCGACCTCGCGGCCACCGAGCAGGACGTCAAGAACATCTACAAGGTCGGCCTCAACACCACCCGCCTGCTCATGGCCTCCGGTGACGTGGTCGTCGGCTACCTGCTGCTGCGCGGTGCCGCCGTGGCCGCCGAGAAGCTGGAGACGGCCTCCGCCAAGGACAAGCCGTTCTACACCGGCAAGATCGCGGCGGCGAAGTTCTTCGCCGCCAACGTCCTCCCCGGCGTCACCGGCGCGCGGAAGCTCGCCGAGGGCGTCGACCTGGACCTGATGGAGCTGGACGAGGCCGCCTTCTAGCCACCACCGCCGGCGGGGGCCTACGCGCCCCTGCCGGCCGGCGTCCTGCCGCCGGGCGTCCTGCGGGGCGCCGTCCGGCGGGGACGCCCGTCGGCAGGGGCGCCCGTCGTCCCTGGAGGTCGGGCGGCTCGGCGGACGGTACGGCTCGGCTCGGCGGGCGGACGGTACGGCTCGGCTCGGCGGCCGAGCGGTCCGGCGAGCGGGTCGCCGCGGTCGGCCCCATGGTCCGGCGGAGGACCGCCCCGGCCGGGCCCGACGGTCCGGTGACCAGGTGGCCGGCGTCCGGGGCGGTGGCCGGATTCTGACCCTCCGGTCAGGTGTCCGCCCTTCACATCCCCCTCACGAGGGCCCGTTCCCCATCCCGGGGAGCGGGCCCTCAGGCGTCGTTAAGGTGAACCCCATGCGCACACCCTCCCGCTTCGACCGCGGCCACACCGACGACCTCATGACCTTCCTGGCGGCGACACCCACGCCGTACCACGCCGTGGCGAACGCCGCCGAGCGCCTGGAGAAGGCCGGATTCCGTCAGGTCGCCGAGACCGACGCGTGGGACGGCACGACCGGCGGCTCGTACGTGCTGCGCGGCGGCGCGATCATCGCCTGGTACGTCCCGGAGGGCGCCGCCCCGCACACCCCGTTCCGGATCGTCGGCGCGCACACCGACTCCCCCAACCTGCGGGTCAAGCCGCTGCCCGACACCGGCGCCCACGGCTGGCGGCAGGTCGCCGTGGAGATCTACGGCGGCCCCCTCCTCAACTCCTGGCTGGACCGCGACCTCGGTCTCGCCGGACGCGTCTCGCTGCGCGACGGCTCCACCCGGCTGGTCAACATCGACCGCCCGCTGCTCCGCGTACCCCAGCTCGCCATCCACCTGGACCGCTCGGTCTCCGCCGACGGCCTCAAGCTCGACAAGCAGCGCCACCTCCAGCCCGTCTGGGGCCTCGGCGACCCCCGCGAGGGCGACCTGATCTCCTTCGTCGAGCAGGAGGCCGGCCTCTCCGCCGGCGAGGTCACCGGCTGGGACCTGATGACCCACTCGGTCGAGCCCCCCGCGTACCTGGGCCGCGACCGGGAACTGCTCGCGGGCCCGCGCATGGACAATCTGCTCTCGGTGCACGCCGGCACCGCCGCCCTCGCCGCCGTCTCCGCCGCCGGCGACCTTCCCTGCATCCCGGTGTTTGCCGCCTTCGACCACGAGGAGAACGGCTCCCAGTCCGACACCGGCGCGGACGGCCCGCTGCTCGGAACCGTCCTGGAGCGCTCGGTGTTCGCCCGCGGCGGCACGTACGAGGACCGGGCCCGCGCCTTCGCCGGCACCGTCTGTCTGTCCTCCGACACCGGTCACGCCGTCCACCCCAACTACGCCGAGCGGCACGACCCGACGCACCACCCCCGCGCCAACGGCGGCCCCATCCTCAAGGTGAACGTCAACAACCGCTACGCCACGGACGGTTCGGGCCGCGCGGTCTTCGCCGCCGCCTGCGAGAAGGCCGGCGTCCCCTTCCAGTCCTTCGTCTCCAACAACTCCATGCCCTGCGGCACCACCATCGGGCCCATCACCGCGGCCCGGCACGGCATCAGGACCGTCGACGTCGGCGTGGCCATCCTGTCCATGCACAGCGCGCGCGAACTCTGCGGCGCCGACGACCCGTTTCTGCTGGCCAACTCCCTCGCCGCGTTTCTCGAGGGATAGCCGGGCATGGCCGCCGCGCCCCCGGGTACCCGGAGTTGACCCGAAGAGAAGCCGAGTCGGCTACAGGAGGCGACACCCAATGGGCCTGGGCGGGTGCATCATTTTGATCGCCGTAGGTGCGATCCTCACATTCGCGACCGACTGGGACATGGAAGGGGTCAACCTCGACCTGGTCGGCATCATCTTCATGATCGCCGGACTCATCGGCGTGGCGACGTTCAGCAGCATCGCCAAGCGCCGCCGCACCGTCGTACAGCCCACCACCCCGGTGGTCACGGACGAGCGTCCCCGGGGCGGTTACAACGACGGCTACGGCGCCTAGCACGCCCGGCGGCGGCCGAGTGAGGCCGCCGCCGCGACGGCACCGGCGGCCACCCCCGGACGACGGGGAGGGCCGCCCGGGCCGGGCACCGCACACGCACCCCGAAGGCGGTCATGGCACGACGGGTGCCGGACGCGGGCGCGGTACGCGGGGGAGGACGGCGTTCGCCGCCCTCCCCCGCGGCCGTCCGCGAAACGCCCACCGCACCGCACGCGGCTCGCGCGCCGGTGCGGGAGCGCACAACTCCCGTGCGTAAGTGCCGAACCGGCGCAGATAACGACTCCGGCACGCGACTGCCGAACCGGTGCGGTGCGGCGACGCGCGACGCGCGCGCCCGGCGCCCGTACCGGTGCGGGAACACCCAACTCCCTTACGTGACTGCCGAACCGGCGCGTTACGGGCACGCGCAACTCCCCGCATGCGACTGCCCCACCGGAGCGGGAAACCCCAACTTCCGTACGTGCAACGCTCACGCGCCGCGCACGGCGCCCCGGCGGACCCCGGCCTGCCTCAGACCTCGTCCATCCCCGCAAGCACCAGCGGCAGCCGGTCCTCGCCGTCCGCGGTGAGCCGGACCGGGACTCCCCAGTCCTGCTGGTGGACATGGCACGCCGGGTACTCGATGTCGGGGTCCTCGTCGCACGAGGCCGCCATCGCCGAGACGTTCAGCACCCCCTCGGCGACGGCCGGGTTCAGCTCCAGCTCCCGGGACAGGTCCGTTCCCGCGCCCCCGCCGCCCAGCAGCAGCTCCGACGGCGTCGAGGAGACGAGCAGCCGCGTGGACGGGCCGTACCGCGTGTCGGGCTTCTGCCCCGCCGGGGCCTGGAAGACGACCTCCAACCGCACCGTACCCGGGGCGACTTCGATGGCCGCACACTGCGCGCGGTGGGCCACCGCGTCGACGCGCACCGCCTCCTCGGGCAGCCGCAACCGGGTCAGCCGGTGCCGGGCCGACTCCACGACGACCAGGTCCGGACCGGCCACCACCGCGTCGCTGGGCTCCCGCAGGTCCGTCGCCAGCGTGGTCACCTCACCGGTGGCCGGGTCGAAGCGGCGCAGCGCGTGGTTGTAGGTGTCGCTGACGGCCACCGAGCCGTCGGGCAGCGCGGTGACACCCAACGGGTGCTGGAGCAGCGCCTGTCCGGCGGCGCCGTCCCGGTGCCCGAAGTCGAACAGGCCGGAGCCGACAGCCGTGTGCACGGTGCCGTCCGTCTCCACCCAGCGCAGCGCCGAGGTCTCGGAGTCGGCCAGCCAGAGCCGCTGCCCGTCGGGGGAGACGGCGAGACCCGACGGCTGCGCGAACCACGCCTCCGCGGCCGGTCCGTCCACCAGGCCCTCGTTCGCCGTGCCGGCCGCGACGGCGACCGTCCCGCCACCGGAGGCGCCCCCAGCCGGGTCGTACACCCACAGCTGGTGCACGCCCGCCATCGCGATCCAGACCCGCCCGCCGAACACGGCCACGTCCCACGGCGACGACAGGTCCACCTCGCGCGCGGGCCCTTCCGTCGCCGACCCCCGCCACCACTGGCGGCCCGTGCCCGCGAGCGTCGTGATCCCGCCTTCCGCGAGGTCGAGCCGGCGCAGGGCGTGGTTCACCGTGTCGGCGACGACCACCGCGCCGCCGTCGAGGAGGGCGAGGCCCTGCGGTTCGTTGAAGGCGGCCGTGCCGGGCCCGCCGTCCGTCAGGCCGCGCACGCCGGAGCCGATGCGGCGGACGACCGTCTCACCGTCGGGCTCCAGCTCCACGAGCTGATGCCGGGTCGTGTCGCTCACCAGGAAGTTCCCGGACGGCAGCACCAGCGCCTTGCCGGGGAAGCGGAGGTCGCCCGCGACCGGCTCGGGCGCCACGTACGGACCGTCCCCGCGGCGCAGTGTGCCCTTCGCCGCGTGCTCGGCCTCCAGCTCCTCGACGAGCCGCTCGATGGCGTGCGCGTGCCCCTCGCCCGCGTGCTGCGCGACCACGTACCCCTCGGGGTCGATCACCACCAGCGTCGGCCAGGCGCGGACCGCGTACTGCTTCCAGGTGGCCAGCTCCGGGTCGTCCAGGACGGGATGCTCCACCCCGTACCGCTCGACGGCGTCCACGACCGCCTCGTGCTCCGCCTCGTGCGCGAACTTCGGCGAGTGCACCCCGATGACCACCACGGTGTCCCGATGCTTCTCCTCCAGCTCCCTCAACTCGTCCAGGACATGCAGGCAGTTGATGCAGCAGAAGGTCCAAAAATCGAGGACGACGACGCGTCCTCGCAGGTCGGCGAGGCTGTACGGCCGGCCGCCCGTGTTGATCCAGCCGCCCGTGCCGACCAGCTCGGGGGCACGGACGCGGGCGCGGCGCGGCGTGGAGCGGTTCATGGCTCAAGGGTGCCACCCGCCCCGCACGATCCCCTTCCCCCTGTGGATAACTTCGTCACGTTACGTAGCCGGAACGCCACGGGATGCGCACACGGCGTGACGGGGTGATGCTCGAAATACGACAGGGGGGTCACTGCAAGGGAGCAGTTCCATGGCACGACAGCCCGACGAATCCATGCGTGAGCCCGGTGTGCGCGACCGCGACGAGCTGCGCGACCCCGAGGGCATGCGGGACCGCATGCGCGACCGCGAGAACCCGCGGGACCCCGAGGGCATGCGCAACCGCGAGAACCCGCGCGACCTGGACCCCATGGAGGACAGGGACCGCAGGGAGCGGCACGGTTCGGACGCCGGGATGCCCGGCGCCGGCGTCCGTGAGCGCGTCCGCGGCGACGAGCGCGCCGCCGAGGACGACGACGAGATGTGGGCGGACGGCTACCGGTAACCGGTAGGCGTCGCCCGGTTCGCGTCGAGCCCCCCGCCGCCTCCGGTGCGGCGGGGGGCTTTCGCGTGCCCGGGTCGGCCCGGGTCCGGAACCGCGCGGCTCCGGTCAGTCCAGGGCGTGTCCGGTCGTCGCGTCGACGTGGTCCGGAATGTCGTCGTGGCGGTCGCCGACGGTGAGGGTGCCGGTCGGCTCGAAGAGGAGCAGGGAGGCGCCCGCCGGGGCGACGGGCTTGTGCTCGGTGCCGCGCGGGACGGTGAAGACGGAGCCCTTGGGCAGGACGACGGTCCGCTCGCCGCCCGCCTCCCGCAGCGAGATGGCCAGCTCGCCGTCGAGGACCAGGAAGAACTCGTCCGTGTGGTCGTGCACGTGCCACAGGTGCTCGCCCTCGACCTTGGCGACGCGTACGTCGTAGTCGTTGACGGCGGTGACGATGCGAGGGCTCCAGAGGTCGTCGAAGGAGTCGAGTGCCGCACTGAGGGAGATCGGCTCGGCGCCCACGCGGTCGCCGGTACCAGTCGCGGTACCCGTGTCAGTACCGGTGCGGGTGCCCGTACCAGTACCAGTGCCGGTGCCCGTGTCAGTACCGGTGCCGATACCCGCACCAGTAGCCGTAGCCGTGCCCGTGTCAGGTGTGCTCTGTTCGCTGCTGCTCATGTGCTCATGGTCGGGTGTGGTCCGGGAGCCCCGCGAGTGCTAGAAATCGCGTATGCCGCAAGGATCCTCGCAAGCGGGGCCGGAGTTGCCCGAGGGGCCCGACGGTTCCGTGCCGCGTCGGCCCGGGACGGCGCCGGACGCCCCGCCCCCGCGTCCCCACCGGGTCGCCGTGATCGTGGACGCGAGCACGAACCCCTTCGAAGTGGGCGTCGCCACCGAGCTGTTCGGACTGCCGCGTCCCGAGCTGGGGCTCGACCGGGCGCTGTACGAGCTGACGCTGTGCGGGCCTACGCCCGAGGTCCGGATGAACCACGGCTTCTTCACGCTCGCCGGGGTGCCCGGACTGGACGCGGTGGACGACGCGGACACCCTGATCGTGCCCGGCCGCCCCGACAACGTCGTGCCGCGCGGCGCCTCCGTGCGGGAGGCCATCCGGCGCACCCACGCGCGCGGGGCCCGTGTCATGAGCTTCTGCACGGGCACCTTCGCGCTGGCCGAGGCGGGGCTGCTGGACGGCCGCCGGGCCACCACGCACTGGCGCTGGGCCGACTCCTTCCGCGCGCTGCACCCGCGGGTGCTGCTGGAGCCGGACGTCCTGTTCGTGGACGAGGGTGACGTGCTGACGGCGGCGGGCAGTGCCGCGGCGCTCGACCTGGGGCTGTACGTGGTGCGGCGGGACCACGGGGCGGAGATCGCCAACGCGGTGTCCCGGCGGCTGGTCTTCGCCGCGCACCGCGACGGGGGCCAGCGCCAGTTCGTGGAGCGGCCGCTGCCCGAGGTGCCGGACGAGTCCCTGGGGCCCGTGCTGGCCTGGGCCCGGCAGCGCCTCGGCGACCCCCTGACGGTCGCGGACCTGGCGGCGCGGGCGTCCGTCAGCCCGGCCACCCTCCACCGGCGGTTCCGTGCCCAGCTCGGGACGACCCCGCTGGCGTGGCTCACGGGTGAGCGGGTGGCCCTCGCCTGCCGACTGATCGAACGGGGCGAGGAACGGCTCGACGTGGTGGCCCGGTACAGCGGTCTGGGGACGGCCGCGAACCTCCGGGAGCGGCTGCGGCGGGAGACGGGACTCAGCCCGTCGGCCTACCGGCGGCGTTTCGGAGGAGCCGCCGGGGAAGCCCTGATGGCATGAGATACCTGGTACGCGAACGACTGCTCGGTTTCGGTGACGACTACTGGATCGAGGACCAGCACGGCAACAAGGTGTTCCTGGTCGACGGCAAGGCGATGCGGATGCGGGACACCTTCGAGCTGAAGGACGCCCGGGGCCGGGTCCTCGTCGACATCCACCAGAAGATGTTCGCCCTGCGCGACACCATGGTGATCGAGCGGGACGGCGACCCCCTGGCCACCATCAAGCGCAAGCGTCTGTCGCTGCTGCGCAACCACTACCGGGTCTCCCTGGTGGACGGCACGGAGCTCGACGTCAGCGGCCGGATCATGGACCGCGAGTTCGCCATCGACTACGACAACGAACTCCTGGCGCAGATCTCCCGGCGGTGGCTGAACGTCCGGGAGACCTACGGCGTGGACGTGGTGCGGGACGACGCGGACTCGGCCCTGCTGATCGCCGTGGCGGTGTGCGTCATCCACCTGGCGGAGAAGGAGCGCGAGGACGACTGAGGGGCGGCGCCGGTCCTAGCGGCGGGGCGCCCGCAGTCCCAGCACCCGGTCCTTCAGCGCCGGGAACTGCTCCCGGGTGGCGCCGACCTTCGCGGGGTCGAGCTCCACGGTGAGGACCTCCTCGCCGGCGCCCGCCTCCGCGAGCACCTCGCCCCAGGGGTCCACCACGATCGAGTGACCGGCCTGGGGAACTCCCGCGTGCGTGCCGCCCGTTCCGCAGGCGAGCACGTACGCCTGGTTCTCGACGGCCCTCGCCCGGGCGAGCAGGGTCCAGTGGGAGCGGCGGCGTTCGGGCCAGCCGGCGGGGACGACGAGGATCTCGGCGCCCGCGTCGACGAGCCCGCGGAAGAGTTCGGGGAAGCGGAGGTCGTAGCAGGTGGCGAGCCCGATGGTCGTCGCGGCCAGCCGTGCGGTGACCAGTTCCGTCCCGGCGCCCATCAGGACGGCCTCGCCCTTGTCGAAGCCGAACCGGTGGATCTTGCGGTAGGAGGCGGCGAGCTGTCCGTCCGGGGAGAAGACGAGGGAGGTGTTGTACAGCGTGCCGTCGGCGGCCCGCTCGGGGATCGAGCCGGCGTGCAGCCACACGCCCGCGTCGGTGGCCGCCTTGGCCATCGCCTCGTACGTGGGCCCTTCGAGGGGTTCGGCCTCGGTGCCGAAGGCCTCGTAGGCGAAGGCGCCGGTGGTCCACAGCTCCGGGAGGACGACGAGATCCACTCCGGCCTGATCCCGTACGAGGGAGGCGACTCGGCGCCTTCGCGAATCGACCGATTCGCCCTCGTCTACACCGATCTGGATGAGGGAGGCGCGCACACTACCACCGTCCTGGCATTCGAGCCGTCTATACGGGCCTACGATCGTCACACCAAAGCACTGCCGGGGTGCCGCACAGCAGCGTAACTTAGCGTTCCAAGACACCCACTGCCCGCGTACCGACCGCCCGAGGGGTCCCGTTCCGTGAGTCTGCATCCCAGTCTTCAGTCCTACGCCGACGCCTGGACCCATTCCGTCGACGCGATATCGGAGCTGGTGTCGTCGCTCGTGGAAGGCGAGTGGAACAGGCGTACGCCGTGCCCGGGTTGGTCGGTGCGGGACCTCGTGTCGCACGTCATCGGCCTCGACTGCGAGATGCTGGGCGACCCGCGGCCGATCCACACGCTCCCCCGCGACCTGTACCACGTGACGAACGAGCACCAGCGGTACATGGAGATGCAGGTCGACGTGCGGCGCCACCACACGGCGCCGGAGATGACGTCGGAGCTGGAGTACACGGTCATCCGCCGCAACCGCCAGCTGCGGAACGAGTCGCGGAGCCCGGACACCAAGGTGCGCGGCCCGCTGGGCACCGAGCCGACGCTCGAAGAGGCCATGCGGTACCGGGCGTTCGACGTGTGGGTGCACGAGCAGGACCTGCGGACCACCCTCGGGCAGCCGGGCAACCTGGACTCGCCCGGCGCGTACATCACCCGTGACGAGCTGCTCGCCGCGCTGCCGAAGGTGGTCGCCAAGGACGCGGGCGCGCCCGCCAACTCGGCGGTGGTCCTCGACGTCCACGGGCCCGTCGAGTTCCTGCGCACGGTCCGGGTGGACGCGGACGGCCGCGGCTCGATAGACGGCACCCCCTCGCTGGGCCCGGCCGCGACGCTGTCGATGGACTGGGAGACGTACGTGCGGCTCGCCTGCGGACGCGTCGGCGCCGACGCCGTCGCCGACCGCATCAAGGTGGAGGGCGACCCGGATCTGACCGCGGCGATCCTGCGGAACTTCGCGGTCACGCCGTAGCGGACCCGGCCCGGCCACGGGCTCCGGTCCAGTCACCGGCCCGCGGGTCCCGTACGGGGGCACGCCCTGTCCACGGGCGGCCCGCGCCGCCCGCGCCGAACCCCCGCCGGGCCGCCTCCCGGCGGCCCGCCGCCTGTGCCGTCCACGCCCGTTGCGCGCCGTACCTCTCCCCTGGCCGTCTCCCGGCGGCCCGCCACCAGGACCCGGCAGTGCTTCCCAGCACTTCCCTGGACTCCGCCCGGCCTCCCCGGACTTCCCCTGGCTTCGCCGGGGGACCGGCCGGCTCCGTCGCGTCAGGCGGGGACGTGCACCGTCTCCACCCGGCTGGCCACCAGCCGCTCCCGCTCCCGGCGGGCCGCCTGCCCGCGCAGCCGGAAGATCTGGCTGAGGCCGAGCGCCTGGAGCACGAAGACCGCGGAGAACGCGATCCGGTAGTCGTCGCCGGTCGCGTCCAGCAGTACGCCGATCGCCAGCAGCGTCGTCATGGAGGCGACGAAGCCGCCCATGTTCGTGATGCCGGACGCCGTCCCCTGCCGCTCGGGCGGGTTCGCGGGCCGCGCGAAGTCGAAGCCGATCATCGACGCGGGCCCGCAGGCGCCCAGCACCGCGCAGAGCACCACGAGCAGCCACAGGGGCGCGTGCGCGCCGGGGCAGACGAGGACGGCCGCCCAGACGAGCGCGGTAGCGGTCACCGTGCCGAGCGCCAGCGGCAGCCGCGCCGCGTGATGCCGGGCGACGATCTGGCCGTAGACCAGGCCGACCACCATGTTGGACAGGACGACGAGGGTCAGCAGTTCGCCGGCCGCCGCCCGCGAGAGGCCCTGCGCCTCGACGAGGAAGGGCAGGCCCCACAGCAGCAGGAACACCATGGCGGGGAACTGCGTCGTGAAGTGCACCCACAGTCCGAGGCGGGTCCCCGGCTCCTGCCACGAACGGGCGATCTGGCGCCGCACGTAGGCGACTCCGTGGTGGGGGAAGGGCTCGGGCTCGTGCCCCTCGGGGTGGTCCTTCAGGAAGAGGAGCAGCAGGACGAGGACGACGACCCCGGCGAGCGCGCTGCCGGCGAAGGCCGCGGTCCAGCCGACCCCGTGCAGCAGCCGGGCGATCACCAGCGTCGAGACGAGGTTGCCCGCCATCCCCGCCAGGCCCGCGAGCTGGGCGACCATCGGGCCGCGGCGGGCCGGGAACCAGCGGGTGCCGAGCCGCAGCACGCTGATGAAGGTCATCGCGTCGCCGCAGCCGAGCAGCGCGCGGGAGGCCAGCGCCGTGCCGTACGAGGGGGAGAACGCGAAGCCGAGCTGGCCCGCCGTGAACAGCAGGACGCCGATGGTCAGCACCTTCTTGGTGCCGAGCCGGTCGACCAGCAGCCCTACGGGTATCTGCATGCCCGCGTACACCAGGAGCTGGAGGATGGAGAAGCTGGACAGGGCGGAGGCGTTGACGTGGAAGCGGTCGGCCGCGTCGAGGCCGGCCACGCCCAGCGAGGTGCGGAAGATGACCGCGACGAAGTAGACGGAGACGCCGATGCCCCAGACGGCGACCGCGCGCCGTCCGCCTGGCGGGTCACCCGGCAGCGAGACGGCGCTCACCGGACCTCGCCCCGGGCCAGGTTGGAGAACCAGCTGACGTGCCGGTGGACGAGCCCGACCGCCGCCTCCGCGTCGCCGGAGCGCAGCGCCTCCAGGATCTCCTCGTGCTCGGTGAGCGTCTTGGTGATCCGGTCGGGGTGGGCGTGCATCACGGCGACTCCCATCCGCAGCTGCCGGTCGCGCAGTTGGTCGTAGAGGCGGGCGAGGATCTCGTTGCCGCCGCTGCGCACGATCTCGGCGTGGAAGCAGCGGTCGGTGACGGCGGCGGCGGCCAGGTCACCGGCGGCGGCCTGCTCCTTCTGCCGGGCTAGCAGCTCCTCCAGGCGGGCGATGAGCCTGGGCGACGCCGGTACGGCCTTGCGGGCGGCGTGCTCCTCGACGAGCTGGCGGGTCTCCACGACGTCCGCGATCTCCTGTGCGGAGACGGGCAGGACGAGCGCGCCCTTCTTGGGGTAGAGCCTGATCAGCCCTTCCACTTCCAGCCGCAGCAGCGCCTCCCGCACCGGGGTGCGGGAAACCCCCACCGCCTCGGCGAGTTCCCCCTCGGTGAGCAGGGTCCCGCCCTCGTAGTGGCGCTCCAGCACGCCCTGCTTGACGTGCGCGTAGACGCGGTCGGCTGCCGGGGGCGGTTTGACGGCGGGCGCGGTGGAGGCGCCGGCCGCGGCGGGCACGTCGGACACGGGAGCGACAGGCATGCGCACAGCATAGATACAACACGTACGCATGGTCGCGTGCCGTCCGGATCGCGGACACCGATCAGAATGCGACAAGAGCCACCCCCCGCCCCCTGCACGTGCAACCATCCGTGCTACTCAGGTGTCAGAGGAGGCGCGGTACTCCCATGGGACCGCGCTCCAGGGGCATTTAACGTATTCGGGGTACTCAACTTGATAACCGGCATTAAGGGCGCACGCGTTCGCCGCGCTGTCGCCGTGATGATGACCAGCGGTGCCGTGGTCGCGACCGGGGCCCTCAGCGCGGCTCCCGCACAGGCCCTCACCAAGCCCACGATCGCCGCCGCGGGCGGCTACGTGATGAACAACGGCACCGGTGCGAGCCTGTACACCAAGGCCGCGGACACCAAGCGGTCCACGGGCTCCACCACCAAGATCATGACTGCCAAGGTCGTCCTGTCGCAGTCGAACCTGAACCTGGACTCCAAGGTCACGATCCAGAAGGCGTACAGCGACTACATAGTCGCCAACAACGCCTCCTCGGCTCACCTGATCGTCGGCGACAAGGTCACCGTCCGCCAGCTCCTGTACGGGCTCATGCTGCCGTCCGGCTGCGACGCCGCGTACGCGCTGGCGGACAAGTTCGGCACCGGCACGACCCGTTCCGCCCGCGTGAAGTCCTTCATCGGCAAGATGAACACGACGGCACGCAGCCTGGGTCTGACGAACACGCACTTCGACTCGTTCGACGGCATCGGCCACGGCTCCAACTACTCGACACCGCGCGACCTCACCAAGCTGGCGAGCAGCGCGATGAAGAGCTCCACGTTCCGCACGGTCGTGAAGACCAAGTCGACCCAGCAGAAGGTGACCACCAAGAGCGGTGGCTACCGGTACATGAACTGGTCGAACACCAACAACCTGCTCAGCGAGTACAGCGGCACCATCGGCGTGAAGACGGGCTCCGGCCCGGAGGCGAAGTACTGCCTCGTCTTCGCCGCCACGCGCAACGGCAAGACGGTCATCGGCACGGTCCTCGCCTCCACGTCGGTCGCCAACCGCACGTCGGACGCGAAGAAGCTGATGAACTACGGCTTCGCCAGGTAGTCGCCCTGCCGGGCCGCTCCACCTGGACGTGCCGGGGGCCGACCGCTTCGAGCGGTCGGCCCCTTGTCACGTCCGCCGGCGCACATGTGCGGCGAACGACGCCCACGCTCCCGGCGCGAGCCGGAGTATCGGCCCGTCCGGGTCCTTGGAGTCCCGCACAGCGACGACACCGGGGACATTGCGAGCGACTTCGACGCACTCCTGTCCGGCGTTCCCGCCGCTGTGGCTGGACTTGGCGAACTCGTATGCGGCCACGCGTGCTACATCTCCTTAAGGATTCCGTCGATCAGCGCGGCCGAGGCCCGCTGTGCGAGGCCCAGCCGCGTGATGCGGTCGAACAGCCCGTTGTGGCGGTCGGCATCAGTATCGCTCTCCAGCCAGAGAGTCGACGAGGTGGTGTCCAGGTGGACCACGTCGAGGGCGCCCGGTTCCGCGAACGAGACGATCGTGAAGGCGCTGGTCATGCCCGGGTGAGCACCCGCCAGGAAGGGCAGCACCTGGAGTTTGACGTTCGACTGCCGTGCCACGTCCAGCAGATGGCCGAGCTGTTCGCGCATGACCTGCCGTCCGCCGACGAGTTGGCGCAGGGCCCCCTCGTGCACGACCGCCCACAATTCGAGCGGGCGCTCCCCTCCCAGTCGCGTCTGACGCGCCATCCGGGACTCCACGAACGGTTCGATTTCGTCGGGGTCTTCCCAGTGACCGTTGCCGACTGCAAGCGCCCGCGCGTAGTCAGGTGTCTGCAACAGCCCTGGGACAACGGCCAGTTGCCAGGTCCTCACGTTGGTCGCGATGTCTTCGAGGGCCACGTATTCCACCATGGCGCCCAGCTGCGGGTACTGATTCCACCAACCGTGCGCCTTGCGTCGCTCGCGGTCGGCCTTGGCCAGGGCCAGCAGCCGTTCGATCGCCGACTCGTCCCTCTCGCCATAGAGATGGCACAGTGCCCGGACATCCGGATCGCGCATCGGCACCTGACCGCGCTCGATCTTGGCGACCTTCGGGGCGGACGCGGTGAGCGCTTCTGCGGCCTCGGCCTGCCGTAGCCCGCGCTCCTCACGCATGCGCAGCAGCTCACCGCCCAGCCGGCGGCCCAGCACGGTCGACACCGTCCGGCCCCGATCGGGGTCCTTGCCCGCCATCTTCCGTCCCTCCGGTGGATCGCCCCAGTTTGGAGGCGTCCTCGCTCACTGCACAAGGCGGACAGAAAGTTTTCTGCCCAAGTAGGTTGCTGTCCGTCCCGAGGCACCGCTACTTTCAGTACTCAATCGGCCACTGAGTGGAACCAGTTGGCGGAAGTGCACCGTGCTGCCCGCTCCGGGGTCGTGCGGCCGAGCCACCTCCCCCCACCCGACTGGACACCACCGGGGCACCGGCCCCGCACGAGGGGGTACGCGTCCATGCACGGCTCCTGCGACCCAGATCGCCACGCTCCCGACCGCTACGACTGCGTCAGCTACACCCCGTATCCGCGGAACGTCCCTCTGGCCCGCAGACGGGTCGCCCGGCTCGCCGTCGAGTGGGGGCATCCCGGCGCCGCCGGTGACGCCGCGCTCCTCGCCGGGGAGTTGTGCGCGAACGCGCTGCTGCACGGGTGCCTGCGGGACCGCCTGTTCCGGGTGGAGGCCTCGCTCACCGGAGAGGTGCTGCGCGTCGCGGTGACGGACCCGAGAGGGGAGCGCCTGCCGCGGCTGCGGACGGCCGAGGACGACGACCAGTTCGGGCGGGGACTGCTCATCGTCGGCCTGCTCGCCGCGCGCTGGTCCGTGCGGCGGCTGCCGGTGGGCAAGACGGTGTGGGCGGAGCTGGACGTCTCGGGGACACCGGGGCCCGAACGGCTCGCGGGGCCGCCTCCGTGAGGAGGCGGCCCCGCGACAGGAGGTCGGCCGGGGCTACGCCCAGGTGATCAGCCGCTTCGGCTGCTCCAGGATCGCCGCCACGTCGGCGAGGACCTTGGAGCCCAGCTCGCCGTCGACCAGGCGGTGGTCGAAGGAGAGCGCGAGCGTGGTGACCTGGCGGGGCTTGACCTTGCCCTTGTGGACCCACGGCTGGAGCTTGATCGCTCCGACCGCGAGGATCGCGGACTCGCCGGGGTTGAGGATCGGCGTGCCCGTGTCGACGCCGAAGACGCCGACGTTCGTGATGGTGACCGTGCCGCCCTGCATGGCCGCCGGGGAGGTCTTGCCCTCGCGGGCGGTGGCGACCAGCTCGCCGAGCGACTCGGCCAGCTGCGGCAGGGTCTTGGCGTGGGCGTCCTTGATGTTCGGGACGATCAGGCCGCGGGGGGTGGCCGCCGCGATGCCCAGGTTCACGTAGTGCTTGCGCACGATCTCCTGGGCGGCCTCGTCCCACGACGCGTTCACGTCCGGGTTGCGCTTGATGGCTACCAGCAGGGCCTTGGCGATGAGCAGCAGCGGGTTCACCCGCAGGCCGGCCATCTCCTTGTCCTGCTTGAGCTCCTCCACCAGCTTCATCGTGCGCGTCACGTCGACGGTCACGAACTCCGTCACGTGCGGCGCGGTGAACGCTGAGCCCACCATCGCCTGCGCGGTGGCCTTGCGGACGCCCTTGACGGGGATCCGGGTCTCCCGGGCACCGTCGTACGAGGCGACGGGCGCCGGGGCGGCGGCCGGGGCCGGGGCAGGGGCCTCGGTCACCGCGGGCACGGCCACCGGCTGCGCGGCCGGAGCGGCCACCGCGGCGTGCACGTCCTCGCGCGTGATGATCCCGTCGGGGCCCGACGGGGTGATCGTCGCGAGGTCCACGCCGAGGTCCTTGGCGAGCTTGCGGACCGGCGGCTTGGCCAGCGGGCGCTGCCCGCCGTGGCCGTTCAGCTCGGCCTGGACCGCGGTGGCCGCCCGGTTCGTCCCGGACGGGGCGTCGGCGGGGGCCTCCGCTCCCTTGCGGGCCCGGCGCTTGGTGGACGCCTCGGCGACCCCGTACCCGACGAGGACCGGCTTGCGCTCGGCCTTCGGCTCCTCGGCGGCCGGCGCGGGCGCGGCGGGCACCTCTGCGACCGGGGCGGCCGGCGCCGGGGCACCGGCACCGCCGGACACGTCCACCGAGATGATCACCTGGCCCACGTCCACCGTGGTGCCCTCGGGGAAGCGCAGCTCGCTGACCACGCCGTCGAACGGGATCGGCAGCTCCACGGCGGCCTTGGCCGTCTCTACCTCGCAGACGACCTGGCCGTCGGTGACCAGGTCACCCGGCTGGACGTACCACTTGAGGATCTCGGCCTCGGTGAGGCCCTCGCCCACGTCGGGCATCTTGAACTCGGCGAGCCCGGAGGCGGTCTCTGTCATCGTCGTCACGACCCTCTCCCTCAGTACGCCAGCGAGCGGTCGACGGCGTCGAGCACCCGGTCCAGGCCCGGCAGGTACTCGTCCTCCAGGCGCGCCGGCGGGTACGGGGCGTGGTAGCCGCCGACCCGCAGGACGGGGGCCTCCAGGTGGTAGAAGCACCGCTCCGTGATGCGGGCGGCGATCTCCGCGCCCGTGCCCAGGAACACCGGCGCCTCGTGGACCACGACAAGCCGGCGGGTCTTCTCGACGGAGGCCTGGACGGTGTCGAAGTCGATCGGCGACATGGACCGCAGGTCGACGACCTCCAGGGACCTGCCCTCCTCGCGGGCCGCGTCGGCGGCCTCCTGGCAGACCTTCACCATCGGGCCGTACGCCACCAGGGTCAGGTCGGTGCCCTCGCGGACCACCCGCGCCTTGTGCAGCTCACCGGGGATCGCGCCGGTGTCCACCTCGGACTTGTCCCAGTAGCGCCGCTTGGGCTCGAAGAAGATCACCGGGTCGTCGCTCTGGATGGCCTGCTGCATCATCCAGTACGCGTCCGCCGCGTTCGAAGGGGAGACCACCTTCAGGCCCGCCACGTGCGCGAAGAGCGCCTCGGGGGACTCGGAGTGGTGCTCGACGGCGCCGATGCCGCCGCCGTACGGGATGCGGACGACGACGGGCAGCTTGATCTTGCCGAGCGCCCGGGCGTGCATCTTCGCGAGCTGCGTGACGATCTGGTCGTACGCCGGGAAGACGAAGCCGTCGAACTGGATCTCCACCACGGGGCGGTAGCCGCGCAGGGCCAGGCCGATCGCGGTGCCGACGATGCCCGACTCGGCGAGCGGGGTGTCGATGACCCGCTCCTCGCCGAAGTCCTTCTGGAGTCCGTCGGTGACCCGGAAGACACCGCCGAGCTTGCCGACGTCCTCGCCCATGATCAGGACCTTGGGGTCGGTGTCGAGGGCCGTGCGCAGCGACTCGTTGATCGCCTTGGCCAGCGCCATCTTTTCTGCCGCCATCGCTACTTGCCCTCCCCTTCGTCCGCGAACGACGCCTGGTAGGCGGCGAACTGTGCCCGTTCCTCGTCGACGAGCGCGTGCCCGTCCGCGTACGCGTTCTCGAAGATCGCGAAGTGGTCCGGGTCCGGCATGGCACGCACCACGTCGCGCACCCGCTTGCCCAACGTCTCGCTCTCCGTCTCGAGTTCCGCGAAGAAGGCCTCGTCCGCGTGTCCCTCGGCCTCCAGGTGGGCGCGCAGGCGCAGGATCGGGTCCTTCGCCTCCCACGCCTCGCGCTCCTCGTCGGCCCGGTACTTGCTCGGGTCGTCGGAGGTGGTGTGCGCGCCCATGCGGTACGTGTACGCCTCCACCAGGGTGGGGCCCTCGCCGTTGCGGGCCCGCTCCAGGGCCCACTTGGTGACGGCGAGGCAGGCGAGCACGTCGTTGCCGTCGACGCGGACGCCGGGGAAGCCGTAGCCCTGGGCGCGCTGGTAGAGCGGCACGCGGGTCTGGCGCTCGGTGGGCTCGGAGATCGCCCACTGGTTGTTCTGGCAGAAGAACACGACGGGGGCGTTGTAGACCGCGGAGAAGGTGAACGACTCGGCGACGTCGCCCTGGCTGGAGGCGCCGTCCCCGAAGTAGGCGATCACGGCCGAGTCGGCGCCGTCCTTGGCGATGCCCATGGCATAGCCGGTGGCGTGCAGGGTCTGCGAGCCGATGACGATCGTGTACAGGTGGAAGTTGTTGCTGTTCGGGTCCCAGCCGCCGTTGTTCACGCCGCGGAACATGCCGAGCAGGTTCGTCGGGTCGACGCCGCGGCACCAGGCGACGCCGTGCTCCCGGTAGGTCGGGAAGACGTAGTCGTCGTCCCGGGTGGCCCGGCCCGAGCCGATCTGCGCGGCCTCCTGGCCGAGCATCGACGCCCACAGGCCCAGCTCGCCCTGGCGCTGCAGGGAGGTGGCCTCGGCGTCGAAACGACGGCTCAGCACCATGTCCCGGTACAGGCCACGCAGCTCTTCGGGGGTGATGTCGGCGACGTACGCGTCGTACGTGGCGTCCTTGACCCGCTTGCCTTCCGGGGTCAGCAGCTGGACGAGTTCGGGCTCGGCGCCCGGGGCCGCCTTGGCGGCCGTGCCGGCCCGCCTGCTCGCGGCGCTCTTCGTACCGGCGCTGCGTCGCGGCTTGCGCGCGGCAGTGCTCTCCACGGTCACGTGTGCTCCTCCGTCGGTCCGGCCCCCGGGGTTGCCGGGTGGCCAGTGCGGCTCGCCTGATCCCGATCCCGTGCACGGGGTGGGTGCCGCTCGGCCGGGAACAGACGTGACAGGTGCCCCGGCGAGCGCCCTGCAAGATGCACGTTACCCAGTGCTCCACATTTCTGTGAAACCCCGCCTGACCTGCGATTTTGCTTGGATTTCCAAGTACTTTCCACGAGGGGTTCCAAGTGCGTCGCTCACGTCGGGAACAGTCGCTGGTCACAGCCTTGCAGGGGGCCGGAACACGGGCACGTTATCCCGGTCACCCCGGGCACGGGAAGAGCTCACCTCGGCGGGTATTCCTCCCGTGTGTGAAACTGACCCCGTGCGCGAAGACGGGAAAATCACCGTATTTCTCCTCGACGACCACGAGGTGGTGCGCCGGGGCGTCCACGAACTGCTCTCGGTGGAGCCCGACGTCGTGGTGGTCGGCGAGGCCGGGACGGCGGCCGACGCCCTGGTGCGGATCCCGGCCACCCGCCCGGACGTCGCCGTCCTCGACGTACGGCTCCCGGACGGCAGCGGCGTGGAGGTGTGCCGCGAGATCCGCTCGGCGGACGAGGACATCAAGTGCCTGATGCTGACGTCCTACGCCGACGACGAGGCCCTGTTCGAGGCGATCATGGCGGGCGCCTCGGGCTACGTCCTCAAGGCCATCCGGGGGAACGAACTGCTCGCGGCCGTACGTGACGTCGCGGCCGGGAAGTCCCTGCTCGACCCGGTGGCCACCGCCCGCGTCCTGGAGCGGCTGCGCGACGGGGGCGGCCCCAAGGGCGACGACCGGCTGGCCCGCCTCACCGACCAGGAGCGCAGGATCCTCGACCTGATCGGGGAGGGCCTCACCAACCGGGTGATCGGCGAGCGGCTGCACCTCGCCGAGAAGACGATCAAGAACTACGTGTCCAGCCTGCTGGCCAAGCTGGGCATGGAGCGCCGGTCCCAGGCGGCCGCCTACGTGGCCCGCCTCCAAGCGCAGAATCAGCGGCCCTGACACACCCATTCGGGACTTTCGGCTCCTTCTTCCGGGGCGGGTGACCCTTTTTTCCCGGGGCCCGGTGCCCGAGATTGGTGGCATGCCCACCGAAGAACAGCTCGCCGTGGAACTCCTGGGCCGCGTCCGGCACGGCCGGGCGGCCACCAGCATGCGCGCGCTGCCCTTCCTCGCCCCGGCCCGTCACATCGTGGCGGACGGCCGCGTCCTGCTGCGCCTGCACCGGGGCCACGGATACCACCGGGCCTGCGGCGGCGGGGTCGTCGCCTACGGCGCGGACAACCTGGGCTCCGCCCGCCCCGGCGAGAGCCTGTGGACCGTGCAGGTCGTCGGCCACTGCGAGAACGCCGACCCGGGCCCGGCCGAGCTCGACCGCCTCGGCCCCGGTCCCGCGCTCATGGACGGCGAGCCCTTCGACCCGGTCCATCTGGTGATCGAACCGCGCTTCGCCACCGTGCACACGCTCGACGGTGGCCTGGAACGGCGGTTCCAGCACGTCCTGTGACCGAAGACGACTGTCTGTGACAAGCGCGAGGTCAGCGGCCCGGATCGTGCCCTAGCATCTGGCGCGTGCCGCGCCCATCCGTACCACCCCCTACGCCTCACGCGCCCCCCTTGGGTGCCCTTCTGCGCCGTTACGCCGCCGGGTCCGCGCTCACCTGCGAACCCGTCGACCAGGGCCTCCTCAACCGCGGCTACCGGCTGTGCACCACCCGCGGCCGCTACTTCCTCAAGCACCACTTCGACCCGGAGACCGCCACCCCCGCCGCCATCGCACGGCAGCATCAGGCCACCCGGCGCCTCGCCGACCTCGGGGTCCCCGTCGCCCCGCCGCTGGCCGGCACCGACGGCCGCACCGTCGCCGTCGTCGGCGGCCACGCGTACGCGCTGCACCCCTGGATCGACGGCGGGCACCGGCACGGCGGCCAGCTGACCGGCGAGGAGTGCCGGCGGCTCGGGGCGCTGCTCGGTGTCGTGCACGCCTGCCTGGAGCGGGTCATGCCCGCGGACGGGCGGTCGCCCGGAAGGCCCGCGGACGCCGCCGACCCGGCCGACACGTTCGCGCTCATCGACGACCTCCTCGGGCGCGTAGGGAGGCGGCGGCCGCCGGACGCCTTCGACGAACTGGCCCGGCACCGGCTCCTGGAGCGGCGGGCGCTGCTGGAGGAGCACGCGGACCGGCGTCCCCCGCACGGCGGCTCCGTGGGGTGGGTGCACGGCGACTTCCACCCGTACAACCTGCTCTACCGGGACGGCGAGCCGGCCGCGATCGTCGACTGGGACCGGCTCGGCGTACAGCCCCGCGCCGAGGAGGCCGTCCGCGCCGCGGTGATCTTCTTCGTCCGCCCGGACGGCACCCTCGACCTGGCGAAGGTGCGGGCGTACGCACGCGCGTACCGGCGCTCGGCGGGCGCCTCCACCGCCGAGTTCGCGGCGGCCGTGCACCGGGTGTGGTGGGAGCGCCTCAACGACTTCTGGATACTGCGCTGGCACTACGAGCGCGGGGACACCCGCGCCGACCCGCAGTTCCCGGCCGCCTCGGCGCTGGTGGTGTGGTGGACCCGGGAGTACGGCGCGGTGGGCGAGGCGTTCGCGGGCTGAGCGGCGGGCGCGGGCGCGCACCGGGCCCGGAAAGCGGCACGCGCGCGTGGAGCCCGTTTCGGGGCAGCACGCGCGCGTGGGAGTAAGTCCGCCCGGCTCAGGGGCCTTCGACGTCCCCGCTGCCCGACGGTTCGGGCGACTCGGGGGGCTCGGGCGACTCCTCGGGCTCAGACGGGGTCGTCTTCGTGGGCGGCGCCTTGGTCGGCGTCGCCTTCGTCGGCTTCTCCGTCGGCTCGTCGGTCGGGGTCTCGGACGGCGTGTACGAGGGCGTCCAGTCGTCGCCGGTGCCCGTGCTGGTGCCGTTGTCCGTGGAGTCCTCGGTGGCCTTGCCCGTGGAGTCGTCGCTCGGGCTCGCGTCGTCGCCCTTGTCCTTGGACGTGGTCGCCGTGGGCGAGGTCGTGGTGCCGTTGCCCCCGCCGCCACCGCCTCCGGTGTTGTTCAGCGCGAGCGCCACGCCGGCCGCGATGGCGATCACCGCGAAGACCGCGAGGATCCACAGCTTGCCGCGGCCGCTGCCCTTGTTGCCGTGTCCCTCGAAGCCGCCGTCGTCCCCGCCGCCGGACTGCGGAAGGAGGGGCGAGGGGATCTGCGTGGTGCCGGAGTCGCCGGGGCGGGGGATCATGCCCGCGCCCGCGAAGCCCGCGGCCGGGGTGTGCCGGCCCTCGTGCACCGTCACGGGCCCGGTGTTCCAGGTGCCGGTGTGGCCGCCCTGGTCGTAGAGCATCTGGAGCGCGTACTGGACCAGGCCGCGCATCTCCTCGGCGGTCTGGAAGCGGTCGTCGGGCTCCTTCGCCAGCGCGCGCATCACGAGCCCGTCGAGCTCGGGCGGCACCGTGTCCGACACCGTCGACGGCGGGGCCGGGATGTCCTGCACGTGCTGGTAGACCACCGACAGCGGCGTCTCACCCGTGAACGGGGGCCGCAGCGCGAGCAGTTCGTAGAGGAGGCAGCCGGTCGCGTACAGGTCGGAGCGGTGGTCGACGGCCTTGCCGAGCGCCTGCTCCGGGGACAGGTACTGCGGGGTGCCCATGACCATGCCGGTCTGGGTCATCGTCGACTGCGCGCCGTGCAGGGCGCGCGCGATGCCGAAGTCCATCACCTTCACGGCGCCCGTGTCCGTGATGATGACGTTGGCGGGCTTGATGTCGCGGTGCACGATGCCGTGCTGGTGCGAGTACGCCAGCGCCTCCAGGACGCCGGAGACGATGATCAGCGCCTGCTCCGGGCCGGGGGCCTCGGCGTTGAGCAGCAGATCGCGGATCGTGCGGCCCTCGACGATCTCCATCACGATGTACGGCACGACACCGTGCCCGACGGCGTCCTCGCCGGAGTCGTACACGGCGACGACGGCGTGGTGGTTGAGCCCCGCCACCGACTGGGCCTCGCGCGTGAAGCGGGCCTTGGACACCGGGTCCTCGGCCAGATCGGACCGGAGCAGCTTGACCGCGACGGTGCGCCCGAGGCGTACGTCCTCGGCCGCGAACACCTCGGCCATACCGCCCCGGCCCAGTCTGCGGGTCAGTCGATACCGGCCGTCGCCGACCAGCCCGCCGTTACCCCACATCTCCGGCGCATCTGACATACCGCCGCCAGTCGCCTCGGGGTCGGACGGGCCCTGAGCGCGCTGCTGCTGTGCCATCAGTCCTCGCCGTCGTTTCTGCCCGCGGTCTGCGCGGTGGTTGTTACGGTCTCCGTCGGGCCACGCTACAGGCTCCGCGCAAGGCGCTGGTCCGGGTTGGATTCGAGAAGGACCGGCCATGAAACCCGCAGCGGGTCTCCGGGAGCAAATCCTGTGTACCGGCCGTACACCACCTGTAACGCTTCCGCGACGCTTCCTTCGCGTACGGTCACGGAACGGGCACCGAGCTTGACGTGTCACTGCCCTCGGGCAGACTTGGCCGGGAATAGCGCATTGGATCACCGAGGACCGAACGCGGGACGCGGAAGCACGACAGCCGCTGCCGCCGCGCCGATGGGGGACGCAGAAACATGAGCCAGGACGGCGCACAGGGCCGGTACGCGGGGCGTGCGGTCGCCGGCGGGCGCTATCAACTGCGCGACCTGCTCGGCGAGGGCGGGATGGCCTCGGTGCACCTCGCGTACGACTCGGTGCTCGACCGCCAGGTCGCGATCAAGACGCTGCACACCGAGCTCGGCCGCGAGCAGGCGTTCCGCGAGCGCTTCCGCCGCGAGGCCCAGTCGGTGGCCAAGCTCACGCACACCAACATCGTCTCGGTCTTCGACACCGGCGAGGACGACCTCGACGGCATGACGACGCCGTACATCGTCATGGAGTACATCGAGGGCCACCCGCTCGGCTCGGTCCTCGACACGGACATCCGGCAGTACGGCGCCATGCCCGCCGACAAGGCCCTGAAGATCACCGCGGACGTCCTGGCCGCCCTGGAGATAAGCCACGAGATGGGCCTGGTCCACCGGGACATCAAGCCGGGCAACGTGATGATGACGAAGCGGAACGTCGTCAAGGTGATGGACTTCGGCATCGCCCGCGCCATGCAGTCCGGGGTCACCTCGATGACCCAGACCGGCATGGTCGTCGGCACCCCGCAGTACCTCTCGCCGGAGCAGGCGCTCGGCCGGGGCGTCGACGCGCGCAGCGACTTGTACTCGGTCGGCATCATGCTGTTCCAACTGGTCACCGGACGGCTGCCGTTCGAGGCGGACTCGCCGCTGGCCATCGCGTACGCGCACGTCCAGGAGGAGCCGGTCGCGCCCTCCTCGGTCAACCGCTCGCTGCCGCCGGCGGTGGACGCGCTGGTCGCCCGCGCGCTGAAGAAGAACCCGAACGAGCGCTTCCCCAGCGCCGAGGCGATGCGCGACGAGTGCCTGCGCGTGGCCCAGTCGCTGCACGGCACCGCGCCGAACATCGTGCCGGGCGCGCCGACGCCGAGCGGTTCCGGTGTCGGCTCCGCCGTCTTCCCGCCCGTCGACCAGTCGGCCCCGGCACCGGCGGGCCCCGTGCAGACGCCGTACCAGCCCGGCCCCTACGGTCCGCCGGCGCAGCACACCCAGGCGCCCTCGTACGGCTACCCGCAGCAGGGCGGCTACCAGGCACCGCCGCAGACCTCGGCGTACGCGCCGCAGCAGGGCTCCCACACCCCGCCGCCGTACAACCTGACGCCGCACCCGGCGCCCCAGGGCGGTTCCGGCGGCGGGAAGAGCAACAAGGGCGTGATCATCGGCTCGGTCCTCGTCGCGCTCGTCGCGATAGGCGGTCTGATCACGGCGCTCACGATGAGCGGCGGCGGTGACGACGACAAGCGCGGCGGTGGCTCGACCGCCTCGGCCTCGGCCTCCGAGGTCGCCGGCCACAAGGGCCCGGACACCACGAAGACCATCGAGACGACCAAGTGCACGGAGCCCGACGAGTCGTACAACGACCCGGACAAGATCAAGGTCCCCGACTTCACGTTCCGGTACATCAAATCCGTCAAGTCGTGCTTCCAGGCGGCCGGTTGGCAGCTGAAGGAGAAGCCGGTCGACGAGAACACCTACGGCGAGGGCACGGTCATGGACCAGTTCCCCGCCGCGGGCACGGACGTGGACCCCAAGGACATGCCCGACATCGAACTGCGGGTCTCGACGGGCGACCCGGCCTGACCGGCTGAGACCACCGCCGGCCGACGGCGGCCGCCGACGATCGCCGAAGACGAACCGAGGGCCCGGCACGCGTGTGCCGGGCCCTGCGTGTGCACGGTCACCGGATCCGTCCGGCCGCCACCGTCTCCGGCAGCCGCGCCCTACAGGTACGGTCCGCCGGAGCGGCCGCCCGCGCGCGGGTCCTCCCCGTCGTCACCGCCGCCCATGCCCGGCGGCAGGGCACGGCGCATGTTCTCCAGCTGAGCCCTGGCCGCCATCTGCTGCGCGAACAGGGTCGTCTGGATCCCGTGGAAGAGCCCCTCCAGCCAGCCCACCAACTGGGCCTGCGCGATACGCAGTTCGGCGTCGCTGGGCGTTCCCTCGTCCGTGAAGGGGAGGGACAGGCGCTCCAGCTCCTCGACGAGCTCGGGCGCCAGGCCGTCCTCCAGCTCCTTCACGGAGCTGGCGTGGATCTCCTTGAGCCGCACCCGGCTGGCCTCGTCCAGAGGTGCCGCGCGCACTTCCTCCAGCAGCTGCTTGATCATGCTGCCGATGCGCATCACCTTGGCGGGCTGTTCCACCATCTCCGTCACCGGGACCTCGCGGGAGTCCTCGTCTCCGGCGCCGCCGAGAGGCATTCCGTCCTGGCCCACGACCAGGATCTGGGGGTTCTCCGGCGACCGTTCGTTCCTCGGCATCTCCATGCCGCCATTCTCTCGCACGCCTCCACCTCGTGACGCTGGCGCCCCCGCCGCCGGGTGATCCACCCTTCGGCCCCCGACGGGATGCCGGGATCATCACCTCATGTGAGGCTTGTCACGTTGATCTTGGCGAACTCTCGCACCGGGAGGAGGTCACGGACGTGACTCCAAGGCTGCGCACACGGCGGCAGGGCGGCCACGGGCCGTACGCGGCAGGACTGGGCCTGCTGCTGGTCCTGCTGGCCGGCGGCACCACCCATCCGTCCTACGCGTACGCGGCCCCGCCCGCGCGGGAGGCCACGCCCTCCCCGTCCGTGTCACCGTCCCGCACCCCGGCGGCGGGTCCGTCCCGCTCCCCGGAGGCACCGTCCTCGCGCACCCCCCGGGCCAAGGCGTCGCGCGCCGGGAGCGAGGCGGGCGAGGGCCGCAGGCGTCCGGGACGCGAGGAGCCGGCACCGCGCGAGGAGGACACGGGACCGGCGTACCCGGAACGCGATCCCGACGCCCGCAAGCGCCCCGACCGCCCGGTCCGGCCGGCGGGCCGGGCGGACGCGGACGCCAGGGAGGGAACGGCCGAGGCACCCGGCACGGACGGGTCCGGCGACGCGGACAGCGACGGCGTTCCGGAGAGCGCCGACGCTTCCGAGGCGCCCGGGGACACGGAGCGGCAGCCGCCCTCCCCGGCCCCCGCCGAGCCGTCCTTCACCCGGTCCGCACCGGAGGAGCCCGTGCTGCGGATACTGCCTCTGGGCAGCGGGCTGATCCTCATCGGCTGCGGTCTCGGGCTCGCCTTCCTCGCCCTGCGCACCCGGCGCGGCTGAGCCGGGTCCCGGCCGGGCGGGCCCGAGGCCGGTCGTCCGGATCGGGCCGACGGTGCCCGACGGTCCGTCCGCGCAGGCCCGCACCGGACCCCGCGGAGCCGACCTCTCCGGACGACAGGCTCTACGGCGCGACGAGCAGCACCTTGCCGATGTGCCCGCTCTCCTCCAGGACCCGGTGCGCCGTGGCCGCGTCGCTCATCGGGAGCTCGCGGTCCACGACGGGCCGGACCTCACCCGAGGCGACCAGCGGCCACACGTGCTCGCGCACGGCCGCCACGATGGCCGCCTTCTCGGCGAGCGGCCGGGCCCGCAGCGAGGTCGCGCTGACCGCGGCCCGCTTGCCCAGGAGCGTGCCGATGTTCAGCTCGCCCTTGACGCCGCCCTGCATGCCGATGATCGACAGCCGCCCGTTGACGGCGAGCGCCCGCACGTTGCGGTCCAGGTACTTGGCGCCCATGTTGTCGAGGATGACGTCGGCGCCCGCTCCGTCGGTGGCCCGCTCCAGCTCCTCGACGAAGTCCTGCTCGCGGTAGTTGACCAGGACGTCCGCCCCGAGGTCGGCGCAGAACCGCAGCTTGTCCTCGGTGCCGGCCGTGACGGCGACCCTGGCGCCGAACGCCTTCGCCAGCTGGATCGCCATGGTGCCGATGCCGCTGGAGCCGCCGTGCACGAGCAGCGTCTCGCCGGGACGCAGGTGGGAGACCATGAAGACGTTGGACCAGACGGTGCACGTCACCTCGGGCAGCGCGGCGGCCCGGTGCAGGTCGACGCCCTCCGGCACGGGCAGCAGCTGACCGGCCGGGACGGCGACCTTCTCGGCGTAGCCGCCGCCCGAGAGCAGCGCGCACACCTCGTCCCCGACGGCCCAGCCCGACACCCCGGCGCCCAGGGCGGCGACGCGCCCGGAGCATTCGAGACCGGGGTAGGGGGACGCGCCGGGCGGCGGGTCGTAGAAGCCCTGCCGCTGCAGCAGATCGGCTCGGTTGACGGCGCTGGCCACCACCTCGACCAGGACTTCGCCCTCCCCGGGCTCCGGGTCCGGGACCTCGTCCCACACCAGAGCCTCGGGTCCACCAGGTTCGGGAATCGTGATCGCTCGCATGCCGCGAGGCTACTTCAGGAGACCCGCACGATCGTGATGAGACGGTCCGTCAGCTCCAGGGTGCCGATGGCCGGGTCGTCGTAGCCGAGCACGCGGTGGCCTCGTACGACACTCACCACCAGGTCGCCGGTCTCGCGCACCCCCATGCCCACCTCGGCCTTTATGACCGGCCGTTCGACGATGTCGAGTCCGCTGCCCTGCTGGATGAGGTCCTCCATCACCAGGCCCGCGCTGGGGCTGAGGACCGAGAGCCCGAGCAGGCGGCCCGCCGCGCCGGCGCTGGTGATGACGGCGTCGGCGCCCGACTGCCGCAGCAGCGGCGCGTTCTCCTCCTCCCGCACCGCGGCCACGATCTTCGCGGCGGGGTTGAGCTGCCGGGCCGTCAGGGCGACGAGCACGGCCGTGTCGTCCCGCTGTGTGGCGATGATGACCTGCCGCGCCCGCTGCACCTCGGCCCGCAGCAGCACGTCGCTGCGGGTGCCGTCGCCCACCACGCCCGCGTGGCCCTCGGCCGCCGCCGCCTCGATCACCTTCGAGGCCGGGTCGACCACGACGATCCGTTCCTTCTTCAGTCCCGTCGCGCAGACGGTCTGGACGGCCGACCGCCCTTTCGTCCCGAAACCGACCACCACGGTGTGGTCACGCAAGGCGTGCCTCCCACGAATCGACGGACGTCACCCGCCCCGACGTTACCCACCCGACGGCCAAGATCCGAGAGCATGGCCCCGGTGCCGGTCCGCCGACCGGGCCGCGAGCCGCTGGGAGCAGGCCATGAAGGACGGGCAACAACGACCGCCCAGGACAGCAGCGCACGGAGCGGGCACGGGCAGGCGCGCAGGACCGGGCCGGGGCCACCCGGGCCGGCGCGACGGACGGAGTGAGGCCGCCGCCCGCGCGGAGGAGCCGGACTCGGGACGCTTCCCCATCCTGCGCTCGCTCTGGTACCGCTCGCGCACGGAGGCCCTGGACGACGCCGAGGCGGGCCGCTCCATCCGGCTGCCGGTGGAGGTCACCGTGCCGCCCCTCCAGCAGGTGCTGCGGCGGCTGTCCATGGCGCTGCTGGTCCTCGCGTTCACCACGTTCCTGGTCTGGCTGGACCGCTCCGGCTACCAGGACAACTCCGACGGCTCGGTCGACCTCCTCGACGCCGCCTACTACGCGACCGTCACCCTCTCCACCACGGGCTACGGCGACATCACCCCGGTCAGCGACACGGCCCGGCTCACCAACATCCTCGTCATCACGCCGCTGCGCGTGCTGTTCCTGATCATCCTGGTCGGCACCACGCTGGAGGTCCTCACCGAGCGGACCCGGCAGCAGGTGCGCATCCACCGCTGGCGCTCCCGGATGCGGGGCCACGTGGTGGTCGTCGGCTACGGCACCAAGGGCAGGCACGCCATCGAGACGCTGCTGGGGCAGGGCATCCCCCGGGACCGGATCGTCGTCGTCGATCCGCAGCAGAAGACGGTGGACGCGGCCGGCAGCGACGGCCTGGTGTCGGTGCTCGGGGACGCCACCCGCTCCGACACCCTGCTCAAGGCCGAGATCCAGCACGCCGCCCAGGTCATCGTCGCCCCGCAGCGCGACGACACCGCGACCCTCGTCACGCTCACCGCACGCCAGCTCAACCGGCGCGCCACGATCGTCGCCGCCGTCCGGGAGGACGAGAACGTGCCGCTGCTGAAGCAGAGCGGCGCCGACATGGTGGTCACCAGCTCCAGCTCGGCCGGGCGCCTGCTCGGCGTCTCGGTGGGCAGCCCGCACGCCGCCGACGTCCTGGAGGGCCTGATGACCTACGGCAGCGGCCTCGACCTGACGGAACGCGCCGTGTCGGAACGGGAGGTGGGCGCCGCCCCACGGGACTGCGCCGACCTCGTGGTCGCCGTCGTACGCGACCGGAAGGTGCTGGACCACGCGGCGCCCGGCACCGCCCCGCTGCGGGTCGGCGACAGGCTGATCACGATCAGCCGGACGGGCAACGGCACGCCTCACCCGTAGGCGGGCGGCCGGTCCGGCCGCCCGCTCGCCGGCTACGCGGAGAACGCCCCGAGACCGGCCGGCGCCCAGGGCAGGTCCAGTAGTTCCACGTCCTGGCCCGCGCGGGCGCCGCCGGGCGGCACGACGGCCAGGGCGTCGGCCGCGGCGATGCCCCGCAGCATGGCGGGCCCGTTGTAGTGCAGCGGCACGGCCTGCTCCGCGCGCAGCACGACGGGGATCAGCCGGGTGTCGTACGGATGCCCGTGCACGGCGTCCTTCAGGGGCATCGCGTACGGCTCGGGAGCCGTCCGTCCGGCGAGGGCGCGCAGCAGGGGCTCGGCGAGCGTGAGCAGCCCGGAGACGGCGGCCAGGGGGTTGCCGGGCAGGCCGACGAGGTGCTGGTTCTCCTTGGTGCGGGCCAGCAGCATGGGGTGGCCGGGGCGGACCTCGACACCGTCCACCAGGAGTTCGGCGCCGAGACGGTCCAGGACGGGGTGCACGTGGTCGACCGGGCCGAAGGCGGTGCCGCCGGTGGTGACGACCAGGTCGGCGCCGGAACCGGCGATCGCCCCGTGCAGCGCCTCGGCGTCGTCGCCCAACCGCCGCACGCCGACGACCTCGGCGCCCAGCGCCCGCAGCCACGGCGGCAGCATGGGGCCGAGCGCGTCCCGGATGAGCCCCTCCCGGGGGAGCCCCTCGGTGAGCAACTCGTCGCCGAGGACCAGGACTTCGGCCCGCGGACGGGGGAGGACGGCGAGCGTGTCGTACCCGGCGGCCGCGGCGAGGCCGAGCACGGCCGGGGTGACCAGCGCGCCGGCGGGCAGCAACTGGTCGCCGCTGCGGCACTCCTGGCCGCGCGGGCGGATGTCCTGCCCGTGCACCACCTCGCGGGTCGCGTGCAGGCGCCCCTTGTCGTCGATCCGTCCGTGTTCGCTGCGCAGGACGGCGGTGACGTCCTGCGGGATGCGCGCCCCGGTGGCGATCCGCACCGCCTCGCCGTCGGTGAGCCGTTCCGGTTCGGCGTGCCCGGCGAGCACGCCCTCCTCCCGCACGTCCCAGGGGCCGGGACCCGCCAGTGCCCACCCGTCCATCGCGCTCGTGTCGAACGAGGGCAGGTCGGTCAGCGCGCCGAGCGGGGCGGCGAGGACCAGGCCGAGAGCGGCGTCGGCCGGCACCGACACCGGCGCCCGGCGGGTCCCGGCACGGCCGGCCCGCTCGGCGGCGGTGCGTGCCTGCGGCCAGGGGGTGGCCCGGTGCCCGGTGGGTGCGGCATGCCGCCCGTGCCGCTCCCCCTCCGGTACGGGCGCCGGCTCGGGACGGCTCTTGGGGCCGGGCACGGTCTCCCCCTTGACCAGGGCGAGGGCTTCCTCGACGTCGAAGTCCTCGTCCTCCTGGCTGTTGCGGGTGCCGCCCGCGGCGGTCATCCGGCGTCCGGTCGGACGGCGGCACCCTCGCCGGACTTCCCGGGCGGCGGCGCGGTGCCGGCCTCGGCCTCCCAGGCCAGCGCGAGCGCGGACGCCTTGCGGGCCGCCTCGGCCACCGCCTCGGGGCCGCCCCCTGCCCGCCCGGCCGCGTAGCCCACGAGGAACGTGGTCAGCGGCGCCGAGGGCCGGGCCACCGAGTGCGCGGCGTCCCGGGCCAGGTCCAGCAGGATGCCGGTGTCGACGTCCAGGTCGATGCCCAGTTCGTCCTTGACTGCGGAAATCCATTCATCCAACACGAGCCCATGCTCCCTGATGCGTGACCGGGCGGTGGCGATGTCGTCCCAGGTGTCGCAGTCGAAGGAGGCGACGGGGTCCGGGAGACGGGTGAGTTCGAGTACGGCGGTGACCTGCCGCAGGGGCAGCCCGTCCAGCCCGCCCCGCGCACCGGCCAGCCCCTCCAGCGCCCTCCGCAACGCCGCCGCCCGGTAGACGGCGACCAACGGCTGCTCCCGCCCGTCCCGGTCGACGAGAACCACCCCGTCCAACCGGCGGTTCTCTTGGCGGGAAGCGGTGGCCAGGGGGGTCGAGGACGGCTTGGGGGCGGAGTGGGGGGCGATTCCGGAGGGGCTGTGGTTTACGGCGGGGTCGGGTCCGGGACCGCCCGGTGCGGCGGAGGGCGCGGCCTCGTCGGGGCGGGGGCCTACGGCGGGTGCGGGTCCGTCCGGTACGGCGGCGACGGGCGCGGCCTCGGAGGAGCCGGGGCCGGCGTGGGCCGGAGCGGCGTCGCCCGTCAGCAGGGCCGAGAGCAGGCGCCGTACCGTTTCCGCCGTCAGGAACGGCAGGTCGGCCGAGAGCACGACGACGTACTCGGCGGCGGTGTGCCGCAGCCCCGCGCCGAGGGCGGCGACGGGCCCCGCGCCGGGCGGATCCTCACGGGTCCACACCACGGGCCGGGCGGTCGGCCGGGGGGCGGCCACCACGACGGTGGTCCGGGCCCCGGCGCACGCGGCGAGGACCCGGTCGAGCAACGCCCGTCCGCCCACGCGCACGCCGGGCTTGTCCGCGCCGCCGAGACGCCGCGCGCCGCCCCCGGCGAGCACGACGGCGTCGTAGGCGACGGACGCGGCGCCCGGGGCGTGGACGCCGCCGGCGCCCGCCGTGCCGACGGCGGCGCCCGGTGGCTGGTGCGCGGTCATCCCCCGAGTATGGGCGCCCGGGGGATCATTGCCACCCCCGCGCACAGCATGTGGACGGCGGCGTCCCCCGGTGGCCCTACAGCGTCCGCAGCAGGACCGCCGGCCGCTCCACGCAGTCCGCGACGTACCGCAGGAAGCCGCCCGCCGTACCGCCGTCGCACACCCGGTGGTCGAAGGTGAGCGAGAGCTGCACGACCTGCCGTACGGCCAGCTCGCCCTCGTGCACCCACGGCTTGGGGACGATGCGGCCGACGCCGAGCATGGCCGCCTCCGGGTGGTTGATGATCGGCGTGGAGCCGTCGACACCGAACACGCCGTAGTTGTTCAGCGTGAACGTGCCGCCCGTCAGGTCCGCGGGCGTCAGCGTCCCGGTGCGCGCCGCCTCGGTCAGCCGCCCGAACTCCGCGCTCAGCGACTCCGCGTCCCGCGTGTGCGCGTCCCGGACGACGGGCACCACGAGCCCGCGCTCGGTCTGCGCGGCGAAGCCCAGGTGCACCCGGTCGAGCCGCACGATCTCCCGGGCCTCCAGGTCGACCGTCGAGTTCAGCTCGGGGTGGCGGGCCAGGGCGGCCGTGCAGATGCGCGCGAGCACCGCCAGCAGGGAGATCTTGGGCCCGCCCGCCGCGTTCATCGCCGTCCGCGCCCGCATCAGTTCGGTCGCGTCGGCGTCGACCCAGCAGGTCGCGTCGGGTATCTCGCGACGGCTCCGCGAGAGCTTGTCGGCGACGGCGCCGCGGACCCCCTTGAGCGGCACGCGGACGCCTTCCCCGGCGCCGGGCGCCCGGACCGTCCCGGCGGGGGCGGGTGCCCCGGTCCCGTCGCCGCGCACGGCGGAGGCCGCGTCGGCGAGGGCGGCACCGGACCCGGCACCGGCGGCAGCGGGTCCGTGGCTCTCGGGCACCTGTCCGGCACCCCGGCCCGCGGCCGCCCGCAGCGCGTACTCGACGTCCGCGCGCAGGATCAGCCCGTCGGGCCCGGTCCCCTCCAGCTCGCGCAGGTCCAGCCCGTTCTCCCGGGCCAGTCGGCGCACGAGCGGGGAGATCACCGGAACGGGTCCCTCCGTCCGGCCGCCGACGACCGTGTGGGCGAGCCCTTCCGTCCGGCCGCCGACGACCGCACGGCCGTTCACGGCAGCGCCCGTTGCGGACGTACCGGCATCCTCGGGCCGGGCGGCCCCGGCCGTCCCCGCACCGGCGGACGTCCCGGACGACGGCCACGCGGACGCTCCGGCGGAGGAGGGCGCGGCGTCGGCGGACGAGGGCGCCCCGGCGGGGGCGAGGCCGTCCCCGCGGCTCCCCGCAGGCGTCCCGGGCACCGGCGACGCCGGGCGGACCCGCCTGCGGCGGCCGGGCGGGGCCTGGGTGCCGTAGCCCACGAGCACGTTGCCCGAGCCCTGGTCGCCGCCGTCTCCGTCGCCGTTCGAGGAGGAGGACGACGACGAGGACGACGACGAGGACGGGGACGGGGACGAGGGCGCATCTGCCGAGGGCGACGCGGGCGCTCCGACGGCGACCGTGATCAGCGGGGCGCCTACGGGCAGTTCGGTGCCCTCGTCGCCGAAGCGGGCGGTGACCACGCCCCCGTAGGGACACGGCACCTCGACCATGGCCTTGGCGGTCTCGACCTCGACCACCGGCTGGTCGACGGCGACCACGTCACCGACCTGGACGAGCCAGCGGACGATCTCCGCCTCGGTGAGGCCCTCCCCGAGGTCGGGGAGCTTGAACTCCAGCACCTGGGCCATCAGCTCTGTCCCTCCCACTGCAGCCGTGCCACCGCGTCCAGGATCCGGTCGACACCGGGCAGGTGGTGGCGCTCCAGCATCGGCGGCGGGTACGGGAGGTCGAACCCGGCCACCCGCAGCACCGGCGCCTCCAGGTGGTGGAAGCAGCGCTCGGTGATCCGCGCGGCGATCTCCCCGCCCGGCCCCCCGAACCCGCCCGACTCGTGCACGACCACGGCGCGCCCGGTCCGCCGGACGGCCGCGCAGACCGTCTCGTCGTCGAACGGCACCAGGGAGCGCAGGTCGACGACTTCGAGGTCCCAGCCCTCGGCCCGCGCCGCCTCGGCCGCCTCCAGGCAGACGGGCAGGGACGGGCCGTACGTGACGAGCGTGGCGCTGCGGCCGGCCCGCCGCACCACCGCGCGGCCGATCGGCTCGACGGCCGGCGGCTCCTGGGGGTTCCACGCGTCCTTCGACCAGTACAGGCGCTTGGGCTCCAGGAAGACGACGGGGTCGTCGGAGGCGATGGCGGCGCGCAGCAGCCCGTAGGCGTCGGGGACCGTGGCGGGCGTCACGACGTGCAGCCCCGGAGTCGCCATGTAGTACGCCTCGGAGGAGTCGCTGTGGTGCTCGACGCCGCCGATGCCGCCCCCGTAGGGCACGCGGATGGTGATAGGCAGCGGCATCGCGCCGCGCGTGCGGTTGCGCATCTTCGCGACGTGGCTGATCAGCTGCTCGAACGCCGGGTAGGCGAAGGCGTCGAACTGCATCTCCACGACCGGCCGCAGCCCGTACATCGCCATGCCGACGGCGGTCCCGAGGATGCCGGCCTCCGCCAGGGGCGTGTCCGTGCAGCGGTCCTCGCCGAACTCCGCGGCGAGACCGTCGGTGACCCGGAAGACGCCGCCGAGCGTGCCGACGTCCTCACCCATGACGTGGACCGCCGGGTCCTCGGCCATGGCGTCCCGCAGGGCGCGCCCGAGGGCCTGCGCCATGGTGGCCGGTTTCTGGGCAACGGTCGTCATCGCCCGGCCCCTTCCGGCCCGTGCGAACCGTCCGCCTCGGCTTCGAGCTCGGCGCGCAGCTGGGCCTCCTGCTCACGCAGTTGCGGTGTGGGCTCGGCGTAGACGTGGGCGAAGAGGTCCATGGGGTCGATCACCGGGTCCTGGTTCATGCGCTCGCGCAGGTCCGCGGCCATCGCCTCGGCGTCCTCGCGGGCGGCGCGTATGCCGTCCTCGTCGAGCAGCCCGCGCTCGGTCAGCTCGCGCTCCAGCAGGGCGATGGGGTCGTGGGCGCGCCAGGTCTCGACCTCGGCGTCGCCCCGGTAGCGGGTGGCGTCGTCGGCGTTCGTGTGGGCGTCGATGCGGTACGTGACGGCCTCGACGAGGGTCGGGCCGCCGCCTTCGCGGGCGCGGCGCACGGCGTCGGCGAGGACCTCGTGGACGGCGGCCGCGTCGTTGCCGTCGACCAGGCGGCCCGGCATCCCGTAACCGACGGCCTTGTGGGCCAGCGAGGGGGCCGCGGTCTGCTTGGCGAGCGGGACGGAGATGGCGAAGCCGTTGTTCTGCACGAAAAAGACGACCGGGGCCTGCCAGACGGCCGCGAAGTTCAGCGCCTCGTGGAAGTCGCCCTCGCTGGTGCCGCCGTCGCCGACCATGGCGAGCGCGACGACGTCGTCGCCCTTGAGGCGGGCGGCGTGGGCGAGGCCCACGGCGTGCGGCAGCTGGGTGGCGAGCGGGGTGCTCAGGGGCGCGATGCGGTGCTCGCGCGGGTCGTACCCGGTGTGCCAGTCGCCGCGCAGCAGGGTGAGGGCCTGGACGGGGTCGAGGCCCCGCGCGACGGCCGCCAGGGTGTCCCGGTAGCTCGGGAAGAGCCAGTCGCGCTCTTCGAGGACGAGCGCCGCGGCGACCTCGCACGCCTCCTGGCCGGTGGTGGAGGGGTACACGGCGAGGCGGCCCTGCTTGGTGAGGGCCGTGGCCTGCGTGTTGTAGCGGCGGCCGCGGACGAGCTGGGCGTACAGCCGGCGCAGCAGGTCGGGGTCGGCCTGGGCGGCGGCCTCGGTGCCGAGGACGCGGTGGGGCAGCGCGTCGGGCAGCAGCGGCGCGGGGTCGGTGCGTGGCTGCCAGGCGGGCGGCGGTGTGGGCCGGTAAGCGCCTCGCTGCTCCATGACCGTCATGACGGCACCTCCTCGTGGGAGCGGCTGGAGAGACGCACCGGGTGTGATGCGCCTCACCTACCGATTGTTCGGTCGTCGGCACATTTTGGCTACAGGCACCGCCAGGCTGTGGACAAACGGTTCTGCACAGCCTGAGATGGACGCAGTACGTCCATGGTAGGGAGGCGGGGGGACATGGCACCTGAACAAATGGCCGAGGGATCGGGGGCCGGGACGGAGCTGCCGCCCGCCCGTCCGCTCGACCCGATCGACCAGGACATCCTCCAGATGCTCCAGGCGGACGGACGCGCCTCGATACGGTCCGTGGCCGAGCGTGTCCACGTCTCGCGGGCCAACGCCTACGCGCGGATCAACCGCCTCATCGAGGACGGGGTCATCCGCGGCTTCGGGGCCCGCGTCAACCACGAGCGCGCGGGACAGGGCACGTCGGCGTACATCACGCTCAAGATCGTGCAGAACTCCTGGCGCACGGTCCGCGAGCAGTTGCGGGCGCTGCCCGGGGCCGCCCACATCTCCTTGGTCGGCGGCGACTTCGACGTCCTGCTGCTGGTGCACACCCCGCACAACCGCGCCCTGCGCGAGCTGGTGCTCACCCGCCTCCAGGCCATCCCCGAGGTACTCAGCACACGCACGCTGCTGGTCTTCGAGGAGGAGGACGTGGAACCGGAGGGGTGAACGGGGAGGGCCGGTGCGGAGGCTTCGGGGGGCCGTTGCGGAGGTCCGGAGGGCGTCAGCCCTCCTTGCGGAGCCCTTCGAAGACCAGGCGTACGACGGCGTCGGCCACCTCGCGCTCCGCCGCGCCCCGGCCGTCGGGCCGGTACCACTCCACGATCGAGTTGATCATCCCGAACACCAGCCGTGTCGCGAGCCGGAACTCGACGTCGTCCCGCACGTCGCCGTCGGCGGCCGCCGCCCTCAGCAGCTCGGCCACCCGGTGGTCGAAGTCCCGGCGCCGCTCCAGGGCCCAGCGCTCGGTGTCCGTGTTGCCCCGCACCCGCAGCAGCAGCGTCACGTACGGCAGCTCGGAGGTGAGCACCTCGACCATCCGCCGTACGACGTACTCCAGCCGCTCCACGGCACGCCCCACGCGCGCGTGCTCCTCGTCGAGGATCCCGAAGAGGCCGTCCAGCGCCCGGCGCACCGCCCGGCCCAGCAGCTCCTCCTTGCCCGCCACGTGGTGGTAGATCGAGGACTTGGAGATGCCGGCGGCCTTGGACAGGTGCTCCATGGAGGTGCCGTCGTAGCCGCGCTCGATGAAGACCTGCACGGCGACGTGGAGGAGCGTCTCCGGGGTGTACGTGTCCCGCTTGGCGGTGGTCACGAGGTGCCCTCCCGCTTCTCGGAGGCGTGTCCGTGGCGGTACAGCGCCAGGGAGGGCGCGTAACGGCCCGAGGGCTCGCGCAGGTGCAGTTCCTCCAGGAGGTCGTGCGCCCAGGTCCGGCCGAGTCTGCGGCTCCACTCGAAGGGGCCCAGGGGGTAGTTCACGCCGAGCCGCATCGCGGTGTCGACGTCCTCCTCGGTGGCCACCCCCTTGGCGACGGCGTCGTGCGCCAGGTCGATGATCCGGGCCACCGTCCGGGCGACGATCAGGCCGGGTGCGTCCCCGATGACGCTGACGTCCTTGCCGAGCGCCTGGAAGAGACCGATGGCCTCCGAGAGCGTCTGGGCGGCCGTGTCCTGGGAGGCCGAGACGGCGATCCGGGTGGCCCGGCGGTAGTCGAGCGCCAGGTCGAAGTAGACGACGTCGCGGAACTCGACCGAGGTCTGTCCGTCGGCGAGGACCAGCTGACCGCCGGAGGGCAGCAGCAGCCGGGTGCCGTGGTCCTCCTCCTCCTCGCGGACCTGGATGCCGGCCTCACGGATCAGCGCGACGAGTTCGGAGGCGGGGCCGAGGTCGCCCTCGACGGTGACGTGGGCGGGCGGGGCGGCCCTCTCCGCGGTGTGCGGCTCGGGGCGCTCGGCACCGTCCGCGTAGTCGTACCAGCCGTGGCCCGACTTGCGGCCGTGCCGGCCGGACTCCACGAGCCGCCGCTGGGCCAGCGAGGGCGTGAAGCGCACGTCCTGGAAGAAGGCCTGCCACACGGAGTGCGTGACGGACTCGTTGACGTCCTGGCCGATCAGGTCGGTCAGCTCGAAGGCCCCCATCCGGAAGCCCCCGGACTCGCGCAGGACGGCGTCGATGGTGGCCGGGTCGGCGGCCTGGGACTCGTAGACCGCGAAGGCCTCGGCGTAGAACGGCCGGGCGATGCGGTTGACGATGAAGCCGGGGGTGTCCGCGCAGGCGACCGGCGTCTTGCCCCACTCGCGGGCCGTCTCGTACGCGCGCGTGGCCGACGTGACGTCGGTGGCGAACCCGGAGACGACCTCCACCAGGGGCAGCAGCGGGGCGGGGTTGAAGAAGTGCAGCCCGACCAGGCGGCCCGGGTTGCGCAGCGCGCCGCCGATGGCCGTCACGGACAGGGAGGAGGTGTTCGTGGCGAGCAGGCAGTCCTCCCCGACCACGTCCTCCAGGTCGCGGAACAGCTGCTGCTTCACGTCGAGCCGTTCGAGCACCGCCTCCACGACGAGCGCGCAGTCGGCGAGTTCGGCGAGGCTCCCGGCCGGGTGCAGCCGGGCGCGCGCGGCGTCCCGGTCGGCGGCGCTCAACCGCTCCTTGTCGACGAGACGGTCCAGTCGCGCGCCGATCGCCGAGGCGGCCGCTTCGGCCCGTCCGGGCACGGCGTCGTACAGCCGCACGGGCCGGCCTGCGACCAGCGCGACCTGGGCGATGCCCTGGCCCATGGTGCCGGTACCGACGACGGCCACGGGGCTGCTGAGGTCGAGTGCTGTCATGCTCGCGATCCTCCCGCACACGGTTTTCCACAGATGCGGCGGTCCCCCTTGTCCCGACCGATCGTTCGGTTACTCTAACCGTGTCCGTCCCTTCCTGCCCAGCTCGCGAGCTCGACGAGGAGCTCCTGAGACGAGGAGTTGGTCCTAGATGGCCGCCGAACTCACCGCGCACCAGCTGATCGCCCAGCACCGGCCCACCCTCGACCAGGCGCTCGAAGCGATCCGCACACGCGCGTACTGGTCCCCGCACCCCGAGCACCCCAAGGCCTACGGGGAGCACGGGAGCCTGGGCATGGCGGAGGGCAAGGCCGCCTTCGACGCCCTGCTGGGCACCCGTCTCGACCTCGGCCAGGCGGGCACGGACGACTGGGTGGGCGGCGAGGTCTCGCCCTACGGGATCGAGCTGGGCGTCACCTACCCGCACGCGGACGTCGACGTGCTGCTGCCGGCCATGCGTGCGGGCATGCGGGCGTGGCGGGACGCGGGCGCGGAGACGCGCGCGATGGTCTGCCTGGAGATCCTCAAGCGGATCAGCGACCGGACGCACGAGTTCGCCCACGCGGTCATGCACACCAGCGGCCAGGCGTTCATGATGGCGTTCCAGGCGGGCGGCCCGCACGCGCAGGACCGCGGCCTGGAGGCCGTGGCGTACGCGTACGTGGAGCAGGTCCGCACGCCGGACAACGCGGAGTGGACCAAGCCCCAGGGCAAGCGGGACCCGCTCGCGCTGAACAAGCAGTTCACGCCGGTGCCGCGCGGCATCGCCCTGCTGATCGGCTGCAACACCTTCCCGACGTGGAACGGCTACCCCGGCCTCTTCGCGTCCCTGGCCACGGGGAACGCGGTCCTGGTCAAGCCGCACCCGCGCGCGGTGCTGCCGCTCGCGCTGACCGTCGCCGTGGCCCGCGAGGTGCTCACCGAGGCCGGCTTCGACCCGAACCTGGTCGCGCTGGCCGCCGAGCGCCCCGGAGAGGGCATCGCGAAGACCCTGGCGGTCCGCCCCGAGATCCGGATCATCGACTACACGGGCTCCACGGAGTTCGGCGACTGGCTGGAGACCAACGCCCGCCAGGCCCAGGTCTACACGGAGAAGGCCGGCGTCAACACGGTGCTCGTCGAGTCGACCGACGACTACAAGGGCATGCTGTCGAACCTCGCCTTCTCGCTGTCCCTCTACAGCGGCCAGATGTGCACCACCCCGCAGAACCTGCTGATCCCCCGCGACGGCATCCGCACCGAGGAGGGCCCCAAGTCGTACGACGAGGTGGTCGCCGACCTCGCCGGGGCGGTCGACGGACTCCTCGGTGACGACGCCCGCGCCAACGCCCTGCTCGGCGCCATCGTCAACCCGGACGTGAAGGCCCGCCTGGAGGCCGCCGCCGGTCTCGGCGAGGTCGCCCTCGCCTCCCGGGAGGTCGCCAACCCCGAGTTCCCGGACGCCGTCGTGCGCACCCCGGTGATCGTGAAGCTCGACGGCGCCCGGAAGTACTGGGAGGGCGCCGAGGACGAGGCCGCCTACCTGAGCGAGTGCTTCGGCCCCGTCTCCTTCGCGGTCGCCGTCGACTCGGCGGCGGACGGCACGGACCTGCTGCGGCGGAGCATCCGGGACAAGGGCGCGATGACGGTCGGCGCGTACACCACCTCCGAGGAGGTCGAGCAGGCCGTCCAGGAGGTCTGCTTCGAGGAGTGCGCCCAGCTCTCGCTGAACCTGACCGGCGGGGTCTACGTGAACCAGACGGCCGCCTTCTCCGACTTCCACGGCTCCGGCGGCAACGCGGCGGCCAACTCCGCCCTGTGCGACGGCGCCTTCGTGGCGAACCGCTTCCGGATCGTGGAGGTCCGCCGGGAGGCGTAGGCCGCCCGGGCCCGCCCGCCCTACGCCGGCGCGCCCCCGGTGGTGCTCCAGTGGAACAGCGTCATCGCGACGCTGGTCGCGAGGTTGTAGCTGGACACCTGGGGGCGCATCGGCAGGGACACCAGCCGGTCGGTGCGGGCCCGCAGTTCGGCGGAGAGCCCGGTGCGCTCGGAGCCGAAGGCGAGGACGGCGTCGTCGGGTAGCTTCAGCCCGCGGATGTCCTCGCCCTCCGGATCGAGGGCGAAGACCGGCCCCGGCGGCAGCTCGGCGACCGTCAGCCGCTCCACGGCGGTCGCGAAGTGCAGCCCCGCACCGCCGCGTACGACGGTGGGGTGCCAGGGGTCGAGCGTGCCGGTGGTGACCACGCCGGTCGCGCCGAAGCCCGCCGCGAGCCGGATGACGGCGCCCGCGTTGCCCAGGTTCCTGGGGTTGTCGAGCACGACGACGGGTGCCGCCCGGCCCGGACGCGCCAGGGCCGCGAGATGGGCGTCCCGGGACGGGCGTACGGCCAGCGCGGCCACCGCGGTCGGGTGCGGACGCGGCACCAGAGCCCGCAGCGTCGTCTCCGGGACCTCGCTGAGCAGCCCGTCGAGCACCTCCCGTACGTCCGGGGCCAGCTCGTCCGCCAGGGCAAGCGCGGCGGGCCGGTCGGCGGTGACGGCCACCGGAACCGAGGCCCCGAAGCGCAGGGCGTGCTTGAGGGCGTGGAAGCCGTCGAGCAGCACCGCACCGTCGGCGAGCCGGTGCCAGGCCCGTACGGCGTCGTCCGCGCCGCCCGTGCTTCCGTCGCCGTTGGTGCCTCGCCTGCCGCCCGGGTCGTTCATGCCGTGAAGCCTACGTGCGTCCCCTCCACCGGATCCGGGCCGCGCGGCTGCCCACCGCGCGGGCCGGGAACCGTGCGGCCGCCGCCCCGGCCGCGGAACAGCCCCCCACGCGCGCGTGCCGCCCATCCGCCCAGGCGCCGCAGGAACGACGTCGGCAGGAACACCGCGTCGGCGGCGATCATGGCCAGCGAGAAGAACGGCAGGCCCAGGACCACGGCGATCACGGCGTGCTCGGTCATCATGACCGCGAGCAGCACGTTCTTCACCCGCCGGTTGAACAGCGTGAACGGGAAGGCGACCTGCACCACGACCGTCCCGTACGTCACCAGCAGCACCGCGGTGCCGTGCGCGGACAGCAGGTCGGAAAGCGCCGGCCAGGGCGAGAAGTAGTCCAGGTGGAGCGGGTAGTAGACGGCGGTGCCGTCCTGCCAGCGCGAACCCTGGATCTTGTACCAGCCGGCGGTCGCGTAGATCAGGCACGCCTCGGCCATGATCACCAGCAGGGCCGCGTTGTGCGCGAGGTTCGCGACGACGTCGAGCAGGATCCGCGGCTGGGCGGTGCGCGCGCGGCGTCCGACGGCCCACCAGAGCCCCTGCGCCGCCCACAGCCCCCAGTAGACCGTCAGCCAGCCCCCGAGCCGGCCGCCGTCGATCTTCCCCGTCAGCGTCGCCGCGAGCAGGGCGAGGCCCAGGACGGCCCACAGGGCGACTCCGACGGGATCGGACTGCTCGGCCGGCCCCCTCGTCTCCCGGGCTTCCGGGGTCTCCCGCGTCCCCTGGAGCGCGTGCGCGCCGGGGAACGCGCCACGCGCGCGTGCCGCCCGCCGGAGCCGGGCCCGCCGATCGTCAAGCGACCAGACCTGTCCGCAGCGCGTGAGGACGAGGTAGATCGCCATCAGGTGGATGACGTTGTCGCCGCCGTCCCCCATGAAGACGCTGCGGTTCTGCAGGGACAGCACGCCGATCATGAACAGGACGGACATGGTCCGGGTCCGCCAGCCGAGCATCAACAGCAGGCTCGACAGCACGGCCAGGGCGTAGACGGTCTCGAACCACAGCTGGCTGTCCGACCACAGCAGGACCGTGAAGGAGTGGTTGCTCGCCACGAGCTGCTGCGCCAGGTCCCAGCTCCAGGGCCCGTCGGGCCCGTACAGCTCCTGGCGGTGCGGGAACTCGCGCAGCAGGAACAGCAGCCAGGTGGCCGAGAAGCCGATGCGGATCACGGCCGACTGGTACGGCCCGAGGGCGGTCTCGGTGACGCGGGCGATCCCACGAGCGAGACACAGGGAGAACCGGTTCATCAGGCGCTCGCCCCCGCCCCCGTCGGCACCCGCCACCAGGGCAGCACGCGGAACACCGGCTTGTCGGACACCGGCTCGGCGCTCCAGTCGGGAGGCGGCACGTTGGTGGTGCGGGAGCGGACCTGCACGCGCTCCACGACGCCTCCGTCGGCGTCCGCCCGCTCCCGGTCGAGGCGCAGCACGACGATCCGGCGCAGGTAGCGCTCGGAGAGGTCGCCGCGCAAGCCCGCCGGACGGTTCTCGCTGTCGTGCGAGGCGAGGAAGAAGTCCCAGGCCCGGCGCAGTTCGTTCTGCTGGGTGTGGCTCGGCAGCGGATTGCCGTCGATGGCCTCGCCGTCCCGCGCCGACAGGTCGTACCAGCCGGTCGTGCGGCGCCCGCCGTCCGCCGTCCTGACCTCGGCCCGGACCTGGACCGCGATGTTCTGCTGAAGCGGATTGGGCGCGAACAGCTTCCAGTTCTGCTCGAACTCGGGGTAGATCCAGTCCTCGACGGCCCGGCCGTGCTGTTTGGTGGCCGTGTTGGAGGGCGCGACGTGCAGGAACACCATGCCGAGGTGCAGGCAGGCGGCGACCATGACGAAGGCGAGGGCCACGGCGGCCGCGATGCGGTAGGGCAGCGAGAGCGCGGCGAGACCTGCCCGGTCGGGCGCTGCCGCCGGCCGCTCGACGGAGTCGGGCCAGATCACAGGGGCCGTCCTGGCCGAGCCGGTGCGGGCAGGCGTGGCGTCCGGTCCGGAAGGGCCCTGGTCCGGCCCGCCGGAAAGGCTCGCGCCGCCCTCGGCAGCGGCGCGGGTCAGGGCCGGGTCCCGCGGTCCGGGGCCGGAGTCGTCGGGACGGGCGGGCTCGCCGGACGGGGACGGTACGGAGCCACCGGGCGGTCCGGAACTGTCGGGAGGTCCGGAACTACTGGGCGGATGCGGCGCGGAACTGGCGGGCGAAGCCGGCACGGAACCGGCGGCCGGGAGCGGTACAGGATCGCCGCCGGGCGAAGGCGGGACGGGATCGCCGGGCGAAGGCGGTACGGGACTGCCCGGGCGGTCGGGCCCGTGGCGGGCGTCCGAGCCCTCGTCGTACGCGTCCATTCCGCCCCGTTTCCCGATCCCGGTCCGACCCCGCCGTCCGGCCCCACGGCGCGGTGTCACTCGCGCACCACGCGCACCGACGTTCGCACCGGAACGGAACGGTACTCAGACCCGCGGTCCAGCACAGCCCCATGGGCCACAGCGGTCGAACCGGGCCCCGTGAGGTTATCCACAGCGGTTGACACCTTACGACGCTCGCCCGACCATGGTTTCGAGCGAACCGAACGATCGGTCGGTAGCCAGGAGCGAGAGGTCGAGGGGGACCGCATGGCAACAGCAGCCGCGCAGCGTACGGCCCGCACGGAGGCGGACCCGGCGACGGACGGTGCCGCGCAGGAGGCGTACGAGCGCGCCTTCGACGCCGCCGTGGCGGCCGACGAGCGCATCGAGCCACGCGACTGGATGCCCGACGCGTACCGCTCGACGCTGGTGCGCCAGATGGCGCAGCACGCGCACTCCGAGATCATCGGCATGCAGCCGGAGGCGAACTGGATCACGCGCGCGCCCTCCCTGCGGCGCAAGGCGATCCTGATGGCCAAGGTGCAGGACGAGGCGGGGCACGGCCTGTATCTGTACAGCGCCGCCGAGACCCTCGGCACCAGCCGCGACGAGCTCCTGGACAAGCTGCACAGCGGCCGCCAGAAGTACTCGTCGATCTTCAACTACCCGACGCTGACCTGGGCGGACGTCGGCGCCATCGGCTGGCTGGTGGACGGCGCCGCGATCACGAACCAGGTCCCGCTCTGCCGCTGCTCCTACGGTCCGTACGCCCGCGCGATGGTCCGTGTCTGCAAGGAGGAGTCCTTCCACCAGCGCCAGGGCTACGAGCTGCTCCTCGCCCTCAGCCGCGGCACGCCGGAGCAGCACGAGATGGCCCAGGACGCGGTGAACCGCTGGTGGTGGCCGTCCCTGATGATGTTCGGCCCGCCGGACGACGAGTCCGCGCACTCGGCGCAGTCGATGACGTGGAAGATCAAGCGCCACTCGAACGACGAGCTGCGCCAGCGCTTCGTGGACATCTGCGTGCCGCAGGCGGAGTCCCTCGGCCTGACGCTCCCCGACCCGGACCTCCGGTGGAACGAGGAGCGGGGCCACCACGACTTCGGCCCGATCGACTGGACCGAGTTCCGCGAGGTCCTCAAGGGCAACGGCCCGTGCAACGACCAGCGGCTCACCCAGCGCAGGCGGGCTCACGAGGAAGGCGCCTGGGTCCGCGACGCGGCCGCCGCGTACGCGGGCAAGCAGGCGGCCAGGACCGACGCGGCCGGCACCGACCGGCCCGAGGACGCACACGGAAAGGCGCGAGCATGACCACCGACTGGCCCCTCTGGGAGGTCTTCGTGCGCTCGCGCCGCGGGCTCTCCCACACCCACGCCGGCAGCCTGCACGCCCCGGACGCCGAGCTCGCCCTGCGCAACGCGCGCGACCTGTACACCCGGCGCGGCGAGGGCGTCTCCATCTGGGTCGTCCCGTCCACCGCCGTCACGGCGTCCTCGCCCGACGAGAAGGACCCCTTCTTCGAGCCGGCCGCCGACAAGCCCTACCGGCACCCGACGTTCTACGAGATCCCCGAAGGGGTGAAGCACCTGTGACGCCCACGCTGCCCGCGTCCGGCACCACGGCCGCCGCGGCCCTCTGCCTCGGGGACGACGCCCTGGTGCTCTCGCACCGCCTGGGGGAGTGGGCCGGCCACGCCCCCGTCCTCGAAGAGGAAGTGGCCCTGGGGAACATCGCGCTGGACCTGCTCGGCCAGGCCAGGGTGCTGCTCTCGATGGTCGGCGACGAGGACGAGCTGGCGTACCTCCGCGAGGAGCGCGCCTTCCGCAACCTCCAGCTGGTCGAGCAGCCGAACGGCGACTTCGCGCACACGATCGCCCGCCAGCTGTACTTCTCCACCTATCAGCACCTCCTGTACGGGCGCCTGGCAGCGGGTGACGGCGCGCTGGCGCCGCTCGCCGCGAAGGCCGTCAAGGAGGTCGACTACCACCGGGACCACGCGGAGCAGTGGACCCTGCGGCTGGGCGACGGCACCGAGCTGAGCCATGAGCGGATGCGGCTGGCCTGCGACGCGCTGTGGCGGTTCACCGGCGAGATGTTCCAGCCGGTCGAAGGCGTGGATCTCGACTGGGAGGCTCTGCGGACCGACTGGCTTGCCTCGGTCACCGACGTCCTGCGCCGCGCGACCCTCGATGTGCCGCAGGGACCCCAGGCCGGCGCCTGGACGGCGGGCGCCGGACGGCAGGGCCTGCACACGGAGTCGTTCGGCCGGATGATCGCCGAGATGCAGCACCTGCACCGCAGCCACCCGGGAGCGTCGTGGTGACCCCCGCCCCCACGGCCGAGGGCCGCATGACCGCGCTCGAGGAGGAACTGCGCAGGCTCGCCGGTTCCGTCCTCGACCCGGAGCTGCCCGTCCTCACCCTGGAGGAACTGGGAGTGCTCCGCGCGGTGCACGTCCGCGAAGGCGGCTCGGTCGAGGTCGAACTCACCCCGACGTACACCGCCTGCCCGGCCATCGAGGCGATGTCCGTCGACATCGAGCGCGTCCTGCACGAGCACGGGGTGGCCGAGGTGTCCGTCCACAAGGTGCTCAGCCCGGCCTGGTCGACGGACGACATCTCGGACGAAGGACGCCGCAAGCTGCGCGAGTTCGGCATCGCGCCGCCGCGCGGCGGGCGCCCGGCGGGCCCGGTGACGGTCGGCCTCGGCCCGACCCGGACGCTCACCGCGCAGGAGGCGACTCCGGCGCCGACAGCCCCTGCGGGGACGACCGCTGCCGCCACGGCACCCGTCGACGAGGCCACGGCAGCACGGACCCCGGCGGCGGAGCCCGTGCGCTGCCCGCTCTGCGGCTCCGGCGACACCGAACTGCTCAGCCGCTTCTCGTCCACCGCCTGCAAGGCACTGCGGCGCTGTCTGACCTGCCGTGAACCGTTCGACCACTTCAAGGAGTTGTGATGGCCCGGTTCCACCCGCTCCCGGTGGCCGCGGTCGACCGGCTCACCGACGACTCCGTCGCCCTGACCTTCGCCGTGCCGCCCGCCCTGCGTGAGGAGTTCCGGCACGCTCCCGGCCAGCACCTCGCCCTGCGCCGCACCGTCGACGGCACGGAGATCCGGCGGACGTACTCGATCTGCTCCCCCGCGCCCGACCCGACCGACCCCGAGGGCCCGCGCACCCTGCGCGTCGGCGTGCGGCTCGTCGACGGCGGCGCCTTCTCGACGTACGCGCTCAAGGAGATCCTGGCCGGCGACGAGGTGGACGTCATGACACCGGCCGGACGCTTCACGCTGGAACCGGCGCCCGGGCTGTACGCGGCGGTGGTCGGAGGCAGCGGCATCACCCCGGTGCTGTCCATCGTGACGACCCTGCTGGCGCGCGAACCGGAGGCCAGGTTCTGCCTCATCCGCAGCGACCGGACGGCCGCCTCCACGATGTTCCTGGAGGAGGTCGCCGACCTCAAGGACCGCTACCCGGAGCGGTTCCAGCTGGTGACGGCGCTCTCCCGGGAGGAGCAGCAGGCCGGGCTCCCGACGGGACGGCTCGACCAGGAGCGACTGGCAGCACTGCTGCCGGCGCTGCTGCCCGTGGACCGGGTGGCGGGCTGGTTCCTGTGCGGGCCGCTCGGTCTCGTCCAGGGCGCGGAGCTTGCGCTGCGCGGCCTCGGGGTGCCCCGGACGCGTCTGCACGAGGAGATCTTCCACGTCGACACCGTCGCCGCGCCCGCGGTCACCACACCGGCTCCCGCCCACAGCCAGGTGACCGCCCGGCTCGACGGCCGGGGCGGGACCTGGCCCGTCCAGGACGGCGAGTCCCTCCTGGAGACCGTGCTGCGCAACCGCCCCGACGCCCCCTACGCCTGCAAAGGCGGCGTCTGCGGCACCTGCCGTGCCTTCCTCGTCTCGGGTGAGGTGCGGATGGACCGCAACTTCGCACTGGAACCGGAGGAGACGGACGCGGGTTACGTACTGGCCTGCCAGTCCCGTCCGGCCACGGAGAAGGTCGAGCTGGACTTCGACCGCTGACCCATTTCAGGTGACCCGGCACCCCACCGGGTCACCGAACGGCTCCCTCACCGCCGACGTGGCCGCCCTCCCGCCGACACCTCCACCCGCTCCACCCCTCTCCACCCGTTCCCTTCTTGTAGAACCTGTTCTATCTTGACGACCCGTCAGATCTGTCGGAGCCACCCGCCCGACGATCCGCCGGTTCCACCGGTGGTGCGGGAGCAACGACGGGTGGACCGGGTGCGTGGGAGGGGCGGGACCGTGGACTTCACCTTCACCGAGGAACAGCAGGCGGCGGCCGAGGCGGCGAGGGCGGTGTTCGCCGCAGTGGCACCGGACGCCGTACCCAGCCCCTCCCTCACCACGGGAGCCGTCGCCGAGGACTTGGACCGGCCCCTGTGGGCGAAACTCGCCGACGCCGACCTGCTGAGCCTGCTGCTGGACGCGGAGTTCGGCGGCGCGGGCCTTGATCCCGTCGCGCTGTGCCTGGTGCTGCGCGAGTCGGCGAAGGTACTGGCCCGGGTGCCGCTGCTGGAGAGCACCGCGGCGGCGGTGACCGTCCAGGCGTACGGCAGCCCCGAAGCGAAGGCGGATCTGCTGGCACGGGCCGGCCGCGGCGAAACCGTGCTGACCGTCGCCGCGAACGGCCGCACCGGCCACGACCCGGCCGAACTCGCCGTCACCGCCCGGCAGGACGGCGACTCCTGGGTCCTGGACGGCCTGCAGACCGCCGTGCCCTGGGCGCACAACGCCGACCTCATCGTCGTACCCGCACACACCGCCGCCGGCCGGACCGTCCTCGCCCTCCTCCCCCGCGTCCACGAGGGAACCGTCCTCGCCGAGCAACTCTCCACCACCGGTGAGCGGTTGGGCGAGCTGCGCCTGGACTCAGCGCGCGTCGCCGCACGGGACGTCATCGAGGCGGACGGCGCCTGGGAGGGACTGCGTGAGCTTCTCACCACCGGCACGTGCGCGCTGGCGCTCGGGCTCGGGGAGCGCGTGCTCGGCATGACGAGCGCGTACACGAGCAAGCGTGAGCAGTTCGGCTTCCCGGTCGCCACCTTCCAGGCGGTGGCCGTGCAGTCCGCCGACCGCTACATCGACCTGCGCGCGATGGAGGTCACGCTGTGGCAGGCCGCGTGGCGGATCGGCACGGGCGCGGGAGGCGCGTTGCCCGCCGCGGCCGACGTGGCCGTCGCCAAGACGTGGGCGTCCGAGGGCGTGCGACGTGTCGTGCAGACCGCGCAGCACCTGCACGGCGGCTTCGGGGCGGACGTGGAGTACCCGTTGCACCGCTACCACGCCTGGGCCAAGCAGCTCGAACTCTCCCTCGGCCCGGCGGCAGCCCACGAAGAGGCCCTGGGCGACCTCCTGGCAGCCCACCCCCTGAGCTGAACGGCCCCACAGACCCCCGGCCCCGCACCCGGCACCCGGCACCCGGCACGCGGCACCACCCGGCAACGACATCCGCCCCCGCCGACCCGCCGGGCGTCCGGCCCGCGCATCTCACCTAAGCCGAAGCCGCAACCTCACCGGAGGCCGGCGGCCGGCGCTCAGGACCCCGACGACCGGGACCACCGGCGTCGGCCCTCGCGCCGCCGGGCGTCCGCCTCCGTCGTGGCCCGGCGCGCGAAGCGCCCTAGAGCACGAACCCCGGCTCGCCCTTGTCGTTCAGCACCGGGCGGCCCGCGGCGGCCCACACCTGCATGCCGCCCTCGACGTTCACCGCGTCGACGCCCTGCTGTACGAGGTACATGGCCACCTGGGCCGAACGACCCCCCGAACGGCAGATCACATTGACCCTGCCGTCCTGCGGCGCCGCCTCGGTCAGCTCGCCGTAGCGGGCCACGAACTCACTGATCGGGATGTGCAGCGCCCCCTCGGCATGACCTGCCTGCCACTCGTCGTCCTCGCGGACGTCCAGCAGGAAGTCTCCGTCCGTCAGGTCCTTGACCTCGACGGTGGGCACACCAGCTCCAAAATGCATGCCTCGACGCTACCTGACCGCACCGGCACTCCGTCGCCCCAGCCACCCGCGGTCCCACCACAGCCACCGGTGGTCCCACCACGGCCCTTGGTGCCCAAGCCCACCACGACAGCCCGCCGACTCGGCCTCCCGCTGATCAGCCCTGCCAGCCGGGCCTCCCGCTAGCCGATCAGCCCTGCCAGCTGGGCCTCGCGCTCACCGACCTGGGTCAGGAGCTGTTCGGCGATCTCCTCCAGCAGCCGGTCGGGGTCGTCCGGGGCCAGCTTGAGCATCGCGCCGATCGCGCTCTCCTCCAGGTCACTGGCGATGAGCGTGAGCAGTTCCTTGCGCTGCGAGAGCCATTCGAGGCGGGCGTAGAGCTCCTCGCTGCGACTCGGCTTCCACTCCTCCGGCACGGGACCTGCGGCCCACTCGGCGGACAGCTCCCGCAGCAGGCCCTCGTCACCGCGCGCGTAGGCCGCGTTGACCCGGGTGATGAACTCGTCGCGACGCGAGCGTTCGCCGTCGTCCTGCGCCAGGTCGGGGTGGGCCTTGCGGACGAGTTCGCGGTAGAGCCTGCGGGCCTCGTCACTGGGCCGCACACGCTGCGGGGGCCGCACCGGCTGGTCCGTGAGCATCGCCGCGGCCTCAGGGAAGAGGCCCTCCGAGTCCATCCAGCCGTGGAACAGCTCCTCGACGCCCGGCATCGGCATGACCCGGGCCCGGGCCTCGTCCGCCTTGCGCACGTCCTCGGGGTCGCCGGTGCGGGCGGCCTGCGCCTCGGCGATCTGGGCCTCCAGCTCGTCGAGCCGCGCGTACATCGGACCGAGCTTCTGGTGGTGCAGCCGCGAGAAGTTCTCGACCTCGACGCGGAAGGTCTCCACGGCGATCTCGTACTCGATCAGCGCCTGTTCGGCCGCGCGCACGGCCCGTTCCAGCCGCGCCTCGGGCCGCGCGTCCTCGTCGGCCACGACACCCGCACCCTCTCCGGCCGCGTCGGCCCCGGCCACCGCGTCCTGGCCCGCCCCCTCACCGGCACCGTCGGGCTGAGGGCTCGCGGCGCTGCGGGAACGGGCGTTCTCCGCCGCGCGGGCGGCCTCCGCCTCGGTGCGGTCGGGCTGGCTGTGCTCGGCTTCCGGGGTCGTCACCCGTCCAGCCTAGGCCACGGGACCCCGCGGATTCCCGGGCCGACCCGGGATGCCGCCCGCCCCTCCCGTCACACGCCGGTCTCCGCGGCGACGCGACCCCGCGCGACCGCCGCCACCAGCTCCGCGTGGTCCGCCTCCGTGCGGTCCGCGTAGGCGACGGCGAAGGCGGCCATCGCCTCGTCCAGCTCCTCGTTCTTGCCGCAGTAGCCGGCGATCAGGCGCGGGTCGGCACTGTGCGCGTGGGCCCGGGCGAGGAGGGCGCCCGTCATCCGGCCGTAGTCGTCCACCTGGTCGGGGGCGAGGGCGGCGGGGTCGACGCTGCCCTTGCGGTTGCGGAACTGCCGCACCTGGAAGGGGCGCCCGTCGACCGTCGTCCAGCCGAGCAGGAAGTCGCTGACGACCTGTATGCGCTTCTGGCCCAGCACCACGCGCCGGCCCTCGTGCTCCGCTTCGGGCACGGTGTAGCCGGCCGTCCGGAGATGGGGGACCAGCGCCGACGGCCGTGCCTCCTTCACCTGGAGGACGAGGGGCTCCCCGCGATGGTCCAGGAGCAGGACCACGTACGAGCGGGTGCCGACACTGCCGGTGCCGACGACGCGGAAGGCGACGTCGTGCACCGCGTACCGGGCGAGGAGCGGAATGCGGTCCACGGACAGGGTCGTCAGATAGTCCTCCAGGGACGCAGCGACCGCCGCGGCCTCCCCGTCGGGCACGCGGCGCAGCACCGGCGGTGCGTCGACGAACCGGCGGCCGCCGCCCTCCACGGTCTCGGTCGACTTCTCCGCGAACCGTCCGCTGGTGTTGGCCCGTGCCTTCTCGGAGACCCGCTCCAGGGTGCCGAGCAGGTCGTGGGCGTCGGCATGGGAGACGAGCTCCTCGTCCGCGATGGCGTTCCACGCGTCGAGGACCGGCAGCTTCGCCAGGAGGCGCATGGTGCGGCGGTAGGCGCCCGCCGTGTCGTGCGCGGCCTTGCGACAGGTGTCCTCGTCCGCCCCCGCCTCCCGTCCCGCGAGCACGAGAGAGGTGACGAGCCGCTTCAGGTCCCACTCCCAGGGGCCGCGCACCGTCTCGTCGAAGTCGTTCAGGTCGATGAGCAGGCCGCCGCGGGCATCGCCGTACAGGCCGAAGTTCGCCGCGTGGGCGTCGCCGCAGAGCTGCGCCGCGATGCCGGTCATGGGGGTGCGCGCGAGGTCGTGGGCCATGAGGCCGGCCGATCCGCGCAGGAACGCGAAGGGGCTGGCGGCCATTCTGCCGACGCGTATCGGGGTGAGCTCGGGGATGCGGCCGGTGTTGGACTCCTCGACCGCGGTCACCGCGTCCGGCCGGCCGGTGTCGAGCGTCAGCGCGGCGTGCGCGGTGCGCGGCACCGGTTGCCGCAGCGCCTTGCCCTCGGCCTTGGGGCCCCGGTGCCCCCCGGCTTCCCCGGCGCCGCCGGCCGTCCGCTGGAAGGGCTGCTCCGCGAACCCCCGCACGCGGAAGACCCTCGGCGCACGCCGGACGGAAGCCTCCGCGGCCTGCTCGGTGACCCCTGTGTCCTGCTCGGTGACCCCTGCGTCCTGCTCGGTCATCGCGACCGCCTCCCCCGTGCACAACATCAACTCGTGATGACCGTACCGCCGGGCGCCGAGACGCGTCAGACCCTGTGGACAACTATGCGCACCGGCTGCTTACCGGGGCAGGGCACCGGCTACTTGCCGGGACAGGATCCGCCTTCAGGCAGGTGCCGCTCGGCCCAGACGCCGAGTTCCTTGAGCGCGGGTTCGAGTGCGGCCCCCGCCTCGGTCAGGCGGTAGGCGACCCGCAGCGGGGGCCCGTCGTCCACCTCGCGCACGACCAGTCCTGCCACACCCAGCTCCGTGAGCCGGTCCGAAAGCATCCGTTCGCTGATGCCGGGGATGGCCCGGCGCAGTTCGGCGAAGTGCACGGGCCGTTGGATCAGCACCGACACGATCAGGCCGGTCCAGCGCTTTCCGAGCAGCTGGAAGACCCGCGTCATCCCGTCATCGACCTTCTGACACGGCCCTGCGTGGTGGGGCACCGACTCCGCCATGGCTCCAGGGTACTGCGTTCACGCAAGGGGATGAAAAAAAGTAAGTAGCTGTGTTATCTCTAGTCAGGTACGAAAAAGAAGCCCGCCGACCGGGCCGCTTCGCTCTTCCTTGGAGATTCCGATGGCCACGCTCCTGCACATCGACTCGTCCGTGTTCCCCACCGCCGCGTCGGCCTCCCGCGCCGTGACGGACGCCTTCCGCAACACCTGGGAGGAGCAGCACCCCGACGGCACGGTGATCTACCGCGACCTCGCCGCGAACCCCGTGCCGCACATCAGCGCCGACGCCCACACCGCCGGCTTCGCCGCCCCGGACGCGCACACCCCGGAGCAGGCCGCCGCCTTCGCCGAGCGCGTGAAGCTCATCGAGGAGCTGGAGCAGGCGGACGCCGTCCTGATCGGCGCCCCCATGTACAACTTCTCGATCCCCTCGACCCTCAAGGCGTGGCTGGACAACGTGATCCTCATCGGCCGCACCGCCATGGCCGAGGACTCGAAGCTCAAGGGCACCCCGGTCACCGTGGTCGCCAGCCGGGGCGGCTCCTACGCGCCGGGCACCCCGCGCGAGCCCTACGAGTACGTGCAGAACTACCTCCAGGCGGTCTTCGGCGACAGCCTGGCCATGGACGTCCACTTCATCGTCCCGGAGCTCACGATGGCGCCGCAGAACCCGGCGATGTCCGAGCTCGTCCCGCTCTTCGAGGCCTCGCGCACCCAGGCCCTCGACGCCGCCACCGCGAAGGCCAAGGAGGTCACGGCCCACCTGGCCGCCTGACCCGCCGCCGGAACACCCGGCACCGACCCCCCGAACGGCGCGCGCCCTGCGACCGGCCTCACCACCCGGTGACACGACGCGCGCCTGCTCGTACGAAGGGAATGGGTCCACGCCCCCTCCAACGAGCCGGCGCCGCAACGGCTACCGGTGTCGCCCCCATGGCACGAATGCGTCGGGTGCGTGCAGTGAGATAGCTCACCGCCCGGGTCCGAGTCGCCCGCGTCGAATGCCTCGGCCGGCTCTGGCGGGCAACGAGAAACGGACCCTCCCCCCGACTTTCGTCGGAGTGAGGGTCCGTTCGCTGTGCGCGAGGGGGGAGTTGAACCCCCACGCCCTTTCGGGCACTGGAACCTGAATCCAGCGCGTCTGCCTATTCCGCCACCCGCGCATTGGGTGTGTCGTCCGTCTCCCACCAAGTGGTGCGAGCGCCTGTCGACATGCAGAAGATTAGCACGCTGTCCGGGGTGGAATCACATCCCTTTCCCCGGGCCCCGCACCCCCCGTGGACCTCGGCCGATCAGAGCGCGCGTGAGGCGCCCGGGACCCCCGCCGGCGTCCCGGGCCAGGTCCGGGGCGGTGTCGGCACCGGAGGGGGACGCGTCGACACGGGAGGTCGCACGGGGCGCTCCGCGCTCCCGGCCGTCCCCTGTCGCTCTCACCGAGTCCCCCTGCCCACCTGCCGCCCTACCGACCTTCCGCCCTTCACGGATGCGCTCCCGCACGCCCCGCCGCACGCTTCTCGCCCTTCTCGTCCCTCTCGCCCCGCTCGTCCCCTGCCGTTCCGTTCCCCCCGCACCGAACGGAACCGGTTCACGTATCAACCTCGTACCGGTCCTGGCCATCTGTACAGGAGCCGGACAAGGTCCACAGTCAGGTGCGGGACACTGGTCCCGGGCCGCCTCTACGATCCTTGTCGGAAGGAGTTCGAAGAGGCGCTCCGGCGGGAACTTCGGGAGGGAAACCCGGCTCGGTGCTTCGCGAGGTCTCGACACTCGTCGACCGGGCCGACAGGGGGAACCACCCGTTTTCCCGGCGCGTGGATACGATCAGTAAGCAGTATCAGGACGAAGACGATCAGCAGTACGCCGTAAGTGGCACCGCGCTGGGCAGTAGACACGTGAGTGACACGGCGGTGAGCAGCACAGGAAGCACCGCACGCGGCAGCGCGGCGAGCGGTACGGACGCAAGCGGCACGCGGGACGACGTCTAGGAGGAGGTGCCCCATGGGAGTCCTGAAGAAGTTCGAGCAGCGTCTCGAAGGTCTGGTCAACGGCACCTTCGCCAAGGTGTTCAAGTCCGAGGTCCAGCCCGTGGAGATCGCGGGAGCGCTCCAGCGGGAGTGCGACAACAACGCCACGATCTGGAATCGCGAGCGGACCGTCGTACCCAACGACTTCATCGTGGAGCTGAGCACGCCGGACTTCGAGCGCCTCAGCCCCTACTCGGGCCAGCTCGGCGACGAACTCGCCGGCATGGTGCGCGACTACGCCAAGCAGCAGCGCTACACGTTCATGGGCCCCATCAAGGTCCACCTGGAGAAGGCCGACGACCTGGACACCGGTCTGTACCGGGTGCGAAGCCGTACGCTCGCCTCCTCCACCAACCAGCAGTCGCCCGCGTCCGCCCCGGCGGGTCCGGCCGCGGGGCGCCCCGGCGGATACGGCTACCCGCCGTCCGCCCAGCCCTCGGCAGCTCCTCCCATGCCGTCCGCGCCGCCGCCCGGCGGCCGCCCCGGCGCCGCCCCCCTGGGACAGCGCGCCGCGGCAGCCCCGGGACCGGGCACCAGAACACGGCACTGGATCGAGGTCAACGGCACCCGCCATCAGATCTCCCGCCCGACGCTGGTGCTGGGCCGCAGCACCGAAGCCGACGTGCGGATCGACGACCCCGGCGTCTCGCGCCGGCACTGTGAGATCCGGACCGGAACGCCCTCGACGATCCAGGATCTCGGGTCCACCAACGGCATCGTGGTGGACGGGCAGCACACCACCCGCGCTACGCTCCGCGACGGCTCGCGGATCGTCGTGGGCAGCACCACCATCATTTACCGGCAAGCCGAAGGGTGAAGCGGGGGCAATGTCAGAGCTGACCCTCACGGTCATGCGGCTGGGTTTCCTGGCCGTACTGTGGCTGTTCGTGATCGTGGCCGTGCAGGTCATCCGCAGCGACCTGTTCGGAACGCGCGTCACCCAGCGCGGCTCGCGCAGGGAAGCCGCGCGGCCGCAGCAGGCCGCGCGCCAGGCCGCGCCCCCGCAGCAGCGCCAGCAGGCGGCGCCGAGCGGCGGTGGCCGCCAGCGCCGCGGCGCCCCCACCAAGCTGGTCGTCTCGGAGGGCACCCTCACGGGCACGACCGTCGCGCTCCAGGGGCAGACCATCACCCTGGGCCGTGCGCACGACTCGACGATCGTGCTCGACGACGACTACGCGTCCAGCCGGCACGCCCGGATCTACCCCGACCGGGACGGGCAGTGGATCGTCGAGGACCTCGGCTCCACCAACGGCACCTATCTCGACCGGGCCCGGCTGACGACTCCCACACCGGTCCCGCTGGGCGCGCCGATCCGCATCGGCAAGACCGTCATCGAGCTGCGGAAGTAGTACTACGTCATGAATAGGCGCGAGCGGAGCGAGCACGCAGCAGCGGTCCACACGACGGACCCCCGCGCGCTCCCGACCGGAGGGTGGGCACCGTGCGGATGTACCCGGAGCCGACGGGCGAGGTGCGCATGAGTCTGTCACTGCGCTTCGCCGCCGGATCGCACAAAGGCATGATCCGCGAGGGCAACGAGGACTCCGGTTACGCCGGTCCGCGCCTGCTCGCGATCGCCGACGGGATGGGCGGCCAGGCGGCCGGCGAGGTCGCGTCGTCCGAGGTGATCTCCACCATCGTCGCGCTCGACGACGACGTGCCCGGCTCCGACATCCTCACCTCGCTCGGCACCGCCGTGCAGCGCGCCAACGACCAGCTCCGCATGATGGTCGAGGAGGACCCCCAGCTGGAGGGCATGGGCACGACGCTCACCGCCCTGCTGTGGACCGGTCAGCGCCTCGGCCTCGTCCACGTCGGCGACTCGCGGGCGTACCTGCTGCGCGACGGCGTCCTCACGCAGATCACGCAGGACCACACCTGGGTGCAGCGCCTCGTCGACGAGGGCCGGATCACCGAGGAAGAGGCCACGACGCACCCGCAGCGGTCCCTGCTCATGCGGGCGCTCGGCAGCGGCGACCACGTCGAGCCCGACCTCTCCATCCGCGAGGTCCGCCCGGGCGACCGGTACCTGATCTGCTCCGACGGCCTGTCGGGAGTCGTCAGCCATCAGACGATGGAGGACACCCTCGCCAGCTACCAGGGCCCCCAGGAGACCGTGCAGGAGCTGATCCAGCTCGCACTGCGCGGCGGCGGCCCCGACAACATCACCGTCATCGTCGCGGACGTCCTCGACATCGACAGCGGCGACACCCTCGCCGCCCAGCTCTCCGACACCCCGGTCGTCGTGGGCGCGGTCGCCGAGAACCAGCTCCAGTCGCACGACAACGGCGCCATGCAGACCCCCGCCGGACGCGCCTCGAACCTCGGCCGCCAGGTGCCCGGACAGGGCGGCGGCGAGTTCGGCCCGCCCGGCAGCGGCGACACCACCGGCTACGTCCCGACCGGCAGCTTCGGCGGGTACTCGGACGACGACTTCGTGAAGCCGCGCTCGGGGCGCAAGTGGCTGAAGAGGTCCTTCTACACGGTGCTCGTGCTCGCCGTCATCGGCGGCGGCCTGTACGGCGGCTACCGCTGGACGCAGACGCAGTACTACGTCGGCACCAACGACGAGCACGTCGCGCTGTACCGGGGCATCAGCCAGGACCTGGCCTGGGTCTCGCTCTCCAAGGTGGAGAAGGACCACCCCGAGATCGAACTCAAGTACCTCCCGCCCTACCAGCAGAAGCAGGTCAAGGCGACCATCGCCGAGGGCGGGCTCGACGACGCGCAGTCCAAGATCGACGAGCTGGCCGTGCAGGCGTCCGCGTGCAAGAAGAACGCCGAGCGCCGCTCCGCCGAGAACGAGAAGAACGCCAAGACCGGCGAGGGCGAGGCCGGCGGCGTCACGGGAACCACCAAGTCGTCCCTGACGTCCAAGGCCACGTCGTCGCCGACACCCAGCCCGTCGGCGTCGCAGCCCACGTCCCCCAAGTCCAAGACCGCACCCACTCCCACACCCGGCCCCAGCCTCTCCGAGGAAGAGCAGAAGCTGGTCTCGCTGTGCGGTAAGCAGTAAGCAGCCGTGAGGGGCCCTGTCACACCATGAGCAGTACTACGAACCCGTCGACGCACCAGACGTCCACGATCGGCTCGATCGGTACGCCGAGCCGCCGCAACACCGAGCTGGCGCTGCTGGTCTTCGCCGTCGTCATCCCGGTGTTCGCCTACGCCAACGTGGGCCTCGCCATCAACGACTCGGTGCCGCCCGGCCTGCTGAGCTACGGCCTCGGCCTCGGTCTGCTCGCCGGCGTCGGGCACCTCGTGGTCCGCAAGTTCGCGCCGTACGCGGACCCGCTGCTGCTGCCGCTGGCCACGCTGCTCAACGGGCTCGGACTGGTGGTGATCTGGCGGCTCGACCAGTCGAAGCTCCTCCAGTCGATCAACCAGGCGGGCAACGCGGCGCCACGCCAGCTCCTGTACACCGCGCTCGGCATCGCGCTGTTCGTGGTGGTGCTGGTGTTCCTCAAGGACCACCGGGTGCTCCAGCGCTACACGTACATCTCGATGGTCGCGGCCCTCGTGCTGCTGCTCCTGCCGCTGGTGCCGGGGCTCGGCGCCAACATCTACGGCGCCAAGATCTGGATCTCGATCGCCGGGTTCTCCATCCAGCCCGGTGAGTTCGCGAAGATCGTCCTGGCGGTGTTCTTCGCCGGCTACCTGATGGTCAAGCGCGACGCGCTCGCCCTCGCCAGCCGCCGGGTGATGGGTCTCTACCTGCCGCGCGGACGCGACCTCGGTCCGATCCTCGTGGTCTGGTTCATCTCCATCCTGATCCTGGTCTTCGAGACCGACCTCGGTACGTCGCTGCTCTTCTTCGGCATGTTCGTGATCATGCTGTACGTCGCCACCGAGCGGACCAGCTGGATCGTCTTCGGTCTGCTGATGTCCGCGGCGGGCGCGGTCGGCGTGGCCACCTTCGAACCGCACATCCAGACCCGCGTGCAGGCCTGGCTCGACCCGATGCGCGAGTACGCGCTCAGCCAGGCCGGGACCAACGACGGCATCGTCCACTCCGAGCAGGCCATGCAGGCCCTCTGGGCGTTCGGCTCCGGCGGCACCCTCGGCACCGGTCTGGGTCAGGGACACTCCGAGCTGATCCGCTTCGCCGCCAACTCCGACTTCATCCTCGCCACCTTCGGCGAGGAACTGGGCCTGGCCGGCGTCATGGCGATCCTGCTGATCTACGGCCTGATCGTCGAGCGCGGCATCCGCACCGCCCTCGCCGCCCGCGACCCGTTCGGCAAGCTGCTGGCCGTCGGCCTGTCCGGCGCCTTCGGTCTCCAGGTCTTCGTGGTCGCCGGCGGCGTCATGGGCCTGATCCCGCTGACCGGTATGACCATGCCGTTCCTCGCGTCCGGCGGTTCCTCGGTCATCGCCAACTGGGCGCTGATCGCCATCCTGATCCGCATCAGCGACACCGCCCGGCGGCCCGCGCCGGCCCCCGCCCCCAACCCCGACGCCGAGATGACCCAGGTGGTCCGCCCGTGAACAAGCCCCTGCGCCGGATCGCGATCTTCTGCGGGCTGCTCGTCCTCGCCCTGCTCATCCGGGACAACTGGCTGCAGTACGTCAAGGCCGACTCCCTCAAGGACGACCCCAAGAACCGCCGTGTCGCCATCGAGCGCTACGCCACCCCGCGCGGCGACATCATCGTCGACGGCAAGTCGATCACCGGCTCGAAGAGGACCGACAACAGCGACTTCGCGTACAAGCGGACCTACAAGGACGGCGCCATGTGGGCGCCGGTCACCGGGTACGCCTCCCAGGCCTTCGGCGCCACGCAGCTGGAGTCCATCGACGACGGGATCCTGACCGGCAACGACGACCGGCTGTTCTTCCGCAACACCCTGGACATGCTGACCGGCAAGAAGAAGCAGGGCGGCAACGTCGTCACCACCCTCAACTCGGCCGCCCAGAAGGCCGCGTACCAGGGTCTGCTGAAGCAGGGCAAGGGCGCCGTCGCCGCGATCGACCCGCAGACCGGCGCGATCCTCGCCCTGGCATCCACCCCGTCGTACGACCCGTCGACGTTCGCCGGGAACTCCACGACGACGGACAGCAAGGCCTGGACGAAGATCCAGAAGAAGAACGACCCGGACGAGCCGATGCTCAACCGGGCGCTGCGCGAGACCTACCCGCCGGGCTCCACGTTCAAGGTCGTCACCGCGGCCGCGGCGCTGGAGGACGGGCTGTACACGGACGCGGACCAGAAGACCAAGACGCCGCTGCCGTACACCCTGCCGGACACGACGACGGAGCTGAAGAACGAGGGGAACATCCCCTGCAAGAACGCCACCATGCGCGTGGCGCTCCGGGTCTCCTGCAACACCGTCTTCGGCAAGATCGGCGTCGACGTCGGCCGCGACAAGATGGTCGAGCAGGCCGAGAAGTTCGGCTTCAACGAGGAGCAGTTCACGCCGGTGCGCACCAGCGCCTCGACCTTCCCCACGAAGATGGACCGGCCGCAGACCGCGCTCAGCTCCATCGGGCAGTTCGAGACCGCCGCGACCCCGCTCCAGATGGCCATGGTCGCCTCGGCCGTCGCCAACAACGGCACACTCATGAAGCCGTACATGGTCGACAAGCTCCAGGCGCCGAACCTGGACGTGATCGAGCAGACCGACCCGCAGAAGATGAGCGAGCCCCTCTCCGAGGAGAACGCCCAGATCCTGCAGTCGATGATGGAGACGGTCGTCAAGGACGGCACCGGCCAGAACGCGCAGATCAACGAGAACGGCATCACGGTCGGCGGCAAGACCGGTACCGCCCAGCACGGCGTCGACAACAGCGAGAACCCGTACGCCTGGTTCATCTCCTACGCCAAGCAGAGCGACGGCAGCTCCCCGGTCGCCGTGGCCGTCGTCGTCGAGGACGAGAGCGCCAACCGCGACGACATCTCCGGTGGCGGCCTCGCGGCGCCCATCGCGAGGGACGTGATGAAGGCGGTCATCGACAGCAAGAAGTGACCCCCGTCACGTCCCCTGCGCATCGGTGCACGTTGCGATACCGGTCCTGTATCGGGTGACGGTCTTGGCCAGGTCACACAAAGCGATCCGGGTACGGTATGCCCGGACAGCACACCGCCGGACCACACAAAGGTGCGGTCGGGACTGACGGAGAGGGCTGGTAGGTAGCTATGGAAGAGCCGCGTCGCCTCGGCGGCCGGTACGAGCTGGGCCAGGTGCTCGGCCGTGGTGGCATGGCCGAGGTTCACCTCGCCCACGACACCCGGCTCGGCCGCACCGTGGCGGTGAAGACGCTGCGCGCGGACCTCGCGCGCGACCCGTCGTTCCAGGCCCGCTTCCGCCGGGAGGCCCAGTCGGCCGCCTCGCTCAACCATCCCGCGATCGTCGCCGTCTACGACACCGGCGAGGACTACATCGAGGGCATCTCCATCCCGTACATCGTGATGGAGTACGTCGACGGTTCCACGCTGCGCGAGCTGCTGCACTCCGGGCGCAAGCTGCTGCCCGAGCGGACGCTGGAGATGACCATCGGCATCCTCCAGGCGCTGGAGTACTCCCACCGCGCCGGCATCGTCCACCGCGACATCAAGCCGGCCAACGTCATGCTCACCCGCAACGGCCAGGTCAAGGTCATGGACTTCGGCATCGCGCGCGCGATGGGCGACGTTGGCATGACGATGACGCAGACCGCGGCGGTCATCGGCACCGCGCAGTACCTCTCCCCGGAGCAGGCCAAGGGCGAGCAGGTCGACGCCCGCTCCGACCTCTACTCCACCGGCTGCCTGCTGTACGAGCTGCTGACCGTGCGGCCGCCGTTCGTCGGCGACTCCCCGGTGGCGGTGGCCTACCAGCACGTCCGCGAGGAGCCGCAGCCGCCGAGCGTCTTCGACCCCGAGATCACGCCCGAGATGGACGCGATCGTCCTCAAGGCGCTGACCAAGGACCCCGACTACCGCTACCAGTCCGCGGACGAGATGCGCGCGGACATCGAGGCCTGCCTCGACGGCCAGCCCGTCGGCGCCACGGCCGCCATGGGCGCCGTCGGCTACGGCGGCTACCCCGACGACCAGCCGACCACGGCCCTGCGGTCCACGGACGGGCAGGCCACGTCGATGCTGCCCCCGATGAACCCGGACGACGCCGGGTACGGCTACGACGACCGGCCCGACCGCCGGCGCCAGAAGAAGAACAACACCTCGACGATCCTGCTGGTCGTCGCGGGCATCCTGGTGCTCGTCGGTGCGATCCTCATCGGCAAGTGGGCGTTCGGGGGCGGCGGTTCGGGCGACGAGCCGTTCCCGGCACCGAACTTCGTGGGCCAGACGAAGGCCGATGCCACGCAGATGGCGGAGAACCGCGAGCTGGAGCTCACGTTCACGAAGAAGCCCTGCGAGAACCAGAAGACCGGCAGCATCTGCTCCCAGGACCCCGCGGCCAAGACCGAGGTCAACAAGGGCGACACGATCAACCTCGTGGTGTCGACCGGGGCCCCGAAGGTCGCCGTGCCCAACGTCATCGACGACGAACTGGCCGTGGCCAAGAAGAAGCTCGGGGCGGACAAGTACCAGTTCCAGGTGGAGACCACGTCCAAGGAGTCCACCCAGAAGCCGGGCACCGTGCTCGCCCAGGACCCGGACCCGGGCAAGGAGGTGGAGAAGGGATCGACGATCACCCTCACCATCGCCAAGGAGAAGAAGCAGGCCACCGTCCCGGACGTCACCGGCAAGTCCTGTGACGAGGCCAAGCAGCAGATGCAGGCCAACAACCTGGTCGGCGAGTGCCAGGACGTCGAGACCGCCGACGCCGCACAGGTCGGCAAGGTGCTCCAGACGGCTCCCTCGGCGAACTCCACGGTCGACCCGCAGTCGAAGGTCACCATCCAGATCGGCAAGGCCGCCGAGAAGCAGAAGGTGGCCGTCCCGGGTGTGACCGCCCAGCGCCTCAAGGACGCCAAGAAGGCGATCCAGGAAGCGGGCCTGCAGGTCGGCAACGTCACGGGGTCCAGTGACGACAACGCCTTCGTCCTGGCCTCCGATCCGCCGGCCGGCACCCAGGTGGACCAGGGCACCGCGGTCAACCTGACCACCACCGGCCAGGCCGAGGGTGACAACGGGGGCAACAACGGCGGCAACGGCGGCTTCTTCGGAGGCGTCACCGGCACCGTGTTCCGCACGGAGGACTAGCCGGCCGGCCCGCACCGGGCCCGTACACGACGGAGCCCCGGCACCCACCAAGGGTGCCGGGGCTCCGTCGTACGCGCTCCGTCGTACGCGCTCCGTCGTACGCGCTCCGTCGTACGCGCTCCGTCGAACGGCTTTCCGCTAGCGCAGTTCCTTCGGCGGCGTGCGGTCGCCGTCGACCTTCTCGACCCGCTCCAGCTCGCCCCAGACCACATAGCGGTAGCGGGACGTGTAGACGGGCGTGCAGGTCGTCAGGGTGATGTAGCGGCCCGCCTTCTTCGCGCCCGACTGCTTCGGGACGGCGCCCAGGACGCGCACGTTGTACTTCGAGGTCTCCGGGAGGACCGAGAAGACCTTGTAGACGTACCAGTCGTCCTTGGTCTCGAAGACGATCGGGTCGCCCTTCCTGAGCTTGTCGATGTTGTGGAACTTGGCTCCGTGGCCGTCGCGGTGGGCTGCCAGCGTGAAGTTGCCCTTCTTGTCCTGCGGAAGGGCCGACTTGACGGGGTCCGTGTAGTAGCCGGCCACGCCGTCGTTGAGGACCTCGGAGGACGTGCCCTTCTTGACGAGCACCTCGCCGTTCCGCATGGCCGGCACGTGCAGGAAGCCGATGCCGTTCCTGGTGTCCAGGGCGCCGGGGCCGCCCCGGTCCTCCAGCCAGTCGTCGCGGACCTGGTCGGCCTCCTTGTGCGCCGTGCGGTCGGCGATCACGTTCGTCCACCACAGCGAGTAGACGACGAAGAGGCCGAGCACCAGCCCGGCCGTGATGAGGAGTTCACCGAAGACACTGACGGCCATCGCGATCCGGCCGCCGCGGCGGCGCGGCGCCGGCACCTCGCCGGCGTCGGCACCGGCGTCGGCGCGCTCGTCGTGGTCCGTCCTCGCTGCCACTGTGCATCCGCCCCGTCTGGTCCGTCCCGAAATGCGTCCCGGGGCACCCGGATGGTCCGGAAGTGCCCCGGGGAAGCCGCTCCCCGCGCTCCTACTCGACGAGCGCGTCCGGCTTGCCCTTGCTGCGCGGCCGTTCCTCGACCAGCTTGCCCCAGACGATCATCCGGTACTTGCTGGTGAATTCCGGCGTGCACGTGGTCAGTGTGATGTAGCGCCCGGCGGTCGTGAAACCCGACCCCTTGGGGACGGGATCCAGTACGGCGGTGTTCGAGGGCGATGTCACCGGGAGGATCGACGCCATCTCGTAGACGAAGTACTCGTCCTGGGTCTCGACCACGATGGGGTCGCCCGGCTTGAGACGGTTGATGTAGCGAAACGGTTCGCCGTGCGTGTTCCGGTGCCCCGCGATCCCGAAGTTGCCCGTCTTGTCCTCGGGCATCGCCGTCTTCACGCTGTCCTTGTCGTAGTGGCCGACCATCCCGCGGTCGAGGACCCTCGACTTGCTGATGCCCTCCGCGATCGGCGCCACGACGTCCAGGTCGGGGATGTGCAGGATGGCGAACCCCTGTCCCGGTTCGAACGCCCCCGGCTTCCGCTTGCCGTTCGCCCAGTCCTCCTGCAGGTTGTGCGTCGCGCTGCCCGCCTGCTGGTGCGCCCGGATGTTCGACCACCACAACTGGTAGGTCACGAACAGCAGCATCAGGACGCCGGTGGTGATGAAGACCTCGCCGATCACGCGGCTCACCACGACCGCCGCGCCGGGCCGCCGGGCCCGCGCCGCTCGCCGCGCCTCCAGCCGCGACCGGGGCGCCCCCGACGGCCCGTCGGCGGACGGCTCCACGGCCGTCTGCGCGCCTCCGTGCCGCCCCCGGCGTCCGGCGGCCTTCCGGCGGGCCGCCCGGCCCCCTGGCGGCCGTACGGGATCGCTGCCGGCCCCGCCCGGGGAGCCCCCGGCCGCGCGCGGCACGTCGGCGATCCGCAGCGCCACCGTCTCGTCGTCCGGCAACCGCGGCGATACGGCCGGCTGGACGAGGGTGGGAGCCGCGTGCGGGGCGAAGGTCCCTTCCTCGTACGCGGGGACGCCCGGCGCCGGCTGGGGGGCCGCGTACGTCTCCCCGTGCCCGCGCGGGCTCCCCTGCTGCCCGTACTCGGCGTACTGCTCGTAGGACCGGGGCGTCGCCTGGTACGGCTGCGAGGGCGCCGCGTACGTGCCCTCGGCCGCCCCGTACCAGTCCCGCGCGTACCCCGCGGGGTCGTACCACTCCTCCTGGAACCCCGGCCGGGGCTGCGCGGTGAGCGGGTCCGTCAGGGGATCGGCGGTCCGTCCAGCCGGCGCCCCGAACGCCTCGGCGCCCTCGAACGCGTCAGCGCCCCCGTACGCGGCCTCGCCGCCGTGGGGGGAGCTGTCGCGCTCGGGGCGCAGCGCGGTCACGCCGTGGCCCTGCCCACCACCGGGGCGAGCCCCGCCGACCTCGCCACCGCGTCCTGGTCCCCGCACTCCGCCAGCCAGTTGGCGAGCATCCGGTGCCCGTGCTCGGTCAGCACCGACTCGGGATGGAACTGCACGCCCTCGACCCGCTGTTCACGGTGGCGCAGTCCCATCACGATCCCGTCGTGCGTGCGTGCCGTCACCTCCAGCTCGGCCGGCACGGTGAGCGGCTCGGCGGCCAGCGAGTGGTAGCGCGTGGCCGTGAAGGGGGTCGGCAACCCCGCGAAGACGCCCGTGCCCTCGTGCTCGACGAGGGAGGTCTTGCCGTGCAGCAGCTCCGGCGCGCGGTCCACCACCCCGCCGTACGCCACCTGCATCGACTGCATGCCGAGGCAGACACCGAAGACGGGGACGTCGGTCCGGGCGCAGTGCCGGACCATGTCGATGCAGACGCCCGCCTGTTCCGGGGCGCCCGGTCCCGGCGACAGCAGCACGCCGTCGAAGCCGTCCTGGGCGTGCGCCGTGGACACCTCGTCGTTGCGCACCACCTCGCACTCGGCGCCCAGCTGGTACAGGTACTGGACCAGGTTGAAGACGAAGCTGTCGTAGTTGTCGACGACGAGAATGCGCGTGCTCACTGGTCGTCCACCGTCACATCGTTGAAGGGCAGCAGCGGTTCGGCCCACGGGAAGACGTACTGGAAGAGCACGTAGACCACCGCGAGGGCCAGGACGAGGGAGATCAACGCCCTCACCCATGCGTTCCCCGGCAGATGCCGCCAGATCCAGCCGTACATGCCGTCCCTTCCGTAGCACCACGGCACCAGAGTCACGCCACACCCCACCGGACTCACGCCGTACCTCACCAGACTAACGGCGCAGCGCCTCCGGTTTCCCGGCCTCCACAGGCTGGGTGGAATCCAGATGCGCCCAGACGATCAAGCGGTGGCTGTGCCCCCACTCCGGCTCGCAGGTGGTCAGCGTGAGGTAGCGCCCCGCTCGCGTGTACCCGGACTTCCTCGGTACGGGGTCGACGACCGCGACATCGCCGGGCAGCGTCCGGTAGGGCTTCGTGTCGATCCGGTACGTGAACCAGGTCGTGCCGTCCGTCAGCACCACCGCGTCCCCGGGGCGCAGCCGGGGGAAGTCCTTGAAGGGGTCGCCGTAGGTCCGGCGGTGCCCGGCGACCGCGAAGTTGCCGCGCTGTCCGAGCCGGGCGGTGCGCGCGTAGTGCCCGAGCCCCTTCTTCAGGGTGCCGGTTCCGGTCCCCTCCAGCACGGGCTTGTTCCACGTGAAACCAAGACGCGGCACGTACATGATCGCGAACGGCTCGTCGTTCTCGTAGGGTGCCGGTTTCGCCGGGGCGGTGGCGACGGGCTCGCCGGAGCTTCCGCTTCCGCCCGGTGTGCCGGTTCCCGGGGGCGCGGGCCGGACGCTTCCCTGCGACCAGCGGTCCTGGAGCTCGTCGATCTGGCGGTCCATGACGCCGTCGGCCTTCACGCCGGTCCAGAAGAGCACATAGACGACGAAGAGCACGATCACGGCGCCGACGGTGATGCACAGTTCGCTGAGCGTCCGGACGACCACTCGCACCGACACAGGCCCCCCAGTGGCAGCTGCTCCGCTACTCCGGCCACCGCGTCCGCCCGCCGACCGCGCTACTCCACGGGCTTCGCGTAGTGGAGATCCACTGTGCCCGAGTAGCCGGGAAGAGTCACCTTCCCGTCGTCCTCGACTTTCCAGCCGAGCCCGTAGACGTTGACGTACACCATGTAGTTCTGGATCGCCGCGGAGGCGGCCAGCGCCTTCTTGAGCTTGGCCGGGTCACCGACCGCCTGGATCTTGTAGGGCGGCGAGTAGACCCGTCCCTGCAGGATCAGGGTGTTGCCGACGCAGCGGACCGCGCTGGTGGAGATCAGCCGCTGGTCCATCACCTTGATGCCCTCGGCGCCCCCCTGCCAGAGCGCGTTCACCACGGCCTGGAGGTCCTGCTGGTGGATCACCAGGTAGTCCGGCTGGGGCTCGGGGTAGCCCGGCAGCTTGGCGGTCGCGTTCGGCGGGGCGTCGTTGAGCGTGACCGTGATGGCCTTGCCCCTCAGCTTCCGGGTGCCGGCGTTCTTCTCCAGGGCGGCCAGTTTGGCGTCCTCGGCCTCCGTACGGCCGTCGTCCCGCTCGGCGAGGGACTCCACGTCGTCGCGCAGTGCCCCGTTGGACTCGTCGAGCCGCCCGTTCTTGTGGCTCCGCTCCTGGATGAGGTCGGAGAGCTTCAGCATGGACGCATCCGTGCGGATATTGGTGCCCTTGGCCGTGTTGAAGCTGGTGAAGAAGATGAGGCCCGCCAGGGCGAACACCGCTACGGTGAGCACCCGCACGGGCCGGAAACGGCGCGTGCGGCCAGGGGTGGGACCCGTCCCGGGGGAGTCGGCAGAATTGCTCAACGTACCCTTATCTCCTTAGGCGCCGCGGAAGCACTACGCTAACGGACGCCCGGGGGAGCACTCAGTGTCCCCTTGTACGCTGCCCCGGAGCCCGCCCCCGTTCCCTGCGCGGCCACGCAGCGCATCGACAGGAGAGACCCTCGTGCCGAAGTCACGTATCCGCAAGAAGGCCGACTACACGCCGCCGCCGTCCAAGCAGACGACGGCCATCAAACTGAACAGCCGCGGCTGGGTCGCCCCGGTCATGCTGGCCATGTTCCTCATCGGCCTGGCCTGGATCGTCGTCTTCTATGTGACCGACGGTTCGCTGCCGATCGACGCGCTCGACAACTGGAACATCGTGGTCGGTTTCGGCTTCATCGCGGCGGGATTCGGCGTCTCCACGCAATGGAAGTGACGTCCTTCCCGGTGGGATAACGGTGGCCCACGGCGGAGTGGACTCAGCTCTGCCCTCAGCTATCCACTGAGTTATCCACAGAAGTTTTCCACAGTGGGGAAAAAGAACGACGATCTGTGGATAACCCACCGGGTGTTGACGCCGGTGTGACTGGCCTACCGGGATGCGGAAGCCTGTTCGCCCCCTGTCCTACCTGCGAAAACGCGGGTCAGCGACAGGGGGCACAGTTGTTCCCGCACAGCGTGCACAAGATCCGCCACAGACTGTGGACAACATCGGTCACTCAGGTGAGCTGACCGGTCCTGACCAGCGTCATGACGACCACCACGGCCAGGACCAGCGCACAGGTCCCGTACTGGACGAGACTCCGCCGCTTCCGCGGGGCGTGGACCATGGCGTACCCGACGACGAGCCCCGCGACCAGCCCGCCCACATGGGCCTGCCAGGCGATGTCGGGCACGGTGAAGGTGACGACCAGGTTCACCGCGAGCAGGATCAGGATCGGGCGCAGGTCGTAGTCGCGCCGGCGCAGCAGGACGACGGTCGCGCCGAAGAGGCCGTAGATCGCACCGGAGGCCCCGACCGAGGGCTGGTTCTGCGCGGCGATCACGTACGTCAGCGCGCCGCCCGCGAGGCCGGACACGACGTAGAGCGCGAGGTAGCGGGCACGGCCGAGGGCTTGCTCCAGCGGCCCGCCCAGCCACCACAGCAGAAGCATGTTGAAGGCGATGTGCGTGAGGCCGCTGTGCAGGAACGTCGAGGTCAGCAGCCGGTACGGCTGGCCCTCCGCGACGCCCTGCAACGAGTTGAGCACCGGGTCGTAGCCCCGGCCGACGAGCTGGAAGCGGCTCGTGAACCGGTCCCCGGCCGTCTGCTGCACGAGGAACGCGGCGAGGTTGATGCCGATCAGGATCTTCGTGACGAGCCGGGGGTCCGCGGCGACCGCGCCGCCGGCGAGGGTGCGGGGCCGGGCGACGTCGGGGGCGTGCCCGGTGCCCGATCCGTTCCGCACGCAGTCGGGGCACTGGAAGCCGACCGAGGCGCTGACCATGCACTCGGGGCAGATGGGACGCTCGCAGCGGGTGCAGCGGACGCCCGTCTCCCGGTCGGGATGCCGGTAGCAGGCGGGCAGGCTCCGGGCGTCCTGCGGTCCGTGGTCACCCGGTCCCTGCGGGCTGCCTGGCACCTGGTCCATGACGGGGTCCCCTCACCTCTGCGTACGGCGGGCTGCGCGGCCGGCGCACAGCGGTCCGCCCGGGCTCCGTGCGGGCCCGTGCGCGAACGCACCGCCCCGCCCATCCCTACGGACGAACGGGGCGTTTGGTTCCCCACAGGATCCGCGGGCTCAGCCCTCGCGGGTCTCCACGACGACGGACTCGATCACGACGTCGTTGACCGGACGGTCGGTGCGCGGGTTGGTCTGGGTGCTCGCGATGGCGTCCACGACCTTCTGGCTGGCCGCGTCGGTGACCTCGCCGAAGATGGTGTGCTTGCGGGTCAGCCAGGCCGTCGGGGAGACGGTGATGAAGAACTGGGAGCCGTTGGTGCCCGGGCCGGCGTTCGCCATGGCCAGCAGGTACGGCTTGTCGAAGGCCAGGTCGGGGTGGAACTCGTCCTCGAACTGGTAGCCGGGGCCGCCGGTGCCGTTGCCCAGCGGGTCACCGCCCTGGATCATGAAGCCGCTGATCACCCGGTGGAAGACCGTGCCGTCGTAGAGCCGGTCCGTGGACTTCTGGCCCGATTCCGGGTTGACCCACTCACGCTCGCCCTGGGCGAGCTCGACGAAGTTCCGGACCGTCTTGGGCGCGTGGTTCGGCAGGAGCCGGATCTCGATGTCGCCTTGGTTGGTCTTCAGGGTGGCGTAGAGCTGCTCAGCCACGTTGTGCCTTCCGTTGCCTTCTCTGACTCCCCGATCCTCGCACGGACCGGCCTAACCGACGCCCGCCACCACTCGTCCCGGCGATTGGGTCTCTTTCTACCGGGCACCCGGATCACGTCCCCGGACAGACGTCCGGGGGTGATGTGCGCAGAAAACCGGTCGAGTCCTCCCGGATGGGGGCGCGTCGCGACGATCCGTGGCATTGTCGTCGACAAGCTCCCGTTGCCCTGTATTAATCCGCTATTGGACCTGATCGTCGCCTGATGGTCACCGATCGTCCTGTGATCGGCGACCACTCCGGGCTCGCCCGGGAGGGGGGCATTCGTGACCCGGATGCCCGTCCTCACATGCCCCGGTGGTCACTGGCGGGCATGATCCCGATAAGGGCGGAAAGGTGAAATACCGTACGCCACCGAGGAGGAGGAAACCCGTGACCCGCATCGACAGCGTGCGCGCCGCGACCGGCTCGGCAAAGGACAGCGTGCTGCACGCCGCGGAAGTGGTGGCGCCCTATGCCGACACGGCCAAGGACAGGGCCGCTCACTACGCAAACGAGGCACGCGTACGGCTTGCGCCGAAGGTGTCGCTGGCCGCCGACCAGGCCCGCGTCCAGTACGGCGCTCATCTCGCGCCGCGGCTGGAACAGGCCCGCTCGCACGTACCGCCGAAAGTCGACCAGGCCGCCCATGACGCGGCGGTCCGTACCCGCAAGGCCGCTCGTCAGGCCGCCGACTACTCGAAGCCGAGGATCGACCAGGCGGTCGCGGCGGCCCAGCCCGTGAGCAAGGAGGCCGCGGCCCGCGGAGTCGCCGCACTGGCCGCCCTGCGCGGTCAGGTCTCGCCCAAGCAGATCGAGAAGCTGGTCCGCAAGCAGCAGCGGCGGGCCAGGGCCGGGCGGATCGCCAAGGGCCTGGCCATTCTGGGCGTCGTGGCGGGCGGCGCCTTCGCGGCCTGGAAGTGGTGGGACAAGCAGGCCAACCCTGACTGGCTGGTCGAGCCCCCCGCCGCCACCGAGGTGCCGGACAACGGTCACCTCTCGGCCGTGGACGGCAGCCAGGCCGCCCTGGACCCGGAGGTACAGGCCAAGGAAGCCGAGGAGGAGTCGGCGGACCGCGACGAGCACCGCTGATCCCGGCCACCGCGCCGGCCTCAACAACGCCGTGGGGCAGAAGACTTGAGGGTCTTCTGCCCCACGGCGTTGTTTCACGTGGAACACGAACCGGAACGGCGCTTCCGGGTGCGGACAGTGGCGTTTACAGCACTCGCCCTCGATGACGTTTGCAATGACCCGCACACATGACATCCACACAAAAACCTTAACGGAGCGCATTGCGCCGGTTACGGGACGGCGGCCACCCCCGCCCCCGTAAGGCCCCCTCATCGGCGGACACGACTCCATGGAGGCGCGAGCCGCCGGCGTGACCGCCCCGCGGGCTTCGGTTTCGACTTCCCTTTGCGCAAATAAATGCAACGGAGCAAATGTTTTGCGTGTGATGCAGGTCACTCGTCCGTGCCCGCATCGCCTCCACCGGGCTCCCGGAGTCGTCGGACACCGGGAGAAACGGGGGCATAAGAAGACCGACCGGCCGCCCCATGAGGGTGGCCGGCCGGTCCGAGGTGTGGAGCCTAGGGGAGTCGAACCCCTGACATCTGCCATGCAAAGACAGCGCTCTACCAACTGAGCTAAGGCCCCGGAAGAGAACGTCCGGCCGGAGGAGACTCGCACCGGCGGGCGCCGCAGACCAGAGTACCGGGTCACCCCCGGGATCTCGCAAAAAGATAGGGGGTCCCCGTGGACGACCACTCTCCGTAAGATGCTCGGCGTGGTTCGCGGCAGCGAACCACGGTACTTGGGGAAGCGATGGGGAGACGCAATGGACGCCGCACAGCAGGAAGCGACCGCAAGAGCCCGGGAGCTGCAGCGGAACTGGTACGGGGAGCCGCTGGGGGCGCTGTTCCGTAGGCTCATCGACGATCTGGGTCTCAACCAGGCGCGTCTCGCCGGGGTGCTTGGGCTGTCCGCCCCCATGCTGTCGCAGCTGATGAGCGGTCAGCGCGCCAAGATCGGCAATCCCGCCGTGGTCCAGCGGGTCCAGCTGCTCCAGGACCTGGCGGGGCAGGTCGCGGACGGCAGTGTCAGCGCGGCCGAGGCCACCGCCCGGATGGACGAGATCAAGAAGTCCCAGGGGGGCTCGGTGCTCAGCAACACCACGCAGACGACCAGCAGTTCAGGGGCCCCGACGGTGAAGCGGGTGGTCCGCGAGATCCAGTCGCTGCTGCGTTCCGTGGCGGCGGCGGGGGACATCATCGAAGCGGCGGACACCCTCGCCCCGACCCACCCGGAACTGGCAGAGTTCCTCCGGGTGTACGGCGCGGGCCGTACCTCCGACGCGGTGGCGCACTACCAGTCCCACCAGAACTGAGCAGACCGCCCGGCGGCAACACCCCCGTGACGAAGGGTTCCTGGGCCTTCGGACGGGGAGGTGGGCAGCCGGGCACCTGACGGGGTATGCGCAGTCAGGAGACCGCACGACGGCCCGGGCAACGGCACCCGGCAACCGAGACCACCGGGCGGCCCGGACAGCGGGGCGCCTTGAAGTGCCCCGGGGGCGCGGGCACTTCGACGAGCTCCGGCCGACCGGGCACCGCGGCACGCGGCAGCCGGGCCGACTCCGAAGGGGGAGCGAGGCACGACCATGGGTGAGGTCTTCGCCGGCCGGTACGAACTGGTCGACCCGATCGGACGCGGGGGAGTCGGTGCCGTCTGGCGCGCCTGGGACCACCGGCGCCGCCGGTACGTGGCCGCCAAGGTCCTCCAGCAGAGCGACGCGCACTCGCTGCTGCGGTTCGTGCGCGAGCAGGCGCTGCGGATCGACCATCCCCATGTGCTCGCCCCGGCCAGCTGGGCAGCCGACGACGACAAGGTCCTCTTCACGATGGATCTGGTGGCCGGAGGCTCCCTGGTCCATCTCGTCGGCGACTACGGCCCGCTGCCCCCGCACTTCGTCTGCACCCTGCTCGACCAGCTCCTCGCCGGGCTCGCCGCCGTGCACGCGGAAGGAGTGGTGCACCGCGACATCAAGCCCGCCAACGTGCTCCTGGAGGCGACCGGCACGGCCCGGCCGCGGCTCAGGCTCTCCGACTTCGGCATCGCCATGCGTCTCGGCGAGCCCCGGCTGACCGAGACCAACTACGTGGTCGGCACGCCCGGTTACTTCGCGCCCGAGCAGATGATGGGCGCCGACCCCGACTTCCCCGCCGACCTGTTCGCCGTCGGGCTGGTCGCCGTCTACCTCCTCGAAGGCGCCAAGCCCGACGCCAAGGCGCTGATCGAGCACTTCGCCGCCCACGGCACGCCCAGGGCGCCCCAGAGCATCCCCGAGCCCCTGTGGCAGGTCGTCGCGACGCTGCTGCAGCCCGACCCCGACGCACGGTTCCGTACCGCGACGGGCGCGCGCAAAGCCCTGGCTTCCGCCATCGAACTCCTGCCCGAGCCGGGGCCCGACGACGAGCTGGTCGAGGTCTTCGACCAGGTGGGACCGCTGCCCGCCGGGTTCGGCCCCGAGGGACCGCTCCGCAAGGCACCGGGAGTGACACGGACGCCCCCGCTCCCGGGCTCCGCGTCCCCCGACGGCGCCGACACGACACCGCCGTGGCCGGACATCGGCGCGGCGCCCTCGCTGCCCGACGGCACCCCGATCCCCCCGCGGCCCGACGGCGGCACGCTTCCCCCGGGACCGGGCCACGGCACGATTCCGCCGCGTCCTGCCCACGGGGCGCCACTCCGCCCGGCCGGCGCCGAGACACCTCCCCACCCGGTCAACGGCGCCGTACCCCCGTATCCCGGTACCGGCCCCGGCACGGGCACCGGTTTCGGCACGGGGACCGGCCCTGGTGCGGGTACGGAGACCGGTTTCGGCACGGGAACGGGAGTCCCGCCCCACCCCGCCGCCGGCGTACCGCCCCGCCCTCCTGCGGGTGCGATACCCCCGCTCCCCGGCGGCGGCGACGGGCGCCCCCGTGCGGACGGCGGCGTTCCGGACTCCGGACCGCGCACGGAGACCGCACAGCCCGGCTTCCCCACGACCGGCGCCGGGCACCCGCAGCCCTACGAGGGCGCGATCCCTCCCCGCCCGGCCGGTGAACCCGTACTCCCCCAGGAACCCTCCGGCCAGCCGGAACAGGGCCGGCACCGGGGCGGGACGACGTACCCCGCTCCGCCACGGCACACGGACCCGACGCCGTCGGCCGTCGGTGACGACACCGCGCCCCAACCGTCCACGATGTCGGACACCGGGAGCTTCCATCTGCCGCCGCCCCGGGCCCTGGCGGAGACCCCCCGCCCGCAACCGGCCGTCCCCGTGCGGCCGTACCCGTCCCCGGCCCCCGCCGAGCTGCCGACACCGGCCCACGTGCACGCCCTCCCCTTCGCACCCACGCACGTCTCCACCGTCCACCAGCCCATGGCACCGATGACCGCGCTGCCGCAGCACGCGCTCGCCCCCACGGCCTCGTACGCCGCCCCGGCACCCGCGCCGCAGGCCCCGCGTCCGTCACCCTCGGCCGCACGGCACCGCACCAGGCGCCCGGGCCCGCCCGCGAAGGTGGCCCTTCCGATGCTGCTCCTGGCCCTCGCCTGCTTCGCCGTCGGGTTCTGGGCGCTGGCGAGGATCTGACCGGGAGGCAGGCCGCAGGAGCCTCCAGAGGGGCACACGGGCACTCTCGAAGAGAGCGGAGCGGAATCGGGACTTCCCGCCACTCCGGGCCCCGCCGATGCCGGAGACCGCGCGGTGCACGCCGTACTCGGCCCCCGTGACGGCCGCGCCCCCGGAGTCCGGGTGCATCTTTGGAATCCGGGGTTCACCCTCGGAATCCGGGGTTCAGCGGCTCCGTCTCCGCCCGGAGCCCGCACGCGCCGGGCTCGCGCGCCGGCGCGCCAGGGCCGTCCACAGGACAAGCGTGAGCACCAGCGCGCAGCCGGACCCGATCCCCGTCGCGGCGACCACCTTCATCGCGGCCTTCCCGCCGACTCCGCCGCCGTCCTCGGTGCCGTCGCCGCCCCCGCCCGACAGGCCGCTTCCCGCCGCTCCGGAGGCCGCCCCGCGGTCCTCCGCGGTGACCTCGAACGCGCCGTCCGGCCGGGCGCGGCCCAGGTAGGCCGGGCCGTCCTCCGCGTCGCCGCGCACGCGCACGCGCAGCGTCAGCGGGACCGGGCCGTCCCCGAACTTCTCGGCGACCCCGGCGCCCAGGTGCACCACGAGGTAGTAGGAACCGGCGAAGCGCATCGCGCTCACCCGGGCGCTGATCGCGTGCCGGTTGTCGTACGCCACGGGCGGCAGCACGGGCAGCGCGGCCGACCGCCGGCTGCCGCCGTACCCGGAGCCGACGTCCTCGACGAAGCCCCGCACCGGGTTGTAGAGCGCCATGGCCAGGGCGGTGCCGACGTAGCGGCCGCCGCTGCCCGCGGCGCCGAGTTCGGCGGTCGCGTAGACCTGCTGGCCCCAGTCGACGGGCACCTTGTAGAAGAGGGTCTGCCCGGCCTCGATCCCGGTCTGCCAGACGCCCTCACCGAGGGGAGCGGCGGTGCTGAAGCCGGTACCGCCCACGCGGCGCCCGGCATCGCCCAGGAGGCCCTCGGGCGGGGCAGAGTCCCAGTTCTCCGGGGCGGTCGTCGCGTCGGCCTTCCGCAGCCTGGGCTCCGTCACGTAGCCGATCTCCAGGTCCCAGTCGTCCGGGGAGGAGCCGGGCGGCCCGCTGCGCTCGACGACCGCGTAGTACGTCCCGGGCTCCTGGCACACGTACTTCGTGCGCCCGATTTCACGGGACGCGGAGGCGGCGATCGGGTGCGGGCTCTGGGTGGCTCCGATGTGGGCGGACTTGACGGAGCAGGTGGAGCCGTCGGCCTCCTGCACGGACACCTTGACGCCGTCCGCCGCCGAGACCTCGCTCCCCGGGGCGGGCACGGCCGTGGCGGAGACGTACGCGCTGGAGGCGGCGTCGAGTTCGAGGCGGTAGTAGAGCTTGCCGTCCTCGCCTATGGAACTGCGGTACGTGCCTCCGGGCTCCAGGCGGACGGCCCCGGTGGCGCCGTCCGCGCCCTCGACCGTCCTGGCGTCCTCGTCGAAGGCGTACGGGTCCGGGTCACCGGCGGAGGGGAGCAGCCGGGCCGCGTGCACGGGGGACGCGGAAACGGCTCCCGCACGGGCACCGGCGCCCTGCGCTGCACCGGCCGGCCACGACGACGGGTTCGCCGCCGCCTGTCCCGGTACCGCCGCCGTCACACCCAGGGCCCCTGTCGTGCACAGCGCCGCCACCACCGCCACCGGTGTACGGCCGCGCCTCACCGTGCGCCGCCCCATCCCGCGCCACCCCTCGTCGTCTCCCCCGGACCGTGGCCCATCCTGCCGCGCACGTCGTCACGGCGCCCGCACTCCGGTCAGGAGAGGCCGAAACGAAACTCCCGGGACCACGGCCACGAGCGGAAGCGGTGCGTTCCCCCGGGCGCCACGCGCTGAACGACCCGGCTCGGCGGGCCCGCCCGGCCCGTGACAACACAAAACCCCGACCGTGTGGACGGCCGGGGTCTGCTCTGAGACTGGTGTCGCTACTCACGAACCCGTGGGCACGGAGTCAGTCGCCTCCGTCCACAGATCCTGCTCGGCGCGATCCGCCTGGATCTGGCGGTACACGAGGAGCCCGCCGATGGCGGCCAGTGCGACCAGGAGAAGCTTCTTCACCGCGCTACCTCGTCTTTCCTTGACGTAGGGGACCTCTGGCGCCCGACTATACACACCGACCGATACCGATCGGTGACCTGCGTCGGCCCTCAACTCCCGCCCCGCGCACCCCAGTAGGACCGTAGAGCCGGGCCCCGTTCATAGGGTGACAACTCATCACACACAGTGATTTACCACCGCAGATCCGGGGTTTTCGGTCTCCATGGGTCCATCCGGGTGGTGTTCATCTGAACATCGACGCGCCACGGGCGTCGGTCCACCACTTCGCGGCGCTCATACACATCATGAGGAAAGTACGCAAATCGCCCAACCCGAAAGTGAGGGGCCATGGCCCAGAACAAGGTCATGAAGCTGTGGATCGCCATCGTCACCGCCTTCCTCGCGGTGTGCACGACGCTCGGACTCATCACGACCGCCGCGGCCGCCGCGGTACCGCAGGCCGAGGCCCCGCGCAACACCGGCACCGCCGTGACCGTGCCGACGGCATCCCCCTGGGCCTGGTCCTACAGCCGGTCCCTGCCCCCCACGATGAAGCAGCGCATCCGCGCCGAGGCCCACGGCTCCTCACCGAGCTGCCGCCACCGCGCGACCGACGACGAGGCCGCGACGGACACGGACGCCCCCTGCGACGACGACTCCCCCGCCGAGGCCGCCCCGGAGCCCCTCACACCCCTCCAGCACTGAGCCCGCGGCACCACCACAAGGCACGCCCCTGACGTAGCGGCGAACTTGCGTACAAAGCCACACAGGGCGAAGGCCCGGCGACTCCTGCGAGTCGCCGGGCCTTCGACGTTCCAGGCTCTTCGGACCCTCACCGCTGCCCCCGGCCCAGCGGACCACGGCACCGGCCGGCACGACGAACGCCTCATGTCACGGCACTTCCACGACAGACCCCTAGGCAACTTCTGAGGCGGCAACCGCCCGGGCGACATCGTGTACCTGGACGGGCGGCCCGGGAGGGACAACCGAGTCGCCAGTTACCGGGAACCGGCCGATACTGGTCGTATGGCCCAGAAAACCGCGAAACCTCGTGGGCCGTCCACCTTGACGGTCAAGGGGCGGGACTACCGGTTGCGTTCCGTCGGCTTCTTCGTGCTCGCAGCCCTCGCCATCTGGTTCATCGCCGCCAACACCAAGTCGGTGACCATCCGGCTCTGGATCTCCGACGTCACCCTCCCCCTGTGGATCGTCCTGACCGCGACGCTCCTCGTCGGCATCCTCCTGGGCCTGCTGATCGCCTACCGCAGGGCCCGCAGGTAGTCGCCTGGAAGGCGGTTCCGGCCAGGGCCGGCGGCGGGGAGGCCAGGCCCTCGGCCCCAGGAGTCCTGCAGACGCCGAAGACCCCCGATCCATCCGGACCGGGGGTCTTCGCACTGTGGGGCTAACAGGATTTGAACCTGTGGCCTCATCCTTATCAGGTCGATGATCGGAGGGTGTTGGCGCTCGTCAGCCCTAGCGCCTCCCAGGCCGGCGATCCGCTGGTGTTCGGCGGGAACCGTCGCCGTGCGCCCCTGTTGGTGTCAGCCGCTGGTGTCAGGTCGAGGCACAGAGTGGAAACCCAGCTGTCCCAGGAGTTGTGCTCATCTCCACACCACTCGCGGGCAGAGCCATGCTCACCTAACGATGGACAGGCGGGGCCTAGAAGCGACTGGGGGCACACCACGACCGGCTCCGGCCCGAACCGTGACCACCAATCCGAAGATCCAGCTACTGAGCTCTTGGGTACTGACGTCTAGATCATCTGCAACTTGACGAGTCGAAATACCCTTCCCATGCGCCATATTGAACACTTTCTCCAAAAGCTGCGATTTTTCGCGAGTAGGAATACCCCGAGGTTCCGAAGACCGGTAACCCTTCTTACTCAGCTCAATACACGCTTTGCGATAGTGCCAATCCGACAACAGATCAAGATCGTGCAGCCGATACGTGAGCGCCATGGCTGCAACTTTCCAAATCCTCTTAGCCTCAATAATCTGAGATGGCAGGGGCGACTTCGGAATGAGATTCTTAACGCTAGCCTGTGGCATCAGAAAGGCGCTGGCGAACGAGTTAGCTTCTTTCTCCGCAGGAGGGCCGTGAAGACCCCGTTCTTCACCATGGAGCACAAGGTGGCCTAGCTCGTGGGCCACATCGAACCGTCCACGCTCCGGACTCTTCAGAGTACTCAAGAAAATGAAGGGCGTACCATTCCGCCAGAAGGAAAAGGCGTCCACATCAGAAAACTCGGGGGGCAGTGAGAATACCCGCACGCCGCGCGATTCGACCAAGTGAACCATGTTCGAGATCGGCGCATCACCCAAACCCCAGCGTGCCCTAAGAACGTCCGCCGCAGACTCAGGGTCGAGACGACCCAAAGTAGGCAGTTGCGCGGCTGGCAGCTTGTAGCGGGACTCAATCCAGTCGTTCAACTCCAACGCCAACGTGCTGGCAGCGAGTGCCGCATCCCTTGGCGCCGCAGCCAGCTTGCTACGCGCCCGAAACGACACGGCATCTAGCGGCAATAGCTCGACGTCGCTTTTCCGAAAGAACGATTCCGGGAAGTCTAGTGCGGCTGAGATCCTTGCAAGCGTCTCGCTCGTAGGGTCGGTGCGCCCAGTCTCATAGTTGGACAGGCTCTGAAGACTCACCCCCACGCGCTCGCTGAGTTCCGCGAGGGTGAGCCCCCTTCGCTTGCGAGCGATGGCGATACGCGAGGAAGAAACCATCTGCTACCGCCACCCTCACATATGACCGGATTGCCCCTATCTCACCACTCTTCGACGGGAACGTCGAAGCCAGCGTCGCCCTCAGGGTAATCGAACGTCCTTTTGAATCGAATAGCAGGAAGGAGGATCCTCCGGTCCCAGCTATCGATCTTGCCCTTGGCACCCACCCTACTGGGGAGGGACAGTTCGCTCCGCACCTCGATGAAGCCCTGCTTCCTCGCTGCGTACCGGTAAGTCAACAGGTACCACGTCGTCAAACGTGCGTACTCGTCCTCCGTGAGCTCCGCCTCGGCCTCTTCCTGGTGGGGCAGCGGGAACAGGCCCGGTTCGAGGTCCTGGTTGCGAGCCACCAAGGACTCCTTCGCGACCCCCGCCGGCCTGTGACTTCGAGGCTGCGGCTTCCCCGGCAGTCCTGTGCGGGCATCGCCCAGCAAGACCCCAATGGCCATCGTCTTGGCGGGGTTGACTGTGAGCGGGGACTGCTTGGGGTCGTAGCGCTTCCAGCCCTCCTCGGTCCTGAGCAGGTAGCGCAGGGTGCGAACACGGGCGAAGTAGTCAAAGGTGCCCGCAGCGTTGGCAGCGTCGTCCTCCGTGGCGCCAGCCCGAGCCTCTTCCCCCTCGCTGATCAGGCGCTCGAAGTACTCGTACTTCAAGCCCAGTTCCGCGAGCTGAACTTCGTGGCCGCCGCTTTCGTCGGGCCTGGCCCAGGCGTTCTCGCTCACACACCCCTCCCTGGGGTTATAAGAACGCTCCCTCTGGTGAGGGGCGATTTTTATAAGCGTAGCGTCCCTCACTGACAACTGTCGGCTTGATTGGTAGTCAAGTCCCTTTGTAAGCAGGCCAGTCGGTGTGCCGACAGGTTCCGACGCGTCCCTTACTCACGACTCACCCGCGCTCCCATCCCGTCCGCCGTCGACCCACACACCGTGGAGCGGGCGTGGTTCATGGCGTCCAGGTGGAGCGCGCCACTGTACGAACGACCTGGACGCCATGAACCGCGTCTGCTCGGCTCTGCCTGGGTCGGCGGTGGACGGGATGGGAGCCCTCCGGGCACCCCCCTACGGGCCCGCGGCCGCGAACGGCGCCCCCTCCATCCCGGTGCCGGCCGATCCCCCGCCGGAGGCATCGTCTTGACCGTAGGCGGCGCAATGCGGTGATCGACTCATGGCTTCCGGCCCTATCCACATGTGAGCGCGCGTCGGCGGCGGCAGCGCCGAGCGGGCCGAAGGCAGGAGCGCGGGCGCAGCCAGAGCCGGGAAGCGCGCCCGGCGGAGCGGAGCGCAGCCGGGGCTTGATGAGGTAGAGAAACCTGTAACAGCTCTCGCTCTTGCTCGGATCAAGCCGAAGGCGCGTCGGTGGCCATGAGTCGGCTCGTGAATCCGGCTTGGCACAGGCGCTCGTACGCATCGGCCACGTCGGCGGGCACCGGTTGGCTGATCATGAATCCCTGCTCGGGGTAGATCATCAGTCGTTGAAGCGCACCGACCAGCATGTCGATCACTAGGCGGGCGTCGCCGATGGAGTCGACGTACTGGTCGAGCGTCATCGGAGTGGAAGCGCTGACGATCTCGACTTCGGGCCAGAGCTTGCGTGCGGTGGCGTACGCTCGCCGCTCCTCGTACGGCTTGCTGATCATGAGCACCGAGGACACCTCGATGCCGGCCTCTTCCAACAGTTCTCGCGAGAAGCGGATGTTCTCACCCGTGTTGCGAGCGCGAGGCTCTACGAGAACGGCCGTACTGGGGACACCGAGTTCCAATGCCCGCTCCCGGTAGTGCACCGCTTCACCGCGGGGCATGCGTTCCCGTGTCGTGGGGCTGGTGGCACCGGTGAACAGGAGTAGGGGAGCCATGCCGCGCTTGTACAGGTCCACTGCCGTGTCGGCCACTCCCAGGTCGTGGCTCCCGAGCCCGATGGCAACCGAGCACGGCCGGGGTGAGTGACCCATCTGGTGGTAGTCCCATACGCGCCGGGCGTCTGCCCAATCCTGTGTCGAGATCACTGCTACCCCTCACTGTCCTTCGCTGAGTCGGGCACCTTGAAGTCGTACTCCCACGCGAAGCGCGATGCCGCGTGTACCCCGATGGCGTACTCCACGACGATGCCCGCGGCCGTGTAGGTCGTCCGGTGCAGCTCGACGACCGGTTCGCCCGGCGGTAGCTGGAGCTGCTTCACCTCGTCCGGTGTGGCAGCACGGGCGAAGAGTCGCTCCTTCATGTGGTCGATCTCGTAACCCGCGTCGTACAGCACGCGGAACCCTCCGCCTCGGCCGGCGGGCCCCGGCGTGGGGTCTACCAATCGAGTGCCTTCGACGTGCTCGGGCCGGTAGTAGCTGGTCAACGTGTGTGTCGGCTGATCGCCTTCCTTCACCAGCCGCGCGCGGGCGTAGACCTCGGCGCCTTCCGGCAGTTCATGAGCGGCTGCCACTTCCGGTGGCGCTACGACGCGGCTGACCGTCTGGGTCTGCTCGTTCCGGCGGTACCCCCGGCCGGAAGCCACACGGTCCGCGATGAAAGCGACCTCGTCGCCGTCCCGCCACTTGGCCTTGTCGTACCTGGCGATGCCGAGCCGCTTAAGAGGCACTCGCTCGCGCACCACGGTTCCGTGACCGCGAGACGACGTCACCAGGCCCTCGGCCTCAAGCGCCTTGTATGCCTGATGGACGGTGGACTTGCTGCCCTCGCCTGCTGCGACCAGCTCCCTGATCTGCGGGAGCTGCTGGCCGGGGGCGTACTCACCCCTCTTGATCTGTTCAGCCAGCTTGTCCGCCAGCTCCCGCCACTTGGGCGCCATTGCATGACTCCTCTCAACCCGTCCAGTCAAGCACAGTCCCAGGACTGTTGACAGTCCTAGGACTGCGTGCCACAGTCGTGGCAAGCCCACCGCAGTCCCAGGACAGCGGGAAGGAATGGCCTTCTTTGGGCTGCTCCAAAGCTTCAAAACAGGGAGTGCTCATGCCGTCGTTCAAGATCGACCTTTCGACTGCCGTCGTGTTCGTGGCAACCGCGCCGGAACCGAAGATGGCGAACAAGAAGACCGGTGAGCGGGCCATGGACCGGGACAACCCGAGCCTGGGGCTGTCCACGGTGGGCCTGCTGGTCTCGGACGAGGGGGAGGGCAACCTCTACCAGGTGACCGTCCCGGAGAACGGCTACCCGGAGAACCTCGTGCCGGGGACGCCCGTCAAGGTGCACGGCCTGAAGGCACGGGACTGGGAGAACGAGTTCAACGGCCAGAAGCGGCACGGGATCTCGTTCCGCGCGGTCGCGATCACCCCGGCGGCCTGATCATGGCTGACCTGACGATGTGCCTGGAGGCCGCGGGGGCGTTAGCGGGGGCCAGCGGTCTCGGCTACGCGAGAGTACGGGCCCCGCAGGTCTACTGGTCGCTGGTGGGCATGCCGCTCACCTGGGGCCGGTTCACCTTCTCGTACCGGTCGACTATGGATGTGTGCGGGCTGACGGTTCAACCGTCCGGGCTGCGGGCGTTCATGACACGCAGCGTCGCTCGTCGCGAGGTCCAGCCGGTACCGCCGAAGATCCGTCGTGTCCGGCCCACGTCGACCGGCCTGCGGGTGACGCTGCGGCTTCCGGCCGGCCTGGAGCCCGCCGACGTGACGGCTTCCTCCGAGCGGCTGCGGCACGCCTGGGGTGTGCACTCCGTGACCGTCGTTGAGACGAAGCCCGGGTTTGTCGAGCTGCGCATGACCGGTTATGACGTGCTGCGCCAGGTGCGGATGCCACGCAAGGCTGCCCCGCACGATCTGGTGGTGCCGGTGGCGTTGCGGGAGGACGGGACCGCATTCGAGCGGGACTACCGCAAGGCCCCGATGGCGCTGACGCTGGGCGCGAATCACTCGGGCAAGTCGATGTATCAGCGGAACCTGATCAAAGGGCTGGCTCAGTTGCCGGTGGCGTTGGTCGGTATCGACTGCAAGCGCGGGGTGGAACAGTCCGCGTTCGCTCCCCGGCTGTCGGCCCTGGTCACCACTCCCGACGATGCCTCTTCCCTGCTCGCGGTCCTGGTCGCGGAGATGGAAGACCGCTTCGACCTGCTGAGCCGGAACGGGGTCTCAGACGTGTGGGAGCTGCCCGAACGTCTGCGGCCGGTGCCGGTCGTCGTCCTGGTCGACGAGGTGGCAGAGCTGTTCTTGATCTCGGCGAAGAAGGACGAGGAACGCCGCGAGCGGATCGTCACGGCGCTGATCCGGCTGGCGCAGATGGCCCGCGCGGTCGGGATCTACCTGGAAATCTGCGGGCAGCGCTTCGGCTCCGACCTGGGCAAGGGCGCCACCATGCTCCGTGCCCAGCTCACAGGCCGTGTCGTGCACCGGGTCAACGACAAGCAGACCGCCGAAATGGGCCTGGCGGACGTGGCCCCGGACGCCGTATTGGCTGCCGGTCTGATCCCGATGGAGCGCCCCGGGACGGCTGTCGCGGTCGACTCGACGGGCGGCTGGTCGAAGATCCGCACCCCGCACACGTCCCGCGCGGAAGTGATCGCAGCCTGCCAAGAGTTCGCCCACTTGGTCCCGGACTTCCCCGCCCTCGACCCGTTCCGGCCTCTCGTGCCCACCGAGGCGCCGGTGGCCGGTCCGTCGCTGGTCAAGCCGCGCCCGGTCACCGACTGATCCCCACGGCCGGGCGGCCGGCCACCGCTCCCCGCTCCTTCCCTCGCCCAACCCCCCTCGAAGGGAGGTGCCCCCATGCCCCGCTCGATCCGTATCGACGCCGTGCTGGTCCAGGCCGTCATCGCCGGCGCGCTGTCCTTCGCCCACTTGCATGACCTGGCCGAAGCCGCCGGACAGTCCGGCTGGAAAGCCTGGGCCTACCCGATCTCCGTCGACCTGCTCTTGGTCGCCGCCTGGCGCCGATTGCGCACGGCCCGCCGGGACCGCTCCGCCTGGACCTGGTTCGTCATCGCCCTGTTCGCCTCGCTCGGCGCGAACATCGCGACCGCCGGACTCCTCGACCTGGCCCACGTGCCCGACTGGCTACGCATCCTCGTTGCTGGCTGGCCCGCCCTGGCTTTCCTCGGCGGAACTCTCCTGGTCCACACCCCGGCCGACAATCACGGCCCTGCTCCTGCACAGCCTTTGGACGACGAACCGGCAGGTCCGCCGGAAGCCGACGTCACACACTCTGACGCTCCTGCGGCACCCGCCCCGTCCGAGCTGCCACCGGCACCGTCGCAGCCCGCGGTACCGGCCGCGCTGCTGGATCACGCCCGCAAGCTCGCCGACGCACACCAAGCGTCCACCGGTGCCCCGATGCCCGCGGAGGCCCTTTCGGCCCGGCTCGACCTGCCCGCGCCGATGACCGACGCAATCGCCGCCCAACTCCAGCTCACCTGACCAGGAAGGAGAACTACCCATGAGCGTCTACCGCCGCTTCCGTAACCGGATTCGGATCGGGCCCGTGCAGGTCGGCACGTACTACGACGGTCGGGGCCGCGAGATGCACACCGCCGCCTGCACCGCCCCGCGCTGCGGCTTCTCCGCCGACTACCACGACCGCTCCGCCGCCGAACTCGCCGCCCGCACCCACCGCTGCAAGGCATAGGAGGACACCGCGTCATGGACGTCCCGCTCTGGCTCGCGCTGCTCGTCGTCGGCTTCCTCGGCATCAAGCTCATCCGCCCGCCTTGGTGGCTGGTGGCTGTGCTCCTCCTCGGCGGCTACCTCCTCGCCGACAGCCTCCTGTCCCCGGTCATCGACACCGCCGTCAAGTAACCCGCGAAAGGAGATCCGCCCATGTTCCGTCCCAAGCTCCCGACCATGCCGCAGCCCACGGGCCTGGCCACCCCGCCGATCCTGGTCGAGCCGACCAGCATCACGCCGGGCACCCCGGCATCTCGGCCGGCCCCGGTCGCTCCGGCCTCAACCCGTTCCACGATCCAGGTCACGCCCGGCACCGTGCTCGCCCTCGTCGGCGGCGGTACCGCCGTCGTCCTCGTCGTCGGTGCGGTCTTGGTCTCGATGCTCCTGGCGGTCGCCATCACGGGCGTGTCCGTCGCCCTGGTCGCCGTCGTCCTGCGCCTGCTCGTCAACGACATGCACAAGGGACGGTGAGCTATGGAAACCGTGATCGCCGCCGCCTTACCGGCCCTCGGCTGGGCCCTGCACGGCAGCCTGCTCCTGCGCCGCCTGTCCACCGCCCGTCGCGACCCGCTGACGGGCCTTCACACCCGGGTTGGCTTCACCACCCGCGCCGAACATCTGCTCGACAGGAACCCGGCCGCGCTCGTCATCCTGATCGACCTGGACGACTTCAAGGCCATCAACGACACGCACGGACACCCCGCCGGTGACGCCGTCCTTACGGCGACCGCCCGCCGACTACGTGACTGGTGCGCCGGCCATGGCATCGCCGCCCGACTCGGCGGAGACGAGTTCGCGGCCATCGTCACCGACCCTGCACGCACGCCCGGAACAACGGCACTGCGGACCGCCCTCGACCGACCCGTCGCCCATGACGGACAACTTGTGCCGGTCTCCGCCTCGGTCGGCCTCTGCCACCGCACCGACCTGCCGGTCCCCGCCCTTACCGACGCACTATCGGCGGCCGACGCCGGGATGTACGCGGCCAAGGGCCACGGAAGGCGCAACGTCCACAACTGAACGGCCCCCGGAGCGGCCTCGGTCGCCAAACTTCCGCCGCTCCGGGCGCCTGCACCCAATCCAGATCCAAGGGACCTGAAAGGGAAGCCCCATCATGCCCCAGCACGCCCAGCCAACGCGGGTCTGCCGCGACTGCGATGGCTTCGCCTCCGCCGCCATCGCCACCGGCACCCGCCGAACCGACGGCATCCGCGCCACCCTCCGCGTCACCTGCCCGACCTGCCAGGGCACCGGCCGCACCGTCGCCGCCGCCTCGCTGTACCGCGCAGGGCGGTGACCACGTGACCAACACCGCCACCATGGCGGGCCTGGACCCGGCCACCCTCGCCGACGTGCTGAGGCTGGCCGGGTCCACCGGCTTCGATCGCATCCAAGACCAGATCCGCCGTACCGGCGGCTGCTCCGACCCCATCCACCTGCAAGGCTCCGTCGTCGTCCGCGACGCCCAGACCCGCCACGTCCTGCACCGATACTCGACCGACGCCGAGCCCGGAGGACGCCTGCGCATCGCGTGCGGCAATCGCCGTGCCTCGCGCTGCCCGGCCTGCGCCTGGACGTACGCGGGGGACACGTACCACCTCATCCGCGCCGGACTGGTCGGCGACCCCGCCAAGGGCACCCCGGACACCGTCCGGGACCACCCGAGGGTCTTTGCCACGCTCACCGCTCCGTCCTTCGGCCCTGTGCACAACCGGCCCGGCAACCGGCCGTGCCGTTGCGGCGCCCGCCACCTCGAGGACGCCCCGGAGTTGGGCACCCCGCTCGACCCGGATGCCTACGACTACGCAGGCGCGGTGCTGTGGAACAACCATGCCTCCGAGCTGTGGCGCTACTTCACGATCTACCTGCGCCGCGAGATCGCCAAGCGGGCTGGTCTCACGCAGAAGGCGGCACGGGAACAGTCGCGCGTCTCCTTCGGCAAGGTCGCGGAGTACCAGAAGCGCGGAGCCGTCCACTTCCACGCCGTGATCCGCTTCGACGGCCCCGAAGGACCCGACGATCCGCCCCCGGCGTGGGCGACCCTCGACCTTCTCACCGACTCCATCCACGCCGCTGCTGCTCGCGTCGCCGTAGACGTGCCCCCCAGCGGTGACCAGCCTGCCCGGACTCTGCGCTGGGGCACGCAGCTGGACGTCCGCACGATCCGGGCCTTCGGCAACGGCGAGGAAATCACCGAACAGGCGGTGGCCTCCTACGTCGCCAAGTACGCCACCAAGGCGGCCGAGACCACCGGCACCGTGGATCGCCGCATCGGCAACAAAGAGGCCCTGGCGCTGCTCGGCGTACCCGCTCACCCCGCCCGGCTCATCGCCGCGTGCCTCGACCTGCACGCCCTCTACCCGGACCGAAAGCTTTGGGACTGGGCTCACATGCTCGGCTTCCGGGGCCACTTCTCCACCAAGTCCCGCCGCTACTCCACCACCCTCGGCGCCCTCCGCCAGACCCGCGCCGACTACCGCGCCGCCCAGCAACGCGCCGCCCTCGGCCTGCCGGACCCCGACGCCGAAGAGGCCACCACGCTCACCCTCGCCCACTGGACCTACGCCGGCCACGGCCACACCCCCGGTGAATCCTGGCTCGCCGCCAGCATCCGGCGGGACATCCAGCTCAACCGCGAGATCGCCCGCGAGGAACTACCCGCCCTGCTCGACCTGGAAGGAGCCGCTACATGACCACCGCTGCCCCGGAGCTACTGACCGTCCCAGAGGTCATGGCGCGGCTCAAGGTGGGACGGACCAAGGTCTATGACCTCATCCGCACTCACCGCCTCGTGTCCATCAAGGTCGACGGATGCCGTCGCATCCCGGATGACGCCGTCCGTGACTTCATCGTCGGTCAGATCGGGAAGGCTGCCTGATGGCCAAGCGTCGGCCCAACGGCGGCGGCACCATCGCGAAGCGGTCCGATGGCCGGTACCAGGGCGCTGCCTACGTCACCGACACGGACGGCAACCGCGTGCGCAAGTACGTGTACGGCCGGACCTGGGACGAGGCGAACGAGAAGCTCGGCAAGCTCCAGGACCAGGAGCGCAACGGCGTTCCCGTCCCCTCCCGCTCGTGGAGCCTCGGCGAGTGGCTGGCCTACTGGCTGGAGCACATCGTGAAACCAGAGCGGGAGCACAACACGTACGTGAAGTACGAGTCCAAGGTGCGGCTGTACCTGGTCCCGCATCTCGGCAAGAAGGCCATGATCAGGCTGACGCCCGCGCAGATCCGTACCTTCATGGCGAAGCTCAAGGCGGACGGTGTCGGCGCTGCTGCCCGGTTCGAGGTGCTGCGCGTCCTCCGCAACGCCCTGAACCGCGCCATGCGCGAGGAGCTGGTGACGCGGAATGTCGCGCTGCTGGTGGACATGCCCAAGGTCAGCAAGGGCGAGGCTCGGCCCTGGAACGCTCAGGAGGCCGTTGCCTTCTTGCGGGCTTCCCGCGCGCACCGGCTCTACGCGGCTTGCGTCCTGGTGCTCGTTCTCGGCCTGCGTCGCAGCGAGGTCCTGGGCTTGCGCTGGCAGGACATCGACTTCGACCGGGGACAGTTCACGCCCATCAAGCAGGTGCAGCGGGTCAAGGGCGCCGGCCTGGTCCTCAAGGACCTCAAGACCGAGTCCTCTCAGGCCGTGCTGCCGCTGCCCGAGTTCTGTGCCCGGGCTCTTCGCGAGCGTCGGGAGCTTCAGGACCTGGAACGCCGGATCGTCGGCGACTGTTGGGCCCAGGAGCCGGGGCAGGATCTCGTCTTCTCGTCCGAGCGGGGCGGCCCGATCGACCCGATGGGCTTTTCTCGGAGCTTCGAGCGGCTGGTGAAGCGGGCCGGTGTCCGCCGCATCACGGTCCGGCTCGCCCGGCACACCTGCGGGACCCTGCTGGCGTTCCTGAAAGTGCATCCCAAGGTCGCGCAGGCGATCCTGCGGCACAGCCAGATCAGCATGACCATGGACGTCTACACGCACGTGGTGGGCGACGGCGAACGCGAAGCCGTGGCGATGCTCGCCGAGCTTCTGGAAGATCCGCTGATCGGCTGATGTCAGCCGTGGATGTCAAAGACCCCCAGCCGGTATCGACTGGGGGTCTTTGCACTGGTGGGGCTAACAGGATTTGAACCTGTGGCCTCATCCTTATCAGGGATGCGCTCTAACCAACTGAGCTATAGCCCCGCCGCGCTCTGCGGTGTATGTCCCGCGCGCTGACCTCTGAAGATTAGCGCACGACGCGGCCAGTCCCAAAATCGGTATCCCGGGGCCTGCGGGCGGCCCCGGAGAGCCGCTGCTACTCGTCCTCGGCCAGGGTCAGCTCAACGCCTCCGACGAAGCCCGCGGAGAGGTTGTAGATGAACGCGCCGAGCGTCGCCAGCGCCGTGGCCAGCACGACGTCGATGACCGCGATGATCGTCGTGAACATCAGGACGTGCGGCAGCGACAGGAACGACTGGAGGTCGAAGCCGTTCGACTCGTTCGAGCCGGTGGCCTCGGAGATCGTGCCGCCGACGGTCGAGAAGACGCCCATCGCGTCCATGACCATCCACAGCACCGCCGCCGCGACGATCGTGCAGATGCCGAGCGCGATGGAGAGCAGGAAGCTGACCTTCATCACCGACCACGGGTCGGCCTTGGCCACCCGGAGCCGCGCCTTGCGGGTGCGGGGCGTGGTGCGGGCGCCGGTGCGCGGACGGCGTACCGCGCCCGCCGGAGCCGGCTGGTAGGCCTGCGGCGGGTGGTAGGGGCCGGCGGCGGCCTGCTGCGGCTGGCGTTCCCCCGGGAGGGCGGAGCCGGCGGGCGCAGTGGCCGCCGTGGACGCCGGTGTCTCCGGAGCCGCGGGGCCCGCTCCGGCCGCGTACTGCTGTGCCTGCGGACCTCGGGTGTCCGTCACAGTTCCCCCCTGGGATCCATGGGAGTCATGGGAGTCGGTCGCATCAGTGGCGGAGCCACGGCCGCCGTCCGTTTCCTTACCGGTCGTTCCGGCGCCCGTGGCTCCGCTCACGATGACTCACTCCTCGCGCTACTCGGCCGGGGTCTGCTCGCCCTCGTCCGTTCCCGCGGCCGCGACCGCTTCGGCGGTGTCGTCGTCGGCGTCCACGCCGTCGACTTCCTCCGCCTCGCGACCGGCCTCGGCGTTCCGAGCGATACCGACCACGGCATCGCGCTTGCCCAGGTTGATCAGTTGGACGCCCATGGTGTCACGGCCCGTCTCCCTGACCTCGTTGACTCGCGTACGAATCACACCGCCGGACAGCGTGATGGCGAGGATCTCGTCGGTCTCCTCGACCACCAGCGCACCGACGAGGGAGCCGCGGTCCTCGACGATCTTGGCGGCCTTGATGCCCAGGCCACCGCGACCCTGGACGCGGTACTCGTCGACAGCGGTCCGCTTCGCGTACCCGCCGTCCGTAGCAGTGAACACGAACGTACCGGGTCGAACAACATTCATCGAGAGCAGCTCGTCGCCCTCGCGGAAACTCATGCCCTTGACACCCGAGGTGGCACGGCCCATCGGGCGCAACGCGTCATCCGTGGCGGTGAACCGGATGGACTGCGCCTTCTTGCTGATCAGCAGCAGATCATCCTCCGCCGAAACCAGCTCAGCACCGATCAGTTCGTCGTCCGAACCGCTCTCCGTCTCGCGGAGATTGATCGCGATGACGCCACCGGACCGCGGGGAGTCGTAATCCTTCAGAGACGTCTTCTTGACCAGTCCGCCCTTGGTGGCGAGGACCAGGTAGGGCGCCGCCTCGTAGTCGCGGATCGCCAGGATCTCGGCGATCGCCTCGTCCGGCTGGAAGGCGAGCAGGTTCGCGACGTGCTGTCCGCGCGCCTCACGGCCGGCGTCCGGCAGCTCGTACGCCTTCGCGCGGTAGACCCGGCCCTTGTTCGTGAAGAACAGCAGCCAGTGGTGCGTGGTGGACACGAAGAAGTGGTCGACGATGTCGTCCTGCTTGAGCTTCGTGCCGCGGACGCCCTTGCCGCCGCGCTTCTGCGAGCGGTAGTCCTCGGTCTTGGTCCGCTTGATGTAGCCGCCGCGCGTGATGGTGACGACGATGTCCTCTTCGGCGATCAGGTCCTCCATGGACATGTCGCCGTCGAAGGGGACCAGCTTGGAGCGCCGGTCGTCGCCGAACTTCTCGACGATCGCGTTGAGTTCCTCGCTGATGATGCCGCGCTGGCGCACCGGCGAGGCGAGGATCTCGTTGTACTCGCGGATCTTGGCCTGGAGCTCGTCGTGCTCCTGGATGATCTTCTGGCGCTCCAGGGCGGCCAGTCGGCGCAGCTGCATCTCGAGGATGGCGTTGGCCTGGATCTCGTCGATCTCCAGGAGGCCCATCAGGCCCTCGCGCGCGATGTCGACGGTGTCGCTGCGCCGGATCAGCGCGATGACCTCGTCGATGGCGTCCAGGGCCTTCAGGAGGCCGCGCAGGATGTGCGCGCGCTCCTCGGCCTTGCGCAGCCGGAACTTCGTACGGCGGACGATGACCTCGATCTGGTGCGCCACCCAGTGCCGGATGAACGCGTCCAGGGAGAGGGTGCGCGGCACGCCGTCGACGAGCGCCAGCATGTTGGCGCCGAAGTTCGTCTGGAGGTCGGTGTGCTTGTACAGGTTGTTCAGCACGACCTTGGCGACCGCGTCGCGCTTCAGGACGATGACCAGGCGCTGGCCGGTGCGGGACGAGGTCTCGTCGCGGACGTCGGCGATGCCGCCGATCTTGCCGTCCTTGACGAGGTCGGCGATCTTCTGCGCGAGGTTGTCCGGGTTCACCTGGTAGGGGAGTTCCGTGACCACCAGGCACTGGCGGTTCTGGATCTCCTCGACCTCGACGACCGCGCGCATCGTGATGGAGCCGCGGCCGGTGCGGTACGCCTCCTCGATGCCCTTGCGGCCCACCACGAGGGCGCCGCTCGGGAAGTCCGGGCCCTTGATGCGCTCGATCAGCGCGTCCAGGAGCTCCTCGTGCGAGGCCTCCGGGTTCTCCAGGTACCACTGGGCGCCGGACGCGACCTCGCGCAGGTTGTGCGGCGGGATGTTGGTGGCCATGCCGACCGCGATACCGGCGGAGCCGTTGATCAGCAGGTTCGGGAAGCGGGCCGGGAGGACGGTCGGCTCCTGGGAGCGGCCGTCGTAGTTGTCCGTGAAGTCGACGGTCTCCTCGTCGATGTCGCGGACCATCTCCATGGACAGCGGCATCATCTTGCACTCGGTGTACCGCATGGCGGCCGCCGGGTCGTTGCCGGGAGATCCGAAGTTGCCGTTGGAGTCCACCAGCGGCATCCGCATCGACCACGGCTGCGCGAGGCGGACCAGCGCGTCGTAGATCGAGGAGTCGCCGTGCGGGTGGTAGTTGCCCATGACGTCGCCGACGACGCGGGCGCACTTGTAGAAGCCCTTCTCGGGCCGGTAGCCGCCGTCGTACATGGCGTACAGGACGCGGCGGTGGACGGGCTTGAGGCCGTCCCGTACGTCGGGCAGCGCGCGCGACACGATGACGGACATCGCGTAGTCGAGGTAGGAGCGCTGCATCTCGGTCTCGAGCCCGACGGGCTCGACGCGCAGGGCGATCTCGCCCTCTTCGTCAGGGATGCTCGGAGTGTTCTCGTCGGCCATTGCTGGTGAAGATCCTTTCTGCGGCGGTCAGCTGAGACCGACTCAGATGTCGAGGAAGCGGACGTCCTTGGCGTTGCGCTGGATGAACGCGCGGCGTGCTTCGACGTCCTCGCCCATGAGGACCGAGAACAGGTCGTCGGCCTGGGCGGCGTCGTCCAGCGTGACCTGGCCGAGGACGCGGTGCTCCTGGTCCATCGTCGTGATGCGCAGTTCCTCGGCGTTCATCTCGCCGAGACCCTTGAAGCGCTGGATCGAGTCCTCCCGGACCCGCTTGCCCGCCTGGCGGCCGAGCTCGATCAGGGCGTCGCGCTCGCGGTCCGAGTAGGCGTACTCGAAGTCGTCACGGCCCCACTTGATCTTGTAGAGCGGCGGGCGGGACAGGAAGACGTGCCCGGCCTCGACCAGCGGCCGCATGAAGCGGAACAGGAAGGTCAGCAGCAGGGTGTTGATGTGCTGGCCGTCGACGTCGGCGTCCGCCATCAGGATGATCTTGTGATAGCGGAGCTTCTCGATGTCGAAGTCCTCGTGGACTCCGGTGCCGAAGGCGGAGATCAGCGCCTGGATCTCCTGGTTCTGCAGGATCTTGTCGATCCGCGCCTTCTCGACGTTGAGGATCTTTCCCCGGATCGGGAGGATCGCCTGGTACTGCGGGTTGCGGCCGGACTTGGCCGAACCGCCGGCGGAGTCACCCTCGACGATGAAGATCTCGCACTTGGTGGGGTCGTTCGACTGGCAGTCGGAGAGCTTGCCCGGCAGGGACGCCGACTCCAGCAGGCCCTTGCGGCGGGTGAGGTCGCGCGCCTTGCGGGCCGCCACGCGCGCGGTGGCCGCCTGGATCGACTTGCGGATGATGTCCGCGGCCTCGTTCGGGTTGCGGTCCAGCCAGTCGCTGATGTGCTCGTGGACGACCTTCTGGACGAAGGTCTTCGCCTCGGTGTTGCCCAGCTTGGTCTTGGTCTGGCCCTCGAACTGGGGCTCGCCGAGCTTGATCGAGATGATCGCCGTCAGACCCTCGCGGATGTCGTCGCCCGTGAGGTTGTCGTCCTTCTCGCGCAGCAGCTTCTTGTCGCGCGCGTACCGGTTGATCAGACCCGTCAGAGCGGCCCGGAAGCCCTCTTCGTGCGTGCCGCCCTCGTGCGTGTGGATGGTGTTGGCGAAGGAGTACACACCCTCGCTGTAGCCGCTGTTCCACTGCATCGCGACCTCGAGGGAGAGCAGGCGCTCCTTGTCCTCGGCCTCGATGTCGATCACCGTGGGGTGGATGACGTCGCCCTTGCGGGAGTTGAGGTACTTCACGAAGTCGACGATGCCGCCCTCGTAGTGGTACGTGACGGTCTTGACCTCGTCGTTCTCGTCCGCACCCGCCTCGTCCGCACCGGTCACGGCCTTCGCGGAGTCACGCTCGTCCGTGAGCTTGATCGTCAAGCCCTTGTTGAGGAACGCCATCTCCTGGAAGCGCCGCGAGAGCGTCTCGAAGGAGTAGTCCGTGGTCTCGAAGATGTCGCCGTCGGCCCAGAACGTGACCGACGTGCCCGTGACGTCGGTCGCCTCGTGCTTGGCCAGCGGGGCCGTCGGGACGCCCAGCTTGTAGTCCTGCGTCCAGCGGTGGCCGTCGGTCCTGACCTCGACGGCCACCTTCGTGGACAGCGCGTTCACGACGGAGACACCCACGCCGTGCAGACCACCGGAGACCGCGTAACCGCCGCCGCCGAACTTGCCGCCCGCGTGCAGCACGGTCAGCACGACCTCGACGGCCGGCTTGCCCTCGGACGGGACGATGCCCACCGGGATGCCGCGGCCGTTGTCGACGACCCGTACGCCGCCGTCGGCGAGGATCGTGACCTCGATCGTGTCCGCGTGACCGGCGAGGGCCTCGTCGACGGAGTTGTCGACGACCTCGTACACGAGGTGGTGGAGGCCGCGCTCACCGGTCGAGCCGATGTACATGCCGGGCCGCTTGCGGACCGCGTCCAGCCCTTCGAGGACGGTGATGGCGCTGGCGTCGTACGCAACGCCCTGGGCCTCAGCTGTGCCGGCGTGTGCTTCTGAGCGGGGCGCCTTACCCTCCTCATCCGTTTCGGTAGCGGCGATGTTCTCGTTGGGGTTGCCGGAATCGGCCACGAAGCGCCCTTTCTGGCACAGCACGAACCAAGCTTCCGGCGGTGGCCGGAGCGGCTGCGGCGTGTTGCGTTGGTAAGCCTGCCTTGCACACCTTTTCCCGAAGCTCCCCGCAAGCGGGGCGGGATTGGCTTCCAGTCTACCGGTAGCGCCGACAGTGATGGGGGTTTGCGGGTACCTGAGTCCGCATGTGCCGCCCTCAACCGGTCTCTCGCGACTCCCCATATGCGGAACGGGGCTCCAAGAGGCTCACGGAGGCACTCAGCGCTTCCGGGTGTCAACCCCTAGCTACTGACGAGTCAGGTCACCCGTAGGTGTCACCGGGGCCGGTGCTGCCAGGGGCGCGCAGGGGGCCGAAACGGCGGGCGGGGCCACCGGGGCCGAGCACCTTGATCACCCTCACGGTGCCGTGTCCGAGGTCCTCGTTGAGCCGTGCGACCAGCTGCGGGGCCAGCAGCCGCAGCTGCGTGGCCCAGGCCGTCGAATCGCACTGCACGGTCAGCACGCGCTCGTCCTCGTCGTACTTCTGGGGCACGCAGTGCTTGGCCAGGTCGTCTCCGACGATCTGCGGCCAGCGGCCCATCACGCCGCCCACCGCGGCCGGGGCCTCCCAGCCCCGCTCGGTGAGCAGCCGGTTGATCGCGGCGCCCAGCGCCATCGGGTCCCGCCCGTCGGCGCGCGCGCCGGAGCGCAGTCCGCCACCGCGCCGCGCCTGCTTCTTCTGCTGTGCCGCGTCCCCACGCGCGCGTGCCTGCTCCTTCGCGGCGCGCAGGGCCACGCGCGCGAGGTCCACGCCCGACGGCTCGGGGATCTTCTTGGCCGCGCCCCCGGACGCACCCCCGGGGACGTCCCCGGCGGCTCCCGGTGTGTTTTCCGTCATACGCGCTCCACCGTGCCCTCCGACACGGCGAACCGCGTCCCAGCGAGGACGCCCGGCACATCGTCGTCCACCGCGGCCGTCACGAGCACCTGCTCGCCCGGCGCGACCAGTTCGGCGAGCCGCTCGCGCCGACGGGTGTCCAGTTCGGCGAACACGTCGTCCAGAACGAGCACGGGCTCGTTGCCCTCGGCCCTGAGCAGGTCGTACGAGGCCAGGCGCAGCGCCAGCGCGTACGACCAGGACTCGCCGTGGGACGCGTACCCCTTCGCGGGCAGCTGGCCGAGCTTGAGGAGCAGTTCGTCGCGGTGGGGGCCCACCAGGGTCACGCCCCGCTCGATCTCCTGCTTGCGGGCCTCCGCGAGGGCGGCCATGAGCTGTTCGTACAGCTCCTCGCGCGCGTGGCCGGCGATCTCCGGCGAGGACGGCTTGTACTCCAGGGCGATGGGGCCGCCGCCGGGTGCCAGCTGCTCGTACGCCTTGTCGGCCAGTGGCTGGATCGCGGCGACCAGGTCGAGGCGCATGGCGAGGAGTTCGGCGCCCACACGCGCGAGGTGCTGGTCCCACACGTCGAGCGTGGACAGGTCCATGGTCCGGCCGCCGTGCCGCCGGGCGAGGGCGGCCGACTTGAGGAGGGTGTTGCGCTGCCGCAGGACCCGGTCGTAGTCCGAGCGGACGCCCGCCATGCGCGGGGAGCGGGCGGTGATCAGCTCGTCGAGGAAGCGGCGCCGCTCCCCTGGGTCGCCCTTGACCAGCGCGAGATCCTCGGGGGCGAACAGCACCGTCCGGACGATCCCGAGCACGTCACGGGGCCTGACCTGGGAGGACCTGTTGATGCGCGCGCGGTTGGCCTTTCCCGGGTTCAGCTCCAGCTCGACGAGCTGCTGGCGCTCGCCCTGCCGGACGTTGGCCCGGATGATCGCGCGGTCGGCGCCCATGCGGACCAGGGGCGCGTCCGAGGAGACCCGGTGGCTGCCGAGGGTGGCGAGGTAGCCGACCGCCTCGACGAGATTCGTCTTGCCCTGGCCGTTGGGGCCCACGAACGCGGTGACACCGGCGTCGAGCGGGACCTCCACCTGGGGATACGAGCGGAAGTCGGCCAGCGACAGATGCGTGACGTGCATGGTCGTTCGCCGACCTCCCCCAACGTGGTGCTTCGGGTGTTCCTTCCCGTGGGCCGGGTCAGTCCCGGCCCACGGTCGTCCCCGGTTGTGGACAACCGGGTCGTTCCCCGGGGACGTCGTCCCCAGGGTGTGGATCAGCTCTTCTCGACGGCGTGGCCGCCGAACTGGTTGCGCAGGGCGGCGATCATCTTCATCTGCGGCGAGTCCTCCTGCCGCGAGGCGAAGCGGGCGAACAGCGACGCGGTGATCGCGGGCAGCGGGACCGCGTTGTCGATGGCCGCCTCGACGGTCCAGCGGCCCTCACCGGAGTCCTGGGCGTAGCCCTTGAGCTTGTCCAGGTGCTCGTCGTCGTCCAGGGCGTTGACGGCGAGGTCGAGCAGCCAGGAGCGGATGACCGTGCCCTCCTGCCAGGACCGGAAGACCTCGCGCACGTCGGTGACGGAGTCGACCTTCTCCAGCAGCTCCCAGCCCTCGGCGTAGGCCTGCATCATGGCGTACTCGATGCCGTTGTGGACCATCTTCGCGAAGTGGCCGGCGCCGACCTTGCCCGCGTGCACCGATCCGAAGTCGCCCTCCGGCTTGAGCGCGTCGAAGACCGGCTGCACCTTCGCGACGTCCTCCGGGGCACCGCCGTACATCAGCGCGTAGCCGTTCTCCAGGCCCCAGACGCCGCCGGAGACTCCGCAGTCGACGAAGCCGATGCCCTTGATGCCGAGTTCGACGGCGTGCTTCTCGTCGTCCGTCCAGCGGGAGTTCCCGCCGTCCACGACGACGTCGCCCGGCTCCAGGAGGGCGGCCAGCTCGTCGATGGTGGACTGGGTCGCGGCACCGGCCGGGACCATCACCCACACCACGCGCGGGCCCTTGAGCCCGCCCACGAGCTCTTCCAGGCTGTGGACATCGGCGACGTCCGGGTTGCGGTCGTATCCGATGACGGTGTGGCCTGCGCGGCGAATCCGCTCGCGCATGTTGCCGCCCATCTTGCCGAGGCCGACGAGACCGAGCTCCATCAGTTGTTCCTTAGGTTTTCGACGTGGCGTGAGTGCACTTTCGTGCCTCGTCCGAGCCTAAACCCGGACGCTCACGCACACCTGTGGGCATAGCCGCTCAGGCGTACGCCCCGACCTGCGGACTTCGCCCGCCCCGGGTCAGCCGCTGAGGCGCACCGGCATGATCAGGTACTTGTAGGCCTCGTCCGCCTCGGCGTCCGGCGCGGGCCTGCCGCTGAGCAGGGCGGGCTTGGTCGAGGTCGTGAAGGAGAGCTGGGCGACGGGCGAGTCGATGGCGCTCAGGCCGTCGAGCAGGAACGTCGGGTTGAAGGCGATCGAGATGTCGTCGCCCTCCAGCTGGGCGTCGACCCTCTCCACAGCCTGTGCGTCGTCGCTGGAGCCGGCCTCCAGGATGAGCACGCCCTGCTCGAAGCTGAGGCGCACCGGGGTGTTCCGCTCGGCGACCAGGGCCACACGCTTGACGGCCTCCACGAAGGGGGCGGTCTCGATCACGGCGATGGAGTTGAACTCCGTCGGGAACAGCGTGCGGTACTTCGGCAGGTCGCCCTCGAGCAGACGGGTGGTCGTCCGCCGGCCGGCGCCCTCGAAGCCGATGAGTCCCTCGCCCGCGCCTGAGCCGGACAGCGCCAGGATCACGTTGTCGCCGCTCGTGAGGGCCTTGGCGGTGTCCAGGAGCGTCTTGGCGGGCACCAGGGCGACCGCGGAGGCGTCCGGGTTCTCCGGCTTCCACAGGAACTCGCGGACCGCGAAGCGGTAGCGGTCGGTGGAGGCCAGGGTGACGGTGTCGCCCTCGATCTCGATCCGCACACCGGTGAGCACCGGCAGCGTGTCGTCACGGCCGGCGGCGATGGCCACCTGGGCGGCCGCCGAGGCGAACACCTCACCGGGGACCGTGCCCGTCGCCGACGGCATCTGCGGCAGCGCCGGGTACTCCTCCACAGGCAGGGTGTGGAGGGTGAACCGCGAGGATCCGCAGACCACGGTCGCCCGTACACCGTCTGTGGAAATCTCCACCGGCCGGTTGGGGAGCGCGCGGCAGATGTCGGCGAGGAGGCGGCCGGAGACGAGGACCGTGCCCTCCTCGTCGATCTCGGCGTCCACGGAGACGCGGGCCGAGACCTCGTAGTCGAAGCTGGACAGGCTCAGGGAGCCGTCCTCGGCCTTCAGCAGGAGGCCGGCGAGGACAGGCGCCGGCGGACGGGCCGGGAGGCTGCGTGCCGCCCAGGCCACTGCCTCCGCGAGTACGTCGCGTTCCACCCGGATCTTCACCGTTGCCGCCTCCGTCTGTTGCCGGCGCTCTCGCCCTGCTGGCCTTCGCTGTCTGACTCGGTGTCGTCGGTCCCTGTGACGGGAAGGACACCGGGGACCAGTCTGACGCACCGCACTGACAGTCGGTGCCCCCCTCGGTCAAGTCGTACCGGGCGGCACCGGAGCTCCCGACCCCGAGTTGTGCACAGCCCCCACTTCGAAACGGATTCCCAGCTCTCTCTAGTTGGGAGTAGTAGTAGGGGCTGTGGAAACCGTGGATAACCCCGTTTTCGCAGCTCAGAGGGCAAATTTTGTCCACCGGGCCTGTGGGCGAAGGCGGTGGACAACCGGGGTTCGCTGTGGACGGGGAAAAGTTCTGCACACCCGATGCACAGGCTGAGGGCACTTCTCCCCAACGCCGTCCCCAGTTTTACCCAGGTTCCCCACAGGCCAACCAGGCAGCTTCGTGTGACGCCTTTCACTCGACCCGGTGAGAAGGCGCGCCGCATTGCCGAACAGTGGACAGGCATGTGGAGAAGCCGCGAGAGGCTGGGGACAACCAGCTCGTTCCTGTGGGCCGCCGGTGGACAACTCCGTGCACAGCCTGTGGATCATTTCTTCGTCCACAGTCTGTGGACATCCTTCGTCCACCGATCCACAGGCACCTGACCTGGCCCGAACGACTTTCGACAGGGTCTCCTGTGGACACCGTATGGACAACTTCGCGGTCCCCAGCATGTGGAGGAAAGAAAGTCCCCGGATCTGTGGAGGGCGGCCGTAACCCCGCCGCTATTCGAACAGTGGATGACGGTTCGGCGTCGGTGCGCGGGCCCGTTCCGGGGGTGGAAACGCCTTCGGAGGGGCCGCGGAAGGGCCGCGGAGGGACGTCGGAGCCGGTTCGGCAGCCCGGGAGAGACCTCCTGAGGGAACTCCGCAGGCGCGAGAGAACCCTTACGGGCGTGCTCCGAGGACCGGGCGAGGAGGCCGTGGCGGGGTTCGCGGTCCCTTCCCGTGGCTCCGGTGATCGCGAGTGAGGACCCGTAAGCCGACCCCCGGGGATGCGTCCGCCGATCCGGACGAGCGCCTGGGGGAGCCGGGAGCCGGCCGGGGCCACTGACGGTGCCGGGGACGCCGTGGGGGCGCCGGGGGATGCACAGGCAGTCTCCCCGGGGACGGCGAAAGGCGCCCCCGGGGAGAAGCCCGGGAGCGCCTGTGCGGCCGTAGCCCTGCCGTCAGCCGTTCTTGATGCGGTTCGTCAGCTCGGTGACCTGGTTGTAGATCGAGCGCCGCTCCGCCATCAGCGCGCGGATCTTGCGGTCGGCGTGCATGACGGTCGTGTGGTCCCGGCCGCCGAACTGCGCGCCGATCTTCGGCAGCGACAGATCGGTGAGCTCCCGGCACAGGTACATGGCGATCTGGCGGGCCGTCACCAGGACGCGGCTGCGGGAGGACCCGCACAGGTCCTCCACGGTGAGCCCGAAGTAGTCGGCCGTCGCCGCCATGATGGCCGTCGCCGTGATCTCGGGAGCGGAGTCCTCACCGCCCGGGATGAGGTCCTTGAGGACGATCTCGGTGAGTCCGAGGTCCACGGGCTGCCGGTTGAGCGAGGCGAACGCCGTCACCCGGATCAGCGCGCCCTCCAGTTCGCGGATGTTCCGCGAGATCCGGGAGGCGATGAACTCCAGGACCTCCGGCGGGGCGTTGAGCTGCTCCTGCACCGCCTTCTTGCGGAGGATCGCGATACGCGTCTCCAGCTCCGGGGGCTGGACGTCCGTGATCAGACCCCACTCGAAGCGGTTGCGCAGCCGGTCCTCCAGCGTCACCAGCTGCTTGGGCGGCCGGTCCGAGGACAGCACGATCTGCTTGTTCGCGTTGTGGAGCGTGTTGAAGGTGTGGAAGAACTCCTCCTGCGTCGACTCCTTGTCCGCGAGGAACTGGATGTCGTCGACCAGCAGGATGTCCATCTCGCGGTACCGCTTGCGGAAGCTGTCGCCCTTGCCGTCGCGGATCGAGTTGATGAACTCGTTGGTGAACTCCTCCGAGCTCACGTACCGCACGCGCGTGCCGGGGTACAGGCTGCGGGCGTAGTGCCCGATCGCGTGCAGCAGATGCGTCTTGCCGAGGCCCGACTCCCCATAGATGAAGAGCGGGTTGTACGCCTTCGCGGGCGCCTCGGCGACGGCGACGGCGGCGGCGTGCGCGAAGCGGTTCGAGGCGCCGATGACGAAGGTGTCGAAGAGGTACTTCGGGTTGAGGCGGGCGGTGGGCTCACCGGGACCGGCCGCCGGGGCGGGCTGGGCGGCCAGCGGGCCGGGGGCACCGCTCGCCGCGGGCAGCGCGGAGCCCACCGGGCCGCCGCGGTGCACATGACCGGAGGGCGACGGCGGCTCCTGGAGGTCGCGCCGGTCGAGGTCGCGCCGGCCGTCGCGCGGCTCGTAGTCCTGACGCTGCTGCTCGTAGTCGGAGCGCGACTGGTCGTAGTCCTGGCGCTGCTGCTCATAGGGCGGACGGTCCATCGCCTGCGGGCGGTAGTCCTGCGAGGGCGACGCGTACGGGTCCCGGTCCGGGAAGCCGAGCCGCTGCTGCTGCCACCCGTAGTCGTCCTGCGACGGACGCGGCCAGGCGCCCGGCTCGGGGCGCTGGTAGTCCGGGTAGGCCGGGCGGGCGGTCGGCAGATGGTCGCCGGGACCCTGCGGCAGCTGCTCCGGGCGGCCGGAACGGTGGTCGTCGGCGCGGTGCCGGCCGTAGCGCTCGTAACCGTCGCGGCCCTGGCCGTCGTAGGGGTTCCGCTCGTCGCGGCCCTGGTCGTAGCCGTCCCGGCTGTCGCGCGAGTGCCGGCCGCCCTGACCGTGTCCGTCACGGCCGTCCCGAGGGTCGCGGCTGTCACGGGAGTCGCGGCCGTCCCGCGTGTCACGTCCGGAGCCGTCGTATCCATCACGTCCGTCGCGTCCGTCGCGGCCCTGCCCGTCGTACGGATCGCGTCCCTGGTCGGGACCGGCGGGGAGCTCGGACTCCTCGTAGCGGGGCGGCGCGGGCGGGCCGGAGGGCTCGCCCGCGGTGTCGTCGACCGTGATCGCGATGCGGATCGGCCGGCCGCACTCGCGGCTCAGCGTCTCACTGACGACAGGGGCGAGCCGGCCTTCGAGTACGCCCTTCGCGAACTCGTTCGGAACCGCGAGCAGCGCGGTGTCCGCGACGAGGGCCAGGGGCTGGCAGCGCTTGATCCAGTGCTCGTCCTTCGCCTCCACACCCTGCCCGCGGCCCTCACCGAGGAGTTGTTCCAGTACTCGTGGCCACACTGCGGCAAGATCGGCAGGTACGTCAGCCACAGGGCACGCTCTCTCATGGGTCCCACGAACGTGTGGTTCTGGGAACGGGTCGGGATGCAACTCGGGTGGGGCAGGGGGGAACGAATCAGATGGCGCAGGGAGAAGGGAACGAATCGGAGTTCGGCCACGGTAGTCAGGCCGACCCATGCGGTTCAAGTTGTTGTCCCCAGCCTGTGGACAGTGTCCCTTGCGAGAGGCTGGTTTGACCGGATGGCGTAGCCGCGCGTACCGTAACCAGGTCGAGTTGTCGATGGCTGCTGCCGCCTGCCTCCGATGGGCACAGGTCACGTCCAGTGATCGGGAAGCGGTGCACTCGGGCGTAATACGAGCTACTCGTGGGCGCACGGTGACAGCCAGGACGGCACCCCGCCACCACCGATTCTTTCTGGAGCCCCCGAGTGAGCAAGCGCACCTTCCAGCCGAACAACCGTCGTCGCGCCAAGACCCACGGCTTCCGCCTGCGGATGCGCACCCGTGCCGGCCGCGCGATTCTCGCGAACCGTCGTGGCAAGGGTCGCGCCAGCCTGTCCGCCTGATCACCAACAGGTCATGACGTGCTGCCTACCGAGCATCGGCTGAGGCGGCGCGAGGACTTCGCGACCGCGGTACGCCGAGGACGCCGGGCCGGACGCCCGCTTCTCGTCGTCCATCTACGTAGCGGTGCAACGGACCCGCACGCGCCTGGGGAGAGCGCTCCCCCGGTGCGTGCGGGTTTCGTTGTCAGCAAGGCCGTGGGCGGGGCGGTCGTACGCAACAAGGTGAAGCGCAGGCTTCGCCATCTGATGCGGGACCGTGTGGCCCTGTTGCCCCCCGGTAGCCTGGTAGTAGTACGAGCGCTGCCCGGTGCGGGCGACGCCGACCATGCACAGCTGGCCCGAGACCTGGATGCCGCCCTGGAGCGGTTGCTGGGAGGGGGCGCGCGATGAAGTACCCGCTGCTGGCGCTGATCAAGCTGTACCAGTGGACCATCAGCCCCTTGCTCGGGCCGGTGTGCAAGTACTACCCGTCGTGCTCCCACTACGGCTACCAGGCCATCGACCGGCACGGTGCGGTCAAGGGAACGGCACTCACCGCCTGGCGCATCCTCCGGTGCAATCCGTGGTCGCTGGGCGGTGTGGACCATGTTCCGCAGCGCAAGCGTCCGCGGTGGCACGAGATGCTCCGCAACGCCTGGCGTGCACGCAAGGGCGGGACCTCCGCCGCCGAACCGGCCATCGAAGGGCATGGAATGTCCGACCATCCCTCGAGCCCGGCCGCCGAGACCCCGTCCCATGCTCAAGGAGCCTGATTAGTGGACACGATTGCCAGTCTCTTCAGCTTCATCACGACACCCGTTTCCTGGGTCATCGTCCAGTTCCACTCCGTGTACGGAAAGCTCTTCGGGGCTGACACGGGCTGGGCCTGGGGCCTGTCCATCGTGTCCCTGGTGATCCTGATCCGTATCTGCCTGATCCCGCTCTTCGTGAAGCAGATCAAGGCGACCCGGGCGATGCAGACGCTGCAGCCCGAGATGAAGAAGATCCAGGAGCGCTACAAGAACGACAAGCAGCGCCAGTCCGAAGAGATGATGAAGCTGTACAAGGAGTCGGGTACCAACCCGCTCTCCTCGTGCCTTCCCATCCTGGCGCAGTCGCCGTTCTTCTTCGCCCTGTACCACGTGCTCAACGGCATCGCGACCGGCAAGACGATCGGCGTCATCGACGATCAGCTGCTGGAGAGCGCCCGTAAGGCGCACATCTTCGGCGCCCCGCTAGCGGCGAAGTTCACGGACGGCGCGGAGAAGGTCTCCTCCCTCGGCGCCACCCTCACCGACGTCCGCGTCGTGACCGCGGTCATGATCGTCATGATGTCCGCGTCGCAGTTCTACACGCAGCGCCAGCTGATGACGAAGAACGTCGACACCACGGTGAAGACGCCGTTCATGCAGCAGCAGAAGATGCTGATGTACGTCTTCCCGGTCATGTTCGCCGTCTTCGGCATCAACTTCCCGGTCGGTGTCCTCGTCTACTGGCTGACCACCAACGTGTGGACCATGGGCCAGCAGATGTTCGTCATCCGCAACAACCCGACCCCGGGCAGCAAGGCGCAGGCCGCCTACCTCGAGCGCCTGCAGAAGCACGTGGTCAGCCACGGCAAGGTCCGCCGGCGTGGCGAGAAGGCCATCGTCAAGGCCATCGTCGCCAAGGGCCGCGACCGCAACGAGTTCGAGCGCAAGTTCATCAACAGCCTGACGAAGGCGGGCCTCGCGGCCCAGGCCGACGGCACGGTCGCGAAGAGCGAGAACGCGACGGTCACGGAGACCGAGGACGGCACCACGACGACGACCGTCGTCGCCACCCCCAAGCGTCAGCAGCCGAAGCGGCAGTCGAAGTCCCAGCGTCAGTCCGCCGCGGCCAAGGCAGCGGCCGAGGCCGAGCCCAAGACCTCGCTGACCAAGTCCGACGAGCCGCAGGACGCCGCGCCCGGCACCGCCAAGCCGGCAGGTGGCGCGACCCCGCCCGGCACCGGTACCCGCAGCAAAGCCCAGTCCGGGCGCAAGGGTCCGCAGCGGCCCAAGTCCCCGTCCAAGAAGTAAGAAGGAGTCCATCCCGTGACGGAAGGCACCACCTCCGCCGCCGCCGAGGGCGACACCCTGAGCCGCCTGGAGCAGGAGGGCGAGATCGCGGCGGACTACCTCGAGGGTCTGCTCGACATCGCCGATCTGGACGGTGACATCGACATGGACGTCGAGGCCGACCGCGCCGCTGTCTCGATCATCAGCGACGCCGGCGGCCGTGACCTGCAGAAGCTGGTCGGCCGGGACGGCGAGGTGCTGGAGGCCCTCCAGGAGCTCACGCGGCTGGCCGTGCACCGGGAGACCGGCGACCGCAGCCGCCTCATGCTGGACATCGCGGGCTACCGCGCGAAGAAGCGTGAGGAGCTCTCCGAGATCGGCGCCAAGGCCGCGGCCGAGGCCAGGAGTTCCGGTGAGCCCGTGAAGCTGGACCCGATGACGCCCTTCGAGCGCAAGGTGGTCCACGACGCGGTCAAGACCGCGGGCCTGCGCAGCGAGTCCGAGGGCGAGGAGCCGGAGCGCTTCGTCGTCGTGCTTCCCGCCTGATCGGTACGTACGTTTCTCCGGCCCCGTCTGTTGCGCAGACGGGGCCGATCTTTGTCAGCCTGGTAGTCCCCGGCAGCTGCGGTCCCGGCAGCTGTAGTCCCTGAGAGTCCTGGAAGTCAGCGCTCGGTGCGCTTATGCGGTACGGAAGGACGGTCCCCGTGACGGAGGCAGCGGAGCTCCCCCCTACGCCCGAGGAGGCACGCGCGGTATTCGGCGATCGCTTCGCGGACGCGGTCCGGTACGCGGAGTTGCTGGCCGAGGCGGGAGTGCAGCGCGGGCTGATCGGCCCCCGTGAGGTGCCCCGGCTGTGGGAGCGCCACCTGCTGAACTGTGCGGTGCTCTCTGAGGTCGTTCCCGAGGGCGTGACCGTCTGCGACGTCGGTTCCGGTGCCGGCCTGCCCGGCATCCCCCTGGCCCTCGTCCGCGACGACATCAAGATCACGCTGCTCGAGCCGCTTCTGCGCCGGACCACCTTCCTCACCGAGGTGGTCGAGCTGCTGGGCCTGGACCACGTGACCGTCGTGCGCGGTCGGGCCGAGGAGGTCATGGGCAAGCTGCCGCCGGTCCATGTGGTGACCGCTCGCGCCGTCGCGCCGCTGGACCGGCTGGCCACGTGGGGCATCCCCCTGCTGCGGCCGTACGGCGAGATGCTGGCACTCAAGGGGGACACCGCCGAGGAGGAGCTCAAGAGCGCTGCGACGGCACTGAGCAAGCTCGGTGCCGTCGGGACGTCCATCCTCCATGTGGGCGAAGGTGTCGTGGATCCCCTCTCCACCGTGGTGCGCGTGGAGGTAGGGGAGAGCCCGGGCGGGGTGCGCTTCGCGGCGAAGCGCGCCAAGGCGGCCAGGACCACGCGCACACGACGTCGCCGCTGACGTCCGGCCGTCGCGTCACAAGCCCGAACTCTCGGCTCCGCCCCGCGGAGCCGAGAGTTTTTTGTCACGTCGGCGCACTCTCTCCGTTGATCCGTCCTGACGACGAGCCGTACGCCACACAAGCTGCCAAACCTACCCATACCGGAGTGTCGCCCCGATATGGCAGCAGTCGCTATGCATCGTGTTTCACGTGAAACGTCGCTCACTGCTGCACGGCATCATCAGTCGCGGCCGCGCCGCGGCCGAACCTCGCGATCGGAAACCTCTCGGTTCACTCGAAGAGGCTGCGGAGTTGTCCACAGAGGTGGATTTCTCCACAGAACCACGGGCCTCGCTGGTTCACGACCCCGAAGACATGGGAGGCTCTGTTCATTGCGAGCCTGAAGTCGAGGAGAGTGAATCCTTGCGGTCCGACGCCAACATCGCGGGACCGATGACCGATCCGGTCCCCGGTCCCCGTACCGAGTCGATGGGGGACGATGTTTCACGTGAAACACCGCCCCCGATGGACGACACTCCCATCGGTCGTGCTGCCCAACTGGCAGTGGAGGCTCTTGGCCGTGCCGGCGAAGGCCTGCCGCGGCCGGAGCAGACACGCGTCATGGTGGTCGCCAACCAGAAGGGCGGGGTGGGTAAGACCACGACCACGGTCAACCTGGCCGCGTCGCTCGCCTTGCACGGCAGCCGCGTCCTGGTGATCGACCTCGACCCTCAGGGCAACGCCTCCACCGCACTGGGCATCGACCATCACGCCGAAGTGCCCTCGATCTACGACGTGCTGATCGACAGCAGGCCGCTTTCCGAAGTCGTCCAGCCGGTCCCGGATGTCGAGGGACTCTTCTGTGCGCCTGCCACCATCGATCTCGCCGGTGCGGAGATCGAGCTGGTGTCCCTGGTGGCTCGGGAGAGTCGACTGGAGCGGGCGATCCAGGCCTACGAGCAGCCGCTGGACTACATCCTCATCGACTGCCCGCCGTCCCTCGGCCTGCTCACGGTCAACGCTCTGGTAGCCGGAGCGGAAGTCCTGATCCCGATCCAGTGCGAGTACTACGCGCTGGAAGGCCTCGGGCAGCTCCTGCGCAACGTCGATCTGGTACGGGGCCACCTCAACCCGAACCTGCACGTGTCGACCATCCTGCTCACCATGTACGACGGCCGGACCCGACTGGCGTCCCAGGTGGCGGACGAGGTGCGCAGCCACTTCGGCGACGAGGTGCTGCGGACGAGCATCCCGCGCTCGGTCCGTATCTCGGAGGCCCCCAGTTACGGGCAGACGGTGCTGACCTACGATCCAGGATCGAGCGGTGCCCTCTCCTACTTGGAGGCGGCACGGGAAATCGCGTTGCGCGGCGTCGGATTGGCTTATGACGCGCAGCATGCCCACGTGGGCGCACAGAACGGCCGGAACATGGTGGAGGGGATCCAGTGAGCGAGCGACGGAGGGGGTTGGGCCGAGGTCTCGGCGCACTGATCCCTGCTGCCCCGACAGGGGAAAAGATGGGGGCCCCGGCTGCGAGTGGCGCGTCCACTTCGCCGGCGTCCGTACCCGTACTCACCGCCGAGCGCGGTATCGCGGCGGCCAAGGTCGCCACGCTTCCTCCGGTTTCACGTGAAACGGAGGAGCCGCCCAGCTACGCGACCGTGGAGACGCCGGCCGAACCGGTCGGCGCCCACTTCGCCGAGCTGCCGCTCGACTCGATCACCCCGAACCCGCGGCAGCCCCGTGAGGTCTTCGACGAGGACGCTCTCGCCGAGCTGGTCACCTCCATCAAGGAGGTCGGACTGCTCCAGCCGGTCGTCGTGCGCCAGGTGGGACCGGCGCGCTACGAGCTCATCATGGGTGAGCGGCGCTGGCGGGCCTGCCGGGAGGCAGGACTCGAGGCGATCCCCACGATCGTGCGGGCCACGGACGACGAGAAGCTTCTCCTGGACGCGCTCCTGGAGAATCTGCACCGGGCTCAGCTGAACCCGCTGGAGGAGGCGGCCGCCTACGACCAGCTCCTCAAGGACTTCAACTGCACCCATGACCAGCTCGCGGACCGTATCGGCCGGTCGCGCCCGCAGGTCTCCAACACCCTGCGTCTGCTGAGGCTCTCTCCCTCGGTCCAGAAGCGGGTGGCGGCCGGGGTGCTGTCCGCGGGGCACGCCCGCGCTCTGCTCTCCGTCGACGACTCGGAGGAGCAGGACCGGCTCGCCCATCGGATCGTGGCCGAGGGGCTGTCGGTACGGGCCGTCGAGGAGATCGTCACCCTCATGGGTTCGCGGCCGCAGACAGCGCCGCGCTCCAAGGGTCCGCGGGCCGGGGCCGTGCTCTCCCCGGCGCTGAGCGAACTCGCGACGCGGCTCTCGGACCGCTTCGAGACGCGGGTGAAGGTCGACCTGGGACAGAAGAAGGGCAAGATCACCGTCGAGTTCGCCTCGGTCGAGGACCTGGAGCGGATCCTCGGGAGCCTTGCCCCCGGGGTCGGGCCGGTCCTGCAGAAGAGTCTTGTGGACGACGCCGCCGAGGAGACCGAAGGCTGAGTCGGCGGGCGGTGGGCGGATCGTTCCACCACCTGAGCGGGCCGTGTCCGGTGTGTACCGGAAGACGGCCCGCTCTTTGCTTTCTGGCGGTATCTATGGAATCGCATCGTGGATACGATGCGAACGGGTATGGCGCATCCACCTGGCGGGCACCTTGATCGGGGAGGCGGGGGCCATGCGAACCGTGAGCCGTTCCGGTCTGGTGACCGCCGGCCTGGGTCTGGGAGCGGTCGGCGGGTTCGTCGGCAGCCTGCTCAGGGAGCGGAGCGCTCTGACAGCCGCCCGCGAAGCGGGCGAAGGAAGCGAGGAACTGCCTTCATGGGGCGTCGGCTCGTACCGCTCACGCTGGACAACCTTCCGGACCTCCCCCAGCGCTGCCGTTCGTGCGTCTTCTGGGAACTGGACCCCGTCAGCGGAGAAGCCGCGATAAAGGCGGGCACTCCCGCACTGGAGAAGGAAGCCTGGATTTCGTCCGTCCTGCTCGACTGGGGATCGTGCGGCCGGGTCGTCTACGTGGACGATGAACCGGTCGGCTTCGTGATGTATGCGCCGCCCGCGTACGTCCCCCGCTCCACGGCCTTCCCGACCAGCCCCGTCTCACCGGACGCGGTCCAGCTGATGACGGCCTTCATCCTCCCCGCGTATCAGGGACAAGGGCTCGGCAGGGTGATGGTCCAGACGGTCGCCAAGGATTTGCTGCGCCGCAACTTCAAGGCGATCGAGGCCTTCGGGGACGCCCGCTGGGCGGAGCCGGCCTGCGTGTTGCCCGCCGACCATCTGCTGGCTGTCGGCTTCAAGACGGTACGGCCGCATCCCCGGTACCCGAGGATGCGCCTGGAGCTGCGTACGACGCTCTCCTGGAAGGAAGACGTGGAGCTGGCGCTCGACCGGCTGTTGGGAGCCGTACAGAAGGAACCCGCGCTGCGACCGCTGTGAGCGGCGCAGCCCTCTGAGGCCGCACCTGCGAATGGGCCAACCCCGAGAGGTTGGCCCATTCGTGTTTCACGTGAAACATCGCCGTCGTCGTGGCGGCGTCACCGACTACTCGGCGATGAAGTCCTCGAGGTCCCGCACGATCGCGGCCTTCGGCTTCGCACCGACGATGGTCTTGGCGACCTCGCCACCCTGGTAGACGTTCAGGGTGGGGATGGACATGACGCCGTACTTGGCGGCCGTGCCCGGGTTCTCGTCGATGTTCAGCTTGACGATCTCGATCTTGTCCCCGTACTCGGCGGCGATGGCCTCGAGCGACGGCGCGATCTGGCGGCAGGGACCGCACCAGGCGGCCCAGAAGTCCACCAGGACGGGCTTGTCGCTCTTGAGGACGTCCTGCTCGAAGGAGTCGTCGGTCACATTCTTCAGGGTGCCGGCCACGGCGGGCTCCTTAACTCGGTGATGCGGTGGGGCGGACGGGGGTCAGACAGTGGTCTTCTCGGGCTCGGCGGTGGCCTCGCCGTCGGCAAGGGCGGCGAGGAAGCGCTCCGCGTCGAGGGCGGCGGAACAGCCGGTGCCGGCAGCGGTGATCGCCTGGCGGTACGTGTGGTCGACGACGTCGCCGGCGCCGAAGACACCGGTCAGGTTCGTCCGGGTCGAGGGAGCGGCGACCTTCAGATAACCCTCGTCGTCCAGCTCCAGCTGACCCTTGAAGAGTTCGGTGCGCGGGTCGTGGCCGATCGCGATGAACAGGCCGGTCACTGCCAGGTCGGAGATTTCGCCGGTCTGGAGGTTGCGCAGCTTGAGACCCGAGAGCTTGGGGTCGCCCTCGATCTCGGCGACCTCGCTGTCCCAGATGAACTTGATCTTCGGGTCGGCGAACGCGCGGTCCTGCATGGCCTTGGAGGCGCGCAGGGTGTCCCGGCGGTGGACGATCGTCACCGACTTGGCGAAGCGGGAGAGGAAGGTGGCCTCCTCCATGGCGGTGTCACCGCCGCCGATCACGGCGATGTCCTGGTCCTTGAAGAAGAAGCCGTCACAGGTCGCGCACCAGGAGACGCCGCGTCCGGAGAGGGCGTCCTCGTTGGGCAGACCGAGCTTGCGGTGCTGCGAGCCCGTGGTGATGATGACGGCCTTCGCACGGTGGACCGTGCCGGCGGTGTCGGTGACCGTCTTGATCTCGCCGGTCAGGTCGACGGCGACGACATCGTCCGGAACGAGCTCGGCGCCGAAGCGCTCGGCCTGGGCACGCATGTTGTCCATGAGCTCGGGGCCCATGATCCCGTCCTGGAAGCCGGGGAAGTTCTCCACCTCGGTGGTGTTCATCAGGGCACCGCCGGCTGTGACGGCGCCCTCGAACACCAGCGGCTTCAGCGACGCGCGCGCGGTGTAGAGCGCCGCCGTGTAGCCGGCGGGCCCGGAGCCGATGATGATCACGTTACGGACGTCGCTCACGGCTTGATTCCTCGTCTCTGGAGACTGCTGCGTACTGCCGGTGGGAGCCTCGCTATGAACTCTCACCCGACCCAACGGATCCTAAGGGCCTTGCATTCCCAGTGTGTCCGGGCACACGGGGTCGGCACAGGGTACGGGGGTGCGGCGGATGCCGCATGTCGAGGGCTACCCGCATCGGGCCGCGGCTCGGACACGCGTCGGCGTCGGGTCCGCCGGACACCGGGACGCTCAGGGCCGGGCGTAGGAGCGCGTCACCAGCACCTTGCCTTTGGCCGTCGACGCCTGGTCCACGCAGGTGGCGTCGACGACATAGGCCGTGACGCGAGAGGGGTCCGTGGCGTGCGGCAGGACGACCAGGTACGCACTCGTCCCCTTGTAGACGCCCTCGGACGCGGCGAGCACGGTGTCCCCGCGGTTGACGCCCTGCTGGATGCACTCGGGAACCGGGACGCCGGTCTCCTGAAGGGTCTTCGGCTCGTTGCTTCCGGACCCTGAGGTGTCGGACGCGGCGCCCCACGGCTTTTTGCTGCCGGTACCGGGGCTCGTCTCCGCAGCGAGCAGATCCGCGACCTGCTTTTTTAGCTTGGCGTCAGCGAAGGTGTGCGCTTCGTCGGTGTGCCGCTGTGCCGAGGTGGCAGGCGTGTCGCCGGGGTTGTCGTCGGTCAGCGACTGGACGAGGAGGGTTCCGAGCCCCAGCACGGCAGCCGTGAAGACGGCACCGAGCGCGATGGTGCCGCGGCGGCCCCGGCGCAGCCGGGGGCCCCGACCCGGTCCGGTGGTGGCCCGGGAGTGTCCGGCGGGGCGGTTTCCTGCCGAGGCGGACGATGTTTCACGTGAAACAGGGGAGCCGTCGGCATCCGGCTGGGCCGATGCGGCCCGCTCATCAGTGGGCGTCGCGGGTTCCGGCTCTGGTGTCGTGGCGCTCAGAAGGGCTTCTGCGGCGAGTGCGGCGTCGATGCGCTCCGCCACGTCGACAGGCATACGAGACGGGCCGGGCAGCGTGCCCAGGAGCGCTCGGATCTCCTCCAGAGAGGCGTGGACGTCGGCGCACAGGGAGCAGTCGTCCAGGTGCCGTCGGATGTCCGCGCTGCGAGCCGGGGGGAGGAGACCTTCGGTGAGATCGGAGAGCTCTGTCACGTCCGGATGTCCGGCCGTGCCGGTCGTGGATGTCACCCTCGCCCACCTCCGCCCTTCACCGCGGTCGAATCGCTTGGTTCCGCTCCCTGTGGTCCCGCTGCCGGTGGGACGGACGTCCCCTGCGTCCGGTTCCTTCCCTCGGCCGACTTCTCTCCGTCCGTGTCACTTCCGCTCGTACGGAGATGGGTGAGCAAGGGCAGCAGTCTGGCTCTGCCACGGGAACAGCGGCTCTTCACCGTGCCCGTCGGTACGTCCAGGACACGGGCGGCCTCGGCCACGGGATAGCCCTGCATGTCCACCAGGACGAGGGCGGCCCGCTGGTCGGGCGGGAGGGTGCCCAGCGCCTCGACGAGTTCGCGGTGGAGGTCGTTGCGCTCGGCGGGAGCGGATGCCGACTCGTGCGGTTCCAGGAGCTGTTCGAGCCGCTCGGTGTCGTCGACCGGCGAGGTCTTCCTGGACGCGGCCTTTCGGGCGCGGTCCAGACAGGCGTTGACGGTGATGCGGTGCAACCAGGTGGTGACGGCCGACTGGCCGCGGAAGGTGTGGGCTGCCCGGTAGGCGGAGACCAGTGCGTCCTGGACCGCGTCAGCGGCCTCCTCGCGGTCTCCCAGTGTCCGCAGTGCCACGGCCCACAGACGGTCGCGGTGTCGCCGTACGAGTTCACCGAAGGCCTCGGGATCACCCGCGACATGGCGGGCCAGGAGGTCCTGGTCACTCGCGTCGTCGTATGAGCCGTCGTCGGCCACCGGACCCCTCCCCTTCGTCGGCGGGCTGTCAGCCGGTGAACTTCACATCCGTTATGGCCTGCTTGTAGCCGGCACCACTGAACTCGTCCTTGCCGGCGTAGGGCGCCGCGGTGATCCACACCAGGACGTAGCGCGTCTTCACCGCCTTGTCCGCGGAGATCTTGAGCTGTCGGCCCGAGGTCGTCGCCGAGGCGATCTTCTTCATGGAGTCGAGCGAGGTGGACGAGGAGAGCGAGTCCGCCGCGTACAACGAGATCGTCGTGTGGTCGCCGCCGTAGTTCAGCCCTATCGAGGCCGCCGAGAGGCTGCGCCGGGACCCGAGATCGTAGACGATGCCCACACCCTGCTTGAAGGGCGCGAGCACCGGACCGTCGTTGTAGGAGTACGTGCGCCAGTACGTCGAGCTGTTGCCGTCGTAGGTCAGGCCGACGTCGGCGGGGTGCTGTGACTTGCCGTCAGGGAAGTACTCCTGGGCGCCCGTGATCGCGATCGGCCTGACCGGCTTGTGCTGGTCGCTGTTCTTGTCGTTGCCGTCCGTGGTCTGCGTCTTGTTGGTCTCGTCGCTCTTGCCACGGTCCATCAGGGCGTCCGCCAGCTGCCAGCTGCCGAGACCCAGCGCCGCGATGAGCAGGGCGGAGACAGCCCACTTGAGTGCCTTGCCGGTACGGCTCTGCAGCGGGGGCGGAGGGGGCGCGACGGGCTGCGCGCCACCCGGATGCGGCGTCTGACGGCCGTACGTGCCCTGTTGGTACGTGGTGCGCTGGTACTCGGGCGGGGCGGTGAACGCGGGCTCCGGCGGGCGGATGCGGGGCATCTCGCCGATCGCCCTCACCAGTTCCTCCGGCGTCGTGCACGGCGGATCCTGGCGCGAGGCGGTCGCACCCTCGTTGACGAGCGCACGCATCGCCAGCTCCGACAGGCCCCGGTGGACTCCCGCCCGGACCTGGTCGGGGGCGATCAGGCCGACACCCTTGGGCAGCCCGGACAGACCGTACGCGTCGTTCTCGTACGGCCAGCGCTGGGTGAGCGCCGCGTACAGCAGTGCGCCGATGGCCTCGGTGTCCGTGCGCTGCGGGGTCTCGGAGCTGATGCCTCGCAGCGCCGCGTTGACCGCGAGGCCGCGGATGCGCCACTGGCCCGACGAGGAGCGCAGGACGGCTCCCGGGGTCAGCCGGAGGTGGGCGAGGCCCTCGCGGTGTGCGGCGGCCATCGCCTGGGAGACCTGGGTGACCATCTGGTAGGCGTCGTGCACCTCCAGCGGGCCCGAGGCGAGGAGCGTCGTCAGCTCCGTGGCGTCGGGGAGCCACTCGTGCACGACGTAGACGAGGTCGTTCTCCTCGACGGCGTCGAGGACCTGGACGAAACGGGGGTCACCGAGCAGTGCGGAGGACCGGGCCGCGGCCAGGACCGAGCGGGCCCGGGTGTGGTCGGCCGGCAGCAGATGCACGCCGACGGCGCGGCGGAGCTTCTCGTCCACCGCACGCCAGCTGCTGAAACCGTCCAGACGAGTGACGCACTCCTCGAGACGGTAGCGTCTGGCGAGCTTGTGACCGCTGTGCAGTTCAGGCGGTGAGACTTTCCCGGGACTCTCGGTCCCGCCGCTCCCCTGTGCCTTGTCGCTCTCCGTGTCCCGCTCCAGGTTCTGGGCCACCCCGTCGGCCGTGGACTGGTCCGCCTTCGCGGTCAGCGGCTCATCACCGCTGTTGTCTGCCACGTCGACGGCAGCCGTGCTCCGTTCCGCCACCGTCGTTCCTGCCTCCCCATCCGTTGCGCGCTGTCCGACGCAGAAACCAATTGTGCCCACAGTCCGGCGCTATGCACGACACACAGCAGCGAACGATGGTTGTGCGCTTACCCCCGCGTCATCGCCCCAGGCGCCCGCGGACCATGCCGACCATGGAGTTGAGCTCTTCGATGCGCATCTTGCGCGCGGCGACGTAGAAGACTCCCAGCAGAATGGCACCGCCGCCGATCAGGGCGAGGAACGAGCCGCCGACACTCTGCCCCAGCGTCTTGCTGATGCCGTAGCAGGCGGCGCCGCTGAGGAGGGCGGCCGGGATCGCCGCGATGGCCAGCCGCGCGTAGGTGCGCAGCACGCGGGCGCCGTCCAGGTCGCCGCCCAGGCGCCTGCGCAGCCGGTTCCAGGCGATGCCGACGCCGATCGCGTAGGCGAGCCCGTACGAGGCGGCCATGCCCACCACGGCCCAGCGGGAGGGCAGGAGGAAGAAGCAGAGCGCGGACGCTCCGGCGTTGACCGCCGCCACGATCACCGTGTTGTAGAAGGGCGTCCGGGTGTCCTCGTAGGCGTAGAAGGCACGGAGCACGACGTACTGCACGGAGTAGGGGATCAGGCCTAGGCCGAAGGCCATCAGCATGTACCCCATGTTGGTGGCCTCGCCGGTTCCGGAGGAACCGAAGATCAGGGTGCACATGGGGATGCCGAGGGCCACGAATCCGAAGGAGATGGGCACGATCGCGACAGCCGTGGTGCGCAGGCCCTGGGAGATGTCGTCGCGGACCGCGCCGGTGTCGCCCTCGTTGGCCGAGCGTGAGAGCCGCGGCAGCAGGGCGGCCATCAGCGACACCGTGATGATGGCCTGGGGCAGACCCCAGATGAGCTGGGCGTTGGCGTAGGCGGCGAAGCCGGTGCCGTCGACGGGCGAGGACTTGCCCGCGGCCGTGGAGAGCTGGGAGACCACGATGGCGCCCGCCTGGTTGGCGAGGACGAAGAGCACGGTCCACTTGGCGAGCATCGCCGCCTTGCCGAGGCCGTGGCCCTTCCAGTCGAACCGCAGCCGCAGCCGGAAACCGGTCTCGCGCAGGTACGGGATCATCGCGAGGGCCTGCACGACGAGACCGAGCAGAATGCCGATGCCCAGGAGCTTCTCGCCTTCCGGCGGGATGCTCGTGACCTTCATGCCGGAGTTCGCCGCGGAGCCGTACACCCAGATGAACAGGCCCAGGGTGACGATGATGACGATGTTGTTGAGGACGGGTGTCCACATCATCGCGCCGAACTTGCCGCGCGCGTTGAGGATCTGTCCCATCACCACGTGCACGCCCATGAAGAAGATCGTGGGCAGGAAGTAGCGGGTGAAGGTGACGGCCACGTCGTTGGCCGCCGGGTTGCCGGCGATCCCGGCCGACAGCATGCGCACCAGCAGCGGCGCGCCGAGGACCGCGAGTACGGTCAGCGCCCCGAGGACGACCATGACGAGGGTCAGCAGCCGGTTGGCGTATGCCTCGCCGCCGTCCTCGTCGTCCTTCATCGCGCGGACGAGCTGCGGTACGAAGACGGAGTTCAGGCCGCCGCCGACGGTCAGGATGTAGATCATCGTCGGCAGCTGGTAGGCGATCTGGAAGGTGTCGCCGAGCAGGCCGACGCCCAGCGCCGAGACGATGAGCGCGGAGCGGATGAAGCCGGTGAGCCGCGACACCATCGTGCCGGCCGCCATCACCGCACTCGACTTCAGCAGTCCCGAGGCACGGCCGCCCTTCTTCGGTGCGGGAGCCGCGTGTGAGGCGGCAGGAGTCGCGGCGGGCCCGTCCGGGACCTGGTGCGGGGAGGGCGCGGGCGACTGGCCCGGCACAGCCGCGGTCTCGAACTGAGCGCGCGTGCCGTCCTGCTGCTGGTCCCGGAACAGGTGGGCGAAGGCGTCCGGCTCGTGACGCTCCTCACCGGCCTGCGTGACGAGGTCGTCGACGCCGACGAACTGGGTCGTACGCGGGTCCTCGCCGTAGGGCAGGTGCCGCGTCGGGCCGGCGGGTTCGGGCGGGGGCGTCTGGGCCCACACGCGCGGGTCGGGTGCGTACTGCTGTGGCTGGGGCTGGGCGTAGAGCGGCTGCTGGGGCTGGTACATGCCCGGGGGAGGCGGCGGGTGCGCGGCGCGGTCGTAGAGCGCCTCGGAGACCGGGTCCTGGGCCGAGAGATCCTGCCCTCGGTACGGATCCTGGTCGTAGGCGTCCTGGAAGTACATGTCCGCGGGGGGCCCCGGTGGCGTCTGGCCGGGCTCGGGCGGCGGACCCTCGGGGTAGCCCGAGTCGCCCGCGCCCTGACCGCGGTCACCGTCGTACGGCGCGTTCATGGTTACCCCACCTCATCGTCCCCGGGCCCACCGGCCACGACATCGCTCAACGGTCCACTCTCTCACCCGTGCCGGACGGGTCGGTGCTTTCCGGTGCGGTGTCCGGTGTCGGGTCACTCGGGTGCTCCGGGCCGCCTGCCCCGGACTCCGTGCCGGACTCCCCCGCGGGGCCGTCCTGGGAGTCCGTGCCGCCGGTGTCCTCAGTCTCTACGGTGCCGTCGGCGTCCGTGTTCAGACCCTCGTCCTCGGCTCCGTCCTGCTCCCGCTCCTCCTCCGCCTGCCGGGCCACCGCGCGCTTGCGCTGCGTGTACATCCGGAAGCCGGCGAGGACGAGGAGCAGCACGCCTCCGGCGATGACCAGCATCACGGTGGGCGTGATCTCGTTGACGTCCACGTCGAAGGTGACGGGGTCCCCGTACGCCTGGCCGTCCTCCGTGTAGAGCTGGGCGACCACCCGGACCGGGCCGTTGGCGTTGGCGTTGGTGATGAACTTCACCGACTGGCTGTGGCCGCCGGAGACACCGACGGACTGCTCGTCGAAGGGGCCGTCGCCGATCTTCAGGCGGGTCGGCTGCTGCGACGTGAGGCGGAGGGTGAGGTTGTCGACTCCCTGGACCAGGTTGTTCTGCACGGTCACCGGGATCGTGGCGCTGCGGCCCGAGAGTTTGGTCTCGGACTTGTCGATCAGCCTGACCTGGTCGGTGAGTACCTCGAGGTACGACTTCACCCCGGTGCGGAAGGCCGACGCCTGCACGGCGTGGCCCCGCCAGGAGGTGGAGGTGCCCCGGTCCATGGCCCGCCCGAAGGGAGTGACCACCCGGGAGGGGTCGATGAGGATCACCTGGAAGCTGTCGAGCTCGCGCTGGATCTCCTCGATGTCCTCGAAGGCCGAGCGCGGCAGCTCCTGCCGCGCGTTGCGCAGGGAGGAGGGGTAGGAGGAGGCGGACGGAACCCGGCTCGTGGCGTTCGGGTCCGGCTTGGCCTTGGCGGCGGCGGTCAGGTCCTGGGACTGCGACCAGTTCCCGTCCTGCAGCGCCGTCAGTGCCTGGGCCATCGTCTGCGCCTGGCTGCCCGAGGGCATCCGCTGCGGCGCGACCACGATGCTGCGCTGCTTGTCTGGCTGCTGCAGGTTGGTCATCAGGCTCTGGGCGAGGAACGCCTGGACGGCGCGCGTCGAGTTGTCCGCCTTGCTCATGTCGCCCTGGAACGCCGTGGACATGCGCGCGTCCGCGACCACCGCCGTGGTGCCTCCGCCGATGGGCCGGGCCGCGTTCGGGGTGTAGGAGAGGCCGCTGGTCTCCCGCAGGCTGTCACTGCGGGCCAGCACCTTGTCGGCACCGGCGGAGGTGGCCACCTTGACGATCGACGGATCGATCGCGCCCTCGACGGGCCAGGCGAAGTCGGTGTTCGGCGTCACGTGCAGGATCGTCTTGACGGTGTCCGAGGCCACGTCGGTGGCGTCCTTGAGACGGCTCAGGGATCCGGTGACGGTCCTGCCGTTGTGGGCGAGCGACGCCAGGTCGGGGTCGGCGAAGGGGAGAGCGACGACCTCCTTGTCCTCGACCGTCTTCTCCAGCTTGTCGAGCCAGGCGTTGGCGACCGACTGGTTCTTGCCCGCGATCGTGGTGTCGCCTTCGCCCTGGATCCGGTAGCTGTCCCTCATCGCGTCCACCGACGCGAGCAGGTCCGGGTCGACCACCCAGGTGACGTCGAGCTTGCTGCCCAGGGACAGCATCTGGTCCAGCCGGCCGCCGGGGGCGATCTCCTTGGCCAGGTCGTCGTTCTGGAAGACCGGCGTCTGCGCCTCGTTGGACCCCGTCTCCGCCGTGAGGTGGACGCCGGAGATCAAGGGCCAGAGATACGTCGTCTTCGTCTTGGTGTCGGGACTCTCCGGCTGCCAGGGCAGGAACGTGCGCTGGATGCCGAGTACCTGCTCGTACGGCTGGGCCGCGGACCGGCCGGACAGCGAGACACCGAGCTGGTAGACGCCGTCGTCACCGAGATCCAGGTTCTTGACCGGCACCGAGATGGTGAAGTGCTGCGAGATGCCGGAAGCGAGCTTCGGGAACTCCTCGGCGTACTTCTCGCCGACCGGAGCCCCGTCGAAGCCCGGCTGGTACCGGGTGCGCTTGCTCACAGTGTCGATGGCCGTGCGGCTGTTCAGGGTGGGGCCCAGCCGTAGGTCCACGCGGGCGTCCGTGACCGTCTGCTTGCTCTTGTTGGTGACCGTGCCCGAGACGGTGAGGGTGTCGCCGTCGGTGGGGGCGCTGGGGCTCAGTGAGTCCAGGGAGACGTCGACGCCGCCGGACGCCGCGTCGGCCGGAGCGGCCTGCTGGGAGGCGTGAGCGGCCGGGGAGGCGGGCAGCTGGAGCAGGCCGGCCATCAGGGGCACACCCGCGAGCAGGGCCCCGGTGCGCCGCATCCAGCGGCGGGCAGGTGAGGGACTCGTCCCCTGGAAGTCTGCCGCCTCGGCCACGCGCTCGCCCGTCCCTCGTCTTCGTCAGTGGTCGTCGGAATGTGCGTCCACGCATGGTAACGATGTGCGCGGAGGGGAAGTGCCGCGGTCTGCTCCACAAGATCAGGGGGAGGCGGCCGACCTGCCCTCTATATGCGTGTATCGGAGGCGGCGTCCCGGGCTGCTCCGGTCCAGGCGTGTGTGCACGTTCAATGGAGGCGACCGCGGTGGTGCGGGCCACGTACCCTTTTGCGTTGTGCCGAACGCCAACGAAGAGAACCCCAGTGCCCTGAGCCAGGTGCAGCGCCGCGCGGTGAGTGAACTGCTGCGGGTGTCCCCTGTCGCCGACGACCTCGCCCGCCGTTTTCAGGAGGCGGGCTTCTCGCTCGCCCTGGTCGGCGGCTCGGTCCGGGACGCGCTCCTCGGCCGGCTCGGCAACGACCTGGACTTCACGACCGACGCCCGCCCCGAGGACGTGCTGAAGATCGTGCGACCGTGGGCGGACGCCGTGTGGGAGGTCGGGATCGCGTTCGGCACCGTGGGGGCCCAGAAGGACGCGCGCGTCGGCGACGTGGAGCAGTCCTTCCAGATCGAGGTCACGACGTACCGCTCGGAGGCGTACGACCGGACCTCGCGCAAGCCCGAGGTCTCCTACGGCGACTCGATCGAGCAGGACCTGGTCCGTCGGGACTTCACCGTCAACGCGATGGCCGTCGCCCTGCCGGAGAAGGAGTTCATCGATCCGCACGGGGGCCTGGACGACCTCGCGGCGCGTGTCCTGCGCACGCCCGGCACCGCGGAGGAGTCCTTCTCCGACGATCCGCTCCGGATGATGCGCGCCGCCCGCTTCGCGGCGCAGCTCGACTTCGAGGTCGCCCCGGACGTCGTCGCGGCGATGAAGGACATGGCCGGGCGCATCGAGATCGTGTCGGCGGAGCGCGTGCGGGACGAGCTCAACAAGCTGATCCTTGCTGCCCAGCCGCGCAAGGGGCTGACGCTGCTCGTAGAGACCGGGCTCGCCGACCATGTGCTGCCCGAGCTTCCGGCGCTGCGTCTGGAGCGCGACGAGCACCACCGGCACAAGGACGTCTACGAGCACACTCTGATCGTCCTGGAACAGGCGATGGCGCTGGAGGAAGACGGCCCCGACCTCGTCCTCCGGCTCGCGGCGTTGTTGCACGACATCGGTAAGCCCAGGACGCGTCGCTTCGAGAAGGACGGACGGGTCTCCTTCCACCACCACGAGGTGGTGGGCGCCAAGATGACCAAGAAGCGGATGACGGCGCTCAAGTACTCCAACGAGCTGGTGAAGGACGTCTCGCGCCTGGTCGAGCTCCATCTCCGCTTCCACGGGTACGGCACAGGGGAATGGACGGATTCCGCGGTCCGGCGCTATGTGCGCGACGCCGGTCCGCTGCTCAGCCGCCTGCACAAGCTGACCAGGTCCGACTGCACCACGCGCAACAAGCGCAAGGCCACCGCTCTCTCGCGTGCGTACGACGGCCTGGAGGAGCGCATCACCCAGCTCCAGGAGCAGGAGGAGCTGGACTCCATCCGGCCTGACCTCGACGGAAACCAGATCATGGAGATTCTCGGCATCAAGCCGGGACCCGCGATCGGCCAGGCGTACAAGTTCCTGTTGGAGCTGCGGCTGGAGAACGGCCCGATGGAGCACGACGCGGCGGTGGCGGCGCTCAAGGAGTGGTGGGCCGCGCAGGACTGAGGTCCGTGCCAACCTGAGAACGAGGTCATGTTTCACGTGAAACATGACGCGGATACGCCGAGGGGCGGTGTTTCACGTGAAACACCGCCCCACGGCGGATG
>NZ_JBSGZN010000014.1:0-170176 GCF_053611025.1 Streptomyces sp. NPDC054842
CATCCGCGGTCCCCGGTCGCCGGTCGTCCTGGGGGCGGTCAGCCGTCCATGGCCTTGCGGACGGCGTCCCGGGTGCGGTCCATCAGAGCGGCTACGGGGCCCAGCGCCACGTTGGCCGTGGCCGACTCCACGCCCGGATGCGGGCGGGTGGGCGCCATGGCCTCGGCGGCCTTGACGCCCTTGGCCAGCGTGGCCAGGGCGGCCGCGTCGGTGCTGCGGCGGATGTGGGTGAACTCGTAGCGCTCCTCGGCCCGGGCGTGCTCCTGGACGTCGGCGCGCAGCGCGAGGAGCTGCGGCATGAACTTGGGGTCGCGGGTGTCCGTGTCGTCCAGAGCGCTCAGCGTCTCCTTGGCCGCACGCTCCTCGCCCAGGCGGGCGTCCACGATCTCCTCGCCGCCCTTGACGTTGCGGCGGACGAAGGGATGGACGACCTCCTCCTCGGCGGTCTCGTGCACCGCCAGCAACCGCACGAGCCGGCGGAACGCGTCCTGCCGGGCGTCCCCACTGGAGGCCTCGACCTCGTCGAAGAGATTGCGGATGTCACCGTGCTGGCGCATCAGCAGGGCCACCACGTCGTCGTCCGGCGCGCCGTCGTCTCCGGCCTGCGGGGTCTGCAGTTCGGTCATGGCCGGCCGCCTCACTTCTCTCGCTGGGACGGGTCGGGGTGCTCGCCCTCGGTCTGCACCCGGTACTCGCGGCCGAACATGCTGTCGTGCTCGGCCATGACCCGGTCGCTGGGCGGTGCCTCGCCGCCGTGGATGTCCTCCTGCATCTTCTCGAACCGCTCGTGCGCCTCCCGCACATAGCCCGCACCGAGCGTGGTGAGGTCCATCTGGGTGTCCAGCAGCTCGCGCAGGTAGCCCTTGTTCGGCTCGAAGGTGAGCACGTTCGGCAGCTCGGGAGCCAGCACCGACTCCGGGTCCCGGCCGTCGTGACGGCGCATCAGGTCGCAGGCGATGTGCAGGTGTTCCAGCTCCTGGTTCAGGTGCAGCTCCCAGATCGCCTTCACCTTGGGGTCGCTCTCCTGCTCCATGAAGGAGTAGTAGAGGTAGCACTCGTTGTACTCGTGGTTGACGAGCTGCTCCCACCACGTCTCGCCGGGGTCGACGAGCGACTCGTAGTGCGTGACGTGCTCCTCCTCGATGAGGCCGATCTCCTGGTAGAGCTGGCGCGCCATCGGCTCCATGTAGGTGGGACCGGTGTTCATGTAGAAGTTCATCGTCTGCTGTTCCGCCGACATGATCGTCAGCGCGTGCAGCTTCGACAGCGGGTTCGTGGCGTCCTTGTCGTACGGGTCGCGCACGTTGTCGACCGGGTTCCGGTGGTGGAAGCGCGTGGGCCGGCCCGGCATGACCTCGGTCAGGTTGTCGACGATCGACTCCGCCTTGCGGTGCTCGATCATCTCGTACAGGTTCGCGTACCGGTACAGGTGGTCGAAGTCCTCCAGCACGCCGAACTGGTACGCCTGCTTCAGGTAGGGGTCCGGCTCCATCCGGGCCACCCAGGCGGTGAGGTCGACCGCGACCTGCTCGTAGGCGATCGTCGTCTCCAGGACCGAAGAGACGCCGGGCAGCAGCCAGTTGACGACCTTCTGCTGCTGCGCCTCGATGTACCGGGTCCGGGCGAGCTGTCGCTTCACCTCGGGGTCGACGGTGTTGCGTGCCAGCTGATGGCTGAACATGATCGCTTCGACCTCGATGCCGTTCATGGTGATGATGCGGCATCGGGTGTACGGGTCGCAGTGGTCGGGGTCGATCGGCTCGACGTTCAGCTCGCGCCAGTTCCGCAACTGACGGTCGAGCGGGATGCCACGCTCCTCAAGGGGATTGAAGGTCACCTGCGTCTCCTCAGCCGGTTGTGGGTACGCCCGATTACCCAGGGCGACCAAGATCTCACTTCGTGAACGGGGGAAAGGCTCATCCTTGGCACTGCCCACAGCCGGTGCCGCCCCGCCCCGCCCGCCTTCGGCGAGCCGCCACCCGGTTGGTGGACGCCGACGAGGAAGTCCGACTCGTGCGGACTGCTCCAGACGAGTGACGTGTCGGCCCGTCCCCGCACGTCCGTGTCAGCCGCGCCGCCGAGCCACCTCACGCGGGCCGCCGCAAGGCGGACCGGCACCGGAGCTCCACCGTGGACGGGCCGCGTACCGGGAAGTAGAGCCGGCAGGACGGGGTACTCGGCCGCCCCCTACGCAGAAAGGCCGATCCGCACATGATCAGCGAAAGCCACGTCCGGGAACTGCTCGGCTCGCAGGACGACGCCGCGCTCGTGCTTCTGCAGGGACGCGCCCAGGTGCTCGACGCCGCCTCCCTCGCCTCCGACGAACACCGAGAGGCCGCCGTCCTGCTCACCCGCGGTGATCTCGCCGAGCGGCTGGGCACGCAGACGCCCTCGGACCACGAGATCAGGGAACTGGCCGCGACCCTGGACGCGATGGCCGCGAAGACGGGCGCCTGACCAGCGGCACAGACCCCCGGCCGACCACCGCCGACCCCGGTCGGCACCGCCCCCACCAGCCGAACCCCTGGCCGGGACGGACACCGCCGGGACATCACAACGGAGAGCGATCGTGCGCCGTACCTACGCCGACCTCGTGGGCGTGCCGGGCATCGACCTGAGCCCGGAGGAGAAGGTGGGTCTGCCGGAGAATCGGTCACCGGCTCCCTGGACGGTACGGGCCCGTGCCCTGTGCTGGACGGGCCGCCCCGACGCCCCGGCTCGCCGGGCGATCGACGCGGCCGTGCCGGCGCCCGTCCGCGGGGACGCCACACCCGAGCTGGTGGTGGGCGCTCTGATCCACTACGAGTCGACACCGGTGGGCCCCTACGACGAGATCACCGCGGCGGTGGTCTACCGGCGGGCCGCCGCGCTGTTCGCGACCGTGCCCTTCATGGCGGTCGACTCACCGGCCGGCCTCGTCGCCGGACGCGAGAACTGGGCCCTCCCGAAGACGTCGGCGCACTTCCAGGACCCGGACCACCCGAAAGACGGCCGGGAAGAACCGGTGGGAACCCCTTACGGCGTGACACGCACAGCGGCGGCTGGCCGCGGCTGGCGCATCGAGGTCGAGACGACCGCCGGCCGGCTCCCGCTTCCGGCGTATGTCCCCCCAGTGCTGCCGCTCCTCCAACTCGGCCCCGACGGGACGCCGTTCACCTTCCGCGCGCGTGCCCGCGGCCGAACCCGCCGGGCCCGGCTGAGCGTCCGCGTCGACGCACCCCCGGCACTGCGCGACTGGTTCCCGGCCGGACGCCGCACGGGAGTGCTTCTGACGGACCTGGACATCCGCCTTCCCGCCGCAGGACATCCGACCGGGACGGCGGACCGGACGTCCCGCCACCGGTGAACAGGCCCGAGGCGCGCGCCCGTCGCGCTAGTCGGCGGGCGTGCGCAGGGCCAGCATGGCGACGTCGTCGTCGTTGCCGGTCGGGCGGACCTGCTCCAGCAGGGAGTCGCAGAAGGAGTCCAGGGAACGGTGGGCGAGGGCGGCGGCGTGCCGGCGCAGCCGGTCGAGGCCCTCGTCGATCGAGCGGTGCGGGGTCTCGACCAGTCCGTCGGTGTAGAGCAGGAGCGTGGACCGGGGCGGCAGGACCGTGAGAGCGTCCGGGCGGGGTCTGTTGAGCCCGGTTCCGAGGAGTATGCCGTGGGCGTCCTCGAGATAGCGGGCCTGGCCGTCGTGGCTCACCAGCAGCGGGGGCGGGTGACCGGCGTTAGTCCAGTGCAGCGCCCACTGCCCGTCGTCACGCCGGGCGAGCGTCGCCAGGATCATGGTAGCCATGGGGACTTCGGCGATGTGCCGTACGGCATCGTCGAGTTGGCTGACGACGGCACTGGGGGCGCTGTCGGGCTGCGACCACGCGAAGGCCCGCAGCATGTTGCGCACCTGGGCCATACCGGCCGCGGCGTCGAGATCGTGCCCCACGACGTCACCGATTGCCAGCGCGTGGGCGCTGTCCGCCAGCGCGAAGGCGTCGTACCAGTCGCCGCCGACGGAGGAGGCGTGCGGAGCGGGCACATAGCGTGCCGTCATCTGCACCCCGGGGATCGTGGGGAGCTGCGGCAGCAGGTGGCGCTGCATGGTCTCGGCGACCTTGCGCTGACGCTGGTACAGGCGGGCGTTGTCCAGCGCCAGTCCCGCCCGGCGGGTGAGGTCTTCGAGGAGCGGCAGGTCGCCGGCGGTGAAGGCGCCGGGGCGCTGGGAACGACCCAGGGTCAGAGCACCCAACACGTCGCGCAGACCCCGGATGGGCGCGATGGCGGCTGAGTGCATGCCGGTCTCGCTGAAAAGGCGCTGCTGCTCGACCGCGATACCCGAGTCGGGCGGGCCCTGGTAGGTGGAGGGCCCGGCGAGGGAGGAGGCGGCGCCGCGCAGGGCGCGGGACAGCGGCATCGGTGACAGTTCCGGGACGGGAGGCATGGGGCCCTGCAGGTCGTCGCGCTGGACCAGGACGCCGTCCTTGTGCTCCATCACCAGAGAGCGTCGGACCTCGTCCCCGTCGATGAGCAGGTCGAAGATCGCCCAGTCCGCCAGCCGGGGCACCGTCAGGGCCGCCAGGCGGTGCAGGGCCTCGTCGATGTCCAGGGTGGACGTGAGCTGGGTGGTGGTCTCCGCCAGCAGTGCCAGGCGGTCGAGCTCCGACAGGGGGGCGGGATTCCCCTCGTCGCCCCGCTTCGGCGCTTCACGCTGTGCGCCGTACAGCAGCACGAGCGCGCCCGTCCTGCCGGACCCGAGTGCATAGGGCGTGACCATCCAGGACAACCCGATCAGGGTCCCGTCACCGCGCGCGAACCACTCGGTCTCACCCTGCTCGGTACGCCGGGTGAGCAGCGCCTTCCTCATGGCGCAGCGCGTACGAGGCACGGCGTGCCCGTGGCAGTCCCGGTGCAGCAGGTCGTGGGAGTCCTGGCCGACCAGGTCCTCGGCGCTGCGGCCCAGAACGTTCTGGGCAGCGCGATTGGACGCGACCAGCAGGCCGTCGTCATCGACGAGGACGGCGGCCGCGTGCAGGCCTTCGAGAGCCGTCCCGAGCAGGGTGCCGGAACGCATCTCGTGCCCGGGCACGGGGGAACCGCCCGTGTCGGCATCGGCGACGTCCATGACCCTCCTCGGTGATTACAGACTTGTCCGAGTTCCCCCCAGGCCGTAATTGCATGCCCATGGTGACCGTCGTCTCGCGAGGAGCCAGGTGTTTTCACCCAGCGTGACGAACGGGTGGTGGCAGGCGCCGTCTGTCACCAACCGCCCAAACGGCTCAGTCCAGATCGCCGCTGTCCACGTAACCCGAGCCGACGAGCACGGACTGGTAGTTGCTCTTGTCGATGCTCACCGGCTGCAGGAGATACGCGGGGACCACCTTGCGGCCGTTGTCGTACGTCTCCTCGTCGGTGATGGCGGGCTTCTTGTCGTTCAGCACCGCGTTGACCATGTAGGACGTGATGAGAGCCAGCTTGCGGGTGTCCTTGTACACGGTCTGGGACTGCTCGCCCGCCTTGATCGACTTGATCGAGGGAATCTCGGCGTCCTGCCCGGTCACCAGGGGCAGGGGGCGGCCGGCGGTGCCGTAGTCGTGCTTCTTGAGCGCTCTGATGACGCCGAGCGACATCCCGTCGTACGGAGACAGGACGGCGTCGATGCGCTTTCCCGCGTAGTCGGCGTCGAGGATTCTGTTCATTCGCTTCTCGGCCAGCACACCGTCCCAGCGACGGGTGGTGACTTCTTCGAGCTCGGTTTCTCCGCTTCTGACGACCAGGTCGCCCTGCGCGATGTACGGCTTGAGGATGTCCATCGCGGCCTTGTAGAAGAAGCGCGTGTTGTTGTCGTCCGAGGACCCGGCGAAGAGCTCGACCGTGAACGGGCCCTTGCCGGTGCCATTGACCAGGCCGAGTTGTTCGGCGATGAACAGGGCCTGTTGCTCCCCGACTTCCACGTTGTCGAAGGACGCGTAGTAGTCGACGTTCTCGGTGTCGAGTATGAGCCGGTCGTAGGAAATCACGGGTATGTGAGCGTCGTGCGCCTTGTCCAGCACGTCCTTGAAGGCGTGGCCGTCGACCGACGCGATGACCAGGGCGTCGACCCCCTGGGAAATCATGTCCTCCACCTGCGCGACCTGGGTCTCGGGGTTGTCGCCGGCGTATTTCAGCGTGGACTTGTAGCCGAACACCTTGAGGTTCTTGACCATGTCCTGGCCGTCGTTGATCCATCGCTCGGATGTCTTGGTGGGCATGGCGATGCCGATGGAGGCCGTGCCGTCGTCTCCTTCGCCGGCGCTGTCGCCGCACGCGGAGAGGGAGAGGGCCAGGACGGTGGAAAGGGCCGCAGCTACGGTGGTGCGGGCGCGCATGCTCATCGTTCCTCACTGGGTGACTGACGTTCAGCGGGGCTCGTGAGCCATAAAAAGGGGAGGCCGGATGTCCTCACCCGTTCCGCTGCGTCGGGGAGGCTTTGCGGGGGGCGGCCACAGGCGTATGACTCCATGACGGATTGCGCCCTGCGTCATCGCCGGTGCCGGAAGCCGACCCTATCTCGACGTGCGGCAAGCGGATACGCCTTCTTCACGAAAGCAGCAGCGGATGTGAGGTGCGAAGACGACTGCATCAACTGGTTGTCCAGTCAAGGCAGTTCAGGCGCCGATGATGTTCGAAATGGCGAACGCTCCAGTGTTCTCGCCCTGTTCGCAACCGCACTGTGCCGCGAGTTCGGTGCCACCCTTGTCGCGCCATGTTTCGGACAGGTCCATTGACGGAAGTTGGGTCTCCAAAGCATGGATTCGAGTCCGCGGAACGCTGACCCCGGGCTGCTCGTCGTAGTGGCCGGACGGCGGCGGTCAGCGGTGCAGCCGGACGTCGTCGTGACGAGGTCCTCGCCGGCGTCGAAGTGAAGCGTCCGTCCCTCGCCGAACGGGGTCATCGTGATCCGCTGGGCCGTGAGGTCCGCGATGACCGACTCGACGCCCAGCAGGCCGGGTTGTCCCTTGTAGGGCCAGAACGCACCGTGGATGTTCACGGAGGCGGTCACGCTCCGCGCGCCCTTCCACACGTCGGCACCGCCGTGCTGTGTCATGACGAAGTCCAAAAGGTCGCTCATGCGGAACACTCCTCTGCGCCCTTTGCCCGCGGGCAGCGGCGGGGTCACCGGACCCCGGCCGGCTGTCCGGGACTCCCGGGCGCCTACGAGGCATCCCTGGGCGGGAGTCGCGGGGGCTTCGTCGGCGCTCCGGGACGACAGCGGCTTACGGTGCGTTCGGGCGTCGTGGAAGACCTGCCGGCTGATGGCTGACTCGTGACACGAGGGCCGCACGTGCTCTCGGCCGGTCTCGACCGATTCCACTGCGGTCATGGACGACCCACGTCGACGAAACTCGTCCGTCGCACGGGGCGCTGTGCACCATCCCCGGGAAGCGGCCAGGAGTTCGCTCCAACGGCCGTCCCCGCACCATGCGCGTCTCCGCCGTCGGGCGACGCACTGTATCCCGGCGGGGCGGTGCCTCCCTAGTCTCCGCCCGCCGCGCGATATCCGCTACCGCGGTCGTCCGCATTCCGGCGAACGATCTCGACGTGCCCCAATTGGTGACGTCTTGATATCCGCGAGTACCAACAGTGACCATTTGGCTCTCGATTATTCGGGAGTAGCTTGTGTGTATGAAGGCGACTGGGAGTGCAGACAAGCAATCCCGTGGTCCAGCGGGCTCGAGTTCCACTGCGACTCAGGAGCCATGGCGCCCACCGGCCGGACCAGCCGAGGGGGACGGCCGGGACCGGCCCGAGGAAAGAGCCCTCGGCTCGCGGGCCCCGGCGCGGATCAAGCGCTCGAAAGTGCTGCACACGGTCTGGAAGGTCGGCGTGTTCTTCGCCGGCCTGGCCGTGGTCGGAGCGGGCGTCGTGCTGTTGCCGCTGCCCGGGCCGGGTTGGCTGGTGATATTCGCCGGCGTGGGTGTCTGGGCAACGGAATTCGTCTGGGCCCAGCTTCTGTTGCGGTGGGTCAAACGCAAGATCACCACCGCCGCCCGCAAGGCACTCGATCCGGCGGTGCGGCGCAGAAACCTGATCATCGCGGCGTTCGTCGCAGTCCTTCTCGTGGCGGCGATATTCCTCTGGGTGTGGAGGTTCGGATTTTTCGTCATGCTGTAGAGGTGCGGATGTCCGGTTCGAAGAGCCGTGAAGCCGGGACGGCGACGCCATCCGGTGAATTCCAGTGAAGCAGGCGGCCATGTCGAGAGCCGGTGTCCTCACGACAACAGGTGTCATCAGGAAATGGGCGATGGCAGTGGCTGCTTGAATCGGTCGCATGCGGCGCCGTGCATGCGTGTCCAAGTCCGCTGCTCTGCCCGACAATTGAGGTGTAAGCCATGCGACATGCCTTGAGGTCACTGAGATGGTCGAAGAGGCGTCTGCGCGGAGCGGTTGACCTCGCCCCGGTCGCCAGGTCCCTGCGCTGGGCAGGGGATGCCTTCCAGTACGGCGGTGGCTGGTCGGCGTACGCGGCCGATCCCCGTCTGTGCGGCTGGCCGGGCACGATGAGCGCCACGCCCCTCGAGCCCGGCGGGGACCTCGCCTACGGCGTGGTTCCGTCTCAGGTGCCCATTCCGAGACAGCGGCGGTCTCTTGAGAAGGTCGACTGACCGCTCGCCACGGGCACCGCGCTGGAACGGCGCTCCGGTCACGGCTGTTGGTGTGGCACGGGACCCTGCCCGCCGTCGCCGCCCGCCGAGGCAATGGCCCGGTTCCTGCGGACCGACGACAAGAACGACCAGCCGATCAGCACCACGCCGACCAGGCCGGTGATCACCTCGTTGATCTCGTACTGGATGGTGACGAGCAGGATGACCGACAGCGCGCCGATGGCGTAGTGCGCACCGTGCTCCAGGTACACGTAGTCGTCCAGGGTGCCCTGGCGGACCAGGTACACGGTCAGGGACCGGACGTACATGGCGCCGATCCCGAGACCGAGAGCCATCAGCACGATCTCGTTGGTGATGGCGAAAGCGCCGATGACGCCGTCGAAGGAGAATGAGGCGTCGAGCACTTCCAGGTACAGGAACATGAAGAACGCGGCTTTGCCCGCGAGGACGACCGTCGAAGCCGGCTTGCCGGCCCGGACCGCTTCTTCCTCCGCCTCCTGCTCGCGTTCTTCCTCCTCCTCCAGCCTGTTCTCGAAGAAGCCGGAGAGCCCTCCCACGACGAGGTACGTGATCAGGCCCGCGACGCCGGCGAGCAGGACGGTCTCCGCCTTGTCCGCGTGGCCACCGCCGTGCTGGTACGCCCGTGTGGCGAAAGTGAGCGCGGCCGCCAGCAGCACGATCAACGCGAGGCAGATGGACAGCATGTCGACCCTGCCGAGCTTGGCGACCGGTCGCTCGATCCAGCGCAGCCACTGGATCTCACGGTCCTCCAGGATGAAGTCGAGGAAGATCATCAACAGGAACATGCCACCGAAGGCGGCGATCGCCGGGTGGGCGTCCGTCACCAGCTCCTTGTACCTGTCGGGGTCGTTGAACGACAGGTCGATGGCTTCGAGGGGCCCGAGCTGCGCGCTGATGGCGACGATGACGACAGGGAAGATCAGCCGCATTCCGAAGACCGCGATGAGCACGCCGACCGTCAGGAAGATCTTCTGCCAGAAGGCGCTCATCTTCTTGAGGATTCCGGCGTTGATCACGGCGTTGTCGAACGACAGCGATACTTCGAGGACCGCCAGGATGGCGACGATTCCGAAAGCATGCCAACCGTCGTAGAAGACCGCTGCGACCAGACCGAGGACGGTGATCGCGAACGACCAGCCGAAGGTTCTCAGAAGCACTGGTCTTCCTTTCGTGAAATCGGCTCGCGGGCATGCAGGCGAGGGTTCCTCATACCGTGCGGCGCCTACGGCACCACCGCCCGGGAAGTCTAGATCCAGGGCTCCGAACCGGCCGCTCACCGACACTCGGAGCGGCCGCCTCGCGCCTGATGGTGCAGGCACGTTCGCGGTCTCCGAGGCCACGTCAACAGCCCGCCGAAACGCCCATGTGAGACGCCGTGGGGGGGGTGAAGGCGCCCAGGGCTGAGGCGCATGGCTCCCGCCGCATCGCGCGGCCGGCTCCGGCCGTCACTTCACCCGAGTCCGTACGCGGATGTCGTCCGCCCCGCCCGAGCATCCACGCCCGTCCTGAGCGGCGACCGGGGAGCGGCGACGGTGCGACCGAGAAGCGACGGTGGGAGACTGGTGCGTACCGGCGGGGTCTCCCCGTCCCGAGACCGTCGCGGCCGTCCGTAGGGAACATGGCGGCGGGCGGCAGGATGCCGACCAGTTCCGCTCCCACGCGGACACGTGAGTCCCTGGGAGCTCAGGACCTCGTACGTACGCCCAGGAAGACTTCGGCCCACCAGCACTCGCGGAGGCGTCCTTGCACTCCGACCGACCCGGTGCCGAGTCCGGCGAAACGGCGCCCGATCCGCCCGCCGAGCCCGAGCGGCGTCGCGTCCCGGTGAAAGCCTGGCTGCAGCCCGCGCTCATCGGCCTGACCGTTCTGGCGGCCTTCGTCGCCGCCTACATCGGCCTTCAACGGGACCCGCAGCCGCACGGGCTCCCGGTCGCGGTGGCGGGCACCCGGCTCGCCCACGAGGTGGACGACGCGTTGGGGCCCCGCGCACACATCGTCGCGGTCGCCGACCCGGCCGCCGGGCGACAGGCCCTCGATCGCCGCGAGGTCGTGGCTTCCCTGAGTCAGGGGCCTCGCGACGCCGGCGGCACCTTGCACCTCGAAGTCGCCGGAGCCAACGGGCAGTCCACCACCGCCATCGCCACGGGCCTTGCCCGTACCTACGCGCAGGAGACCGGCCAGAGGCTCACCGTCGCCGACGTCATCCCGCTGGTCGCCTTCGACGCCCGGGGACTCGCGGGCTTCTATCTGTCCTTCGGTGTCACCCTCGCGGGATTCGTGGTCGGGCAGAGCGTGCTCGGGCTCACCAAAGCCTTGCCCCCACGGCACCGCTTCGTCCTCATCATCGTCTTCTCCGCTGTTGCCGGCCTTCTCGCGGCCATCCTGGCGGGACCCGTGCTGGGTGCCGTCCCGGCGCCTGTCCTCCCGCTGGCCATCACGTTGGCGCTCCTGGCGGCTGCCGCGGCCTTCACCACCCAGATGCTGGGCACCTACCTGGGTCCGATCGGCGTGCCTGTCGCCACGATCATCCTGCTCACCCTGGGCAACGCCACGAGTGGTGCCGTCATCGGCGCCAACCTCCTGCCGGGCCCGGCACGCCACATCTCACCCGTGCTGCCTCCCGGAGCAGCCGTCCGAGCCGTGGGCAACCTCAGCTACTTCAGGGGCACTCCGATGCTCATGCCGATGATCACGCTCGCCATCTGGGCAGTTGTGGCCGCCCTACTGGTGGCGGCCAAGCCGAGGTTCTCCCGGACGCGGGTGGCGGCTTGAGCGGGGTGCGTGGTGACGGGTGCCGTCCGGGCGACCATGGCTCGCCGATCAGGTGGGCGGCCGTTTCCCGGGCGAAGTGAAGTTGGCGTCTCTGAAACCCTCAGTGCGCCGGCAAGGGTGACGCCTCGCCGGTCAAGTCACGTGCATGAAGCGGCAATTTCTCCCGACTGGTATCTGTTCAGGATGCGGTTCTCGACCCCGATCGCGACGCCCAGGGAAGTTGGCGGGGGTCAGGTTCGCCGGAGCACCTTCTCCGGTAAGAATTGCCGAGGTACGCGGCTCATCCTCGCGTACCCTTGAACGCAATTCCCGTTGGACTCCTGCGCTGCCCCTTCGCGATCGCAGCCGACCAGACAGCAGAACGCCCGTGACTTCCACGTCGATTCGCCTGATCGAGCCCTCTGACGGCCCCGTACTGGCGGACTTGCTCGTCCGGGACAGGCAGGCGTACGTGCGTTGGATGCCCGCCAAGCCTGCGGAGTTCTACACGCCCGACGGCCAGGCGTCGGTCATCGCCTCCCTTCTGACCTCGCACGCACAAGGGCTCGCCTGGCCCGGAGTCGTGGTGTCCGACGGAAAGGTCATCGGGCAGGTCACCATCAGCTCCATCCTGCGCGGACCGTTCCAGAAGGGGTTCCTCGGCTACTGGATCTCCTCCCTCCACCAGGGACTCGGGCACACCAGCCGTGCGGTCGGCCTCGCGATGGAGGTCGCCCAGGACGAACTGGACCTCCATCGCCTCGAAGCGCACACCCAACTGGAGAACCTCGCCTCGCAGGCGATCCTGCGCAGGCACGGATTCCGTTCCTGGGGCATCGCCCATGAGCACTTCTACGCCGACGGCGCCTGGCGGGACGAGGTGTTCTGGGAACGGAACCTCACCGGCGGGACCCCCTCGTAGTCGAGGGTCGTCATGCCCTGGACAGGGCCATCGGCTGCGTCCGGGTGGCCGCCGTGCATCGGTCCGCCGGCAGGCGCACCCTGGAGGTAGGACCGCAGTCCGGAGGTGCGCGATGGCCTATCACGAGGGGAGCCCGTGGCGGGAGCCGCGGTCGACGCCCCCGACAACCAAGGTCCGGGTTGTGCTCGGCTGCCTCGTAGCCGTAGCCCTCGTCGCCGCGCTCGCCATTCTTCAGATCCAGGCGGCGGCGATCATCGTGGGGCTGGCGCTGATCAGCGGAATCGTCCTGGTCGTCGGAACGAAGGTCGGTCGGCGTCGCGGTCCATGACGCTCGGCTGGTCGCTGGTCGCTGGTCGCTGGTCGGTGTCCCCAGTCGCGCTCCTTTGTCGCCGGCCCGTTCGTCGTCCCGTCCGGGGCCGGGGGAGCGACGTCATGATCTCCGCCGGGAGCGTGATCGCTGATCCGGAAGGGGACCGCGCGTCGCCGACCGAGGGCCCTGGGAGCCCAGGACACGGACCGCGCACGTACGCGAGGCGCCCCGCCGTCGGGCGGCGCTGCAACCGTGCTCTCAGCCGAAGCGCAGGATGCGGGGTGCGAAGGTGCCCTCCGGACCGTCCGCGCGGCCGACGGACCACACCGTGGTCGTGCCGGGCACCGGTGCCAGGCGGAGTGCCGAGGACTGGCCCTCTCCGGCCACCTCCGGTTCCTGGTACGCGGTGAACGACTCTCCGTCCCGGGCGAGGAACGCCGGCCCGGCCACCAGCGGGGGATAGCTGCCGGGCGGACCCCACTTCTGCGAGCGGGCCACCGAGACCCAGCCCAGGCCGCCGGACGCGGTGGGAGTCAGTGAAGTGATCGAACCGAAGTCGGTGGGCACCGGCACCCTGCTCCACGCCTGACCGTCCCAGCGGGCCAGGAGCGGCGGAATCGGTCTCCCCACGGGCCCGCCGACGAATCCGGCCGTGCCACCCGCCCAGACCTCCGTCGGCGACACCGCGAGCACGCTGCTCACGGCCGACCGCGGAAACGCGTCCACGACCGTCTGCCGCCACGTCCGCCCGTCCCAGTGGGACACGACCGCGCCCGAGTCCGCCGAGCCCGCGGCCCAGACGTCGTCGGCCGCCCGGATGTGCAGGCCGTGCACGAAGCCCGGCGGCACCGGGACGTCCCGCCAGCCCCGGCCGTCCCAGCGCAGCAACACCTGCGCACCGTCCCGGGAACCGATGAGCCAGGTCTCACCGCTGCCGGCGACGGCCTTGGTCAGTACGACACCGCGCGGCGGCCGGCTCTCCGACCACGTGAGACCGTCGAAGCGGAGCAGGCGGGCGCCACCCGCCGAGTCACGGCCGACCGCCCAGACCGACGTGGGCGAGGTCGCGGCGACCGACAACAGCTCTCCCTGCCAGCCGGCGCCGGGCAGGCTCTGGCGCTGCCACGCGGTTCCGTTCCAGCGCAGGATCAGCGGGAAGCCCGGAGCCTCACGGCCGACGGCGTCGGCTCCCACCGCCCACGCGCGGTCCGGTGAGAGGGCCACGGCCTCGTTCAGCCCGGCCTGCGGGCGCACCTCCGGCGGCACCGGAGCGTGCTGCCAGGACGGAGTCTCCGCCGCGAGCGACACGGAGGCCGCGGCGGGAGTGAGGAGCGCCAAGGCGGCCGCGGCCGCGGTGAGTGCCGTGACGAGGAATCGACGCGCCATGTCAGCCTCCCAGCCGCTCACTCATCAGGTTCGGTTTCGAGCCGTAGACCTCGACGGTTCCGAAGGACAGCAAGGAGGATCCGGCGGCCGCGAGTGCACGTGGTCTGACGTCGATGGCGTTGGTGCGCTCGGGACCGTAGGAGAAGGTGGTACGGAGGCCGTCCACCCGCGCGTACTTCGACTGGAACGCGCGGTCGCTGCGTACGGGCAGCCACAGCGCGCCGTCCGGGCCACGCACCATGGCCTCGGTGGAGGTGTCGCCCAGTGGCGGACGCGCGGTGCGCCAGGCGTGTCCGTTCCAGGTCATCAGGTACGTACGGGCCGCGCCGTCGGTGTACTGGCTGCCGCCGATCGTGACGCGTCCGGACGGTTCGACCACGATCGTGTGGACGTTGCTGTCCGGCGGCAGCGGCACCTTGGCGTCCCGCCACCTCACTCCGTCCGAGCGCAGGACGGTGGTGCCGGAGCTGGTGTCCGCCCATGCCCAGACGTCGGTGGCGGTGCGAGCGGTGACCCCCATCAGGTACAGGACGCCGTCCGGGGTGGACTGAGTGGTCCAGCCGGAACCGTCGTAGTGCAGAACCTTGAGCCCTGTCTCGTCCTCGCCGACCACCCACGCGGCGCCCGGCACCGCCGCGAAGTCCTGGTAGGTCCACAAGGCCGTCGGCAGCGGAACGGCGTCCCAGCCCTGTGCTGACCGGCGCAGGATCTCACCGGTGCCCGCGCGGTTGTGGAAGATCCACATCTCCTCGCCGACGAACTGCACCTTTCCGAGCCAGCCGGGTTCACCGGCGCCGGGAAACGTCGTGTCGCGGCTCCACGTCGTGCCGTCCCATCGGTACAGCAACGGCCGCGGTTCGTCGGCGGCGCCCTCGTAGCCGGTCGCCCACGCCTCGGCGGGCCCGCGAGCGGCGAGATCGGACACGGTCACCGGCGGGGTGGCCGGGGGCACGGGAAGCGGCGACCAGCCCGGTGTCACGGCCACCGCCGGCGACGCCACCGCGGCACAGGCGAGGACGAAGGCGACGATGACCGCACGGAGACCCTTCACGAGACCTCCCTAGGACGCGAGGGTCGCTCAGCCTAGGGGCGTCCACCACAAGTGAACAGACGGAACACGGCCTGTCAGTTGTCCCGGATCGGGAAGGCGAGCGGGCCTGCCGGCCGTTGCCTGTCGGGGGCGCAGCGAAGCCGGGGCCCAACGCCCGTCAGGGGCCCAGGTGTCGCAAACCCGGGGCATCCGGGAAAGGGCGCAGCCGGCTGAAGTGTTCCGTGCCGAGGATCTGGGCGCGGGTGGCGTGGTCGAGGCGGGACAGCAGTGCGGGCAGCGGCCGTTCGCCCGCGCATTGGCTGTGATGGGAGCGGATCGCGGCCCACTTCTGGTCCAGCCAGGCCGTCACGTCCACGGTCGCGCTCGCGTACTCGTCCGGCACGCTCAGCAGCGTCTTGCCGACCCCTCGCAGGAGTGGCCTCAACGCGCCGATCCCGGAGTGGGGGTGGGTTGCGGCGTAGAGGGCGCTGACGCGACACGGGGGTCCGGCCTCGGGGTGGAGATGAGCGAGAGCGGCGGCCTCCACCGCGAGAAGCGTCACCTGATGGGTGCGCCGATGGTCCGGGTGGCCGGTGAGCTGACCCACGGCATCGTGCGTCACGACGACGATGGGGCGGAACTGCCTGATGTGTACGACCACTTGAGTGACGGCCTCGTCCAGGTCGAGGTCGCACCACCGGGGCCGTCCGGGTGCCGATGCCTCGTTGCGGGCGTCACCGTAGCCGAGCATCCGCGGCGCACCCGCTCCCAGGACGGCGAGCGCATCGGCCAGTTCGGCGGCCCTCGGGGTCTCCGGTGCCCAAGTCGTGGTGACGACCGCGGTACGGGCACCGGAGGCCGCGTGCTGGGCGAGTACACCACCGGCCAGCAGGCTCTCGTCGTCCGGATGGGCGAACACGCCCAGCAGTGACGGGAGTTGTGGCTCCGGTTGCGGCAGTGCGGGTGCTGGCACGGGAGATCCCTTCTCGCGGGCAGGGCAGGGCAGGGCAGGGCAGGGCAGGGCAGGGCAGGGCAGGGCAGGGCAGGGCAGGGCAGGGCAGGGCAGGGCTTCGGCATGGGTGCGGCGGGGTGGGTCGCTCGGCCGCCGGGCGGGATCGAGGCCGGGGGCGTCATCCGGGTATCTGCCAGGGACGGCCCGCCTGCGCGGCAGCGACGATCCATGGCCCGAGCCTAGAGGCAGCATCCTCGGTGGATGCCGGAATCGTCGCCTGGACCGCCCGGCGGTCTTCGCGGAAGTGGCAGGCGGTTGATCGCCGTCCCAGTGTCCGGCCCGGGGTCCGGCCGGGCGTCCGTTTTCGAGTGCTTCACGGCGTGAAGGAGGCGGCGCAGGACGCAGTCCGCTCGGCACTGTGGGAGACGACCAGACGGCTTCCCGAACCATGAGGCACCGTAAAGCACGGTCCTGGACGGCTCAGATCTTGGGTTCGCGCCTCGTGACGTCCTACGCGTGCCGAAACTGTGCGACCGATGCGAGCGGCTCACCCAGGCGGGACACTGAGAGTGGGCGAGGACGGCGGGAGGGCGCACGCCGACCTGATCGGGTCGGCGCCGCCAACGTGGCGGAGAGAGAAGCCGCTGACGTATCGACGGAAGAAGGGGCCATGCTCGCCATCACCGCCCAGGACCGGGAGGCCGGAGTCAGTGGGCTGACGCTGACCGACCTGCCCCGTCCTCATGCCGCCGAGAACGACGTGATCGTCCAGGTGCGCGCCGCGGGGTTCACGCGCGGAGAGCTCGACTGGCCCGCCACCTGGACCGACCGCGCCGGACGTGACCGCACTCCGAGCGTGCCCGGACACGAGGTCTCGGGTGTCGTGACGGACCTCGGCTACGGAACCACCGGCCTCACCGTCGGCCAGCGCGTGTTCGGACTCACCGACTGGGCCCGCGACGGTTCACTGGCCGAATACGTCGCCGTCGAGGCGAGAAACCTCGCCCCGCTTCCGGCGGACGTCGATCACACGGCCGCGGCCGCGCTGGTGATCTCCGGGCTGACCGCCTGGCAGGGACTGTTCGACCACGCCCGTCTCACGACCGGCCAGACCGTCCTCGTCCACGGCGCGGCAGGCGGTGTCGGGTCGACCGCCGTGCAGCTCGCGCGGGAGGCGGGAGCCCGCGTGGTCGGCTCCGGTCGCACCGCCGACCGAGGAACCATCCTCGCCCTGGGCGCGCACGCCTTCCTCGACCTGGCGGCGGAGCCCTTGGAGAACGCCGGAAAGGTCGACGTCGTCTTCGACGTCATCGGCGGTGACATCCTCGACCGCTCGGCCGCGCTCGTACGGGAGGGTGGCACGCTCGTCACCATCGCCCAGCCACCCAATGTCCGGCCCGATGGCGGACGGGCGGTGTTCTTCGTCGTGGAACCCGATCGCGCTCAACTCTCCGACCTGGCGGAACGGGTTCGCGTAGGACGCCTCCAGGTGCGGGTGGGTGAGGTGCGGCCGTTGGCGGAGGCAGTCGAGGCACTGGCGTCCGGGCGACGTGCCGGCGGCAGGACGATCATCCGCGTGGGAGAGGGATGAGGGGATGGCGAGGACTGAGGGGATCGCGGGCTCACTCGACCGGCATCACACCGACGGGCTCGCGTGAGCGGCAGGACGGTCACGCTGGTCTGCGGTACCGGCCGGCGGGCGCGCTGCGCGGTGCCGGAGGTTCGAGGGGAGTCCGCACAGCGCACGGCGTCGGTCGCCTCTGCCCCCGCAGGGACAGTGACGACCGACGCGGCCCCCGAGGAGCGAGGGGGAGGTCCTGCTCGCTACGTCAGGTCACCAATAGTGCCTGCGCCCCGCCACCGCGTGCCCCATGGAGCCCATGATCCACAGGATCGCGCCGATGACCGCGAGGATGATCCCGATCGTCCACAGGATCGATATGCCGGTGAGGAACCCGATGATCAGAAGAATGACACCGATGAGAAGCATGGCCGCCTCCTGCGCGGAGTAGTACTGCTACCTACCGTGTACCCCGAAAATCGCCACCCTGACTGAGTGCGGCGATGAATCGATTCGCCGCCCCGACTGGGCGCAGCTTGTAGCGAGCGGACCATCTTTGCGCCCCCCGGCGAGGGACCTCCTGGCTCCGGATGCTTCGGATCGGCACGCAGGAGTCGTGAGTCCTACGGCGGGCAGTCAGGACCCACGATCGGCCGGGTACGCGACGGGCGATCCAAGGGCCGATCGCGGCGCGGTGAGCATGCGGTGCGGTGCGGCCGGCGAGGAAACCGCGTGGGCGTCGGTCGGCGGCGGCTCGCGGCGGAGGGCACGCGCCCGACATGCCCGCGTGCGGCAGCCCGCCGCCCGGATGCGCCCAGCCGCCCCACGACCCCTCAGGCGTGGGCGCCCGCATGCGCCCAGCCGCCCCGGCCCCCTCAGGCGTGGGCCGGCGGCGCGACGAACTCCGGTCGGCAAGCAGGGTCCTGGTGGGGACAACGGCGCAGTCCCGACGCCGGCGAGCGAGAAGAACTCGGTAGCGCCTGGTGTGGCGACGCGTCCTAGTCCTCCAGGTTCGGCGTGTAGTCCCGAACCAGCAGGCCGAGCAGCACCTCGTCGAGGAACTCGCCCATCACCCAGGCCGAGGAACGCAGTACGCCTTCGCGGACGAAGCCGTTGCGTTCGGCGGCGCGCAGCATCGACGGGTTGTCCGCCAGCGTCTCGATCTGCAGCCGGTGCAGGCCGCGTACGACGAAACCGTAGTGACAGAGCACCGCGACCACGTCCGTGCCGTAGCCCTTGCCCCGCGAGGCCGGCAGCAGGCCCAGTCCGATGTGCGCCGATCGGCTGTGGGTGTCGATGCCCCACAGATTCGCCGTGCCGATCAGCGTGCCGCCTTCGAGCTCCACCACGGAGAACGGGACGTGCCCGTGCTCGTTGTCGTCCACGACGAGCCGGGGATCCTTGGCGCCGGGCGTGATCGGGCGCCACGGACGGCTCTCGGCCCGCGAGGCGTTGACCACGTCGTCGTAGAGCTCGGCGTGCAGGACCGGAACGTCGTCCTCGTGCCGGGCCCTGAGCCCGACCTTGCTACCCCTCAACATGCGAGATTCCTATCCGACCCCGACGATCGGCGGCAAGCGGTTAAAGGACGACGCGGAACCTGTTGGCAGTGGCGCATCGACGGCCGACCGGTACCTGGTCCTCGTGCGGGTCCGTCCGGTTCGCCGCGGTGGCGCCTGTAGTTGTGTCGAGCGCCACTCGGGGGACGTACAACCAAAGCGCCGATCTCCGATCGTTACGCCAAGGGACCTTAACGCGCTGGCAAAGACCGCTGCTTGTGGGCTTTGATGTCGGCTCGGCGGGTCCGCGATCATGGATGCGCCCATGGATGCAAAAGGGTGGGAACGAACGTGAAGTCAGCTCTGGGTCGCGTGCTGGTCGGTATCGGGATGGCGGCGGCGCTCACTGCGACGGCCGCCTGCGGTGGCCAGGACACCGACGACAAGAGCAGCGGGTCGAAGAAGCCTGCTGTCAAGGCGTCGCCCGCGGCCAAGGAAGGCCTGAAGCCCCTCACCAAGGCGCAGTTGACGAAGGCCGCGGTCACCAAGGCGGACGTCAAGGGATACCGCGTCGGCAACACGCCCGACGACGAGATCCCGGAGGTGAGCGTGCCCGCGAAGCCCGCCACCTGCCAGGCCATCGCCGACCTGTTCCTCCTCGGCACCGAACCGGACGCGGCGGCACGCGTGTCCCGTTCCCTCACGAACGAGAAGAAGACCGACGCCACGCTGGTGCGGATGGGTCTGCTCGCCCACAAGGAGGCGGACGCCAAGAAGGTGATCGCCGACCTGCGCACGCAGAGCAAGAAGTGCACGTCCTACGAGCACACCGACTACCAGTACACCGGCATCAAGTCGCTCACGGCGCCTGACCTGGGCGACGAAGCGGTGGCCTACTCGATGACGGGTGCCATCGACGGCAGCAAGATCCCGATGAGCTACACGATCGTGCGCAGCGGTTCGACGCTGGTCGTCATCTACGCGATGGACGCGCTGGGCGGAAAGGCCCCCGAGGCGCCGACCAGTGTCCTGGAGGCGCAGGTCGCCAAGCTGGAGAAGACCGCCTGACGGCAACCCTGCTTCCGCGTACGGGCGTTGACCCGCGGTGAGTGTTCCCGCGGTGCACGGCCACACCCCGAGAGGCCCCGATCTGCTCACGCCGAGCAGATCGGGGCCTTTCGTCACTGTGGGCGGGGCTGGGCACCGGCTGCGTGAGGCGTGTCCTCACCCCCGCCGGACGCGGGCGCGTGCCCGTACCCGGGCCGGCGCGGTGCGCCCGTCGGTCAGGCCGACATCGCCTGCTCCTCGCCGTCGGTGTCCTGCGCGCAGGCGCCGGCGAGGTCGTCCAGGGACAGGTGCAGGGCGTGGGCCAGGGCGGCCACGGTGAAGAAGGCCGGGGTGGGGGCCCGGCCGGTTTCGATCTTGCGGAGTGTCTCGGCGGACACCCCGGCGGCGGCCGCCACGTCCACCATGCTGCGGTCACCGCGGGCCTGCCGGAGCAAGGCGCCGAAGCGTTCTCCGCGGAGCCGCTCCTGCGGACTCAAAGGAACTCTCACCATGCCCGTGATACTAATACCGGTATAAGTATTGGGCAACGCCGCATCGCGAGGAGTCGCAGCACATGGTGGAGATCAAGACCGACACGGCACTGGAGGCGATGCGGGAGGCGGGGCGCGTCGTGGCCCAGGCACTCGCGGCCTCCCGCGACGCGGCGGCCGTGGGCGTCCGCATGCGCGAGCTCGACGAGGCCGCCCGCACCGTACTCACGAAGGCCGGAGCGCGCTCCCCGTTCCTCGGCTACCAGCCCTCCTTCGCGCCGATCCCCTTCCCCGCCGTGATCTGCGCGTCGGTCAACGATGCCGTCGCGCACGGCATCCCGGGCGACTACCGCCTACGCGACGGAGACCTGGTCAGCATCGACTGCGGAGCCGAACTCGACGGGTGGACGGGCGACGCCGCGATCAGCTTCGTCGTCGGCACGCCCCGGCCCGTCGACCTCGAACTCATCGCGGCCACCCAGCAGGCCCTGGACGCCGGCATCGCCGCCGCCACGGTCGGCCATCGCATCGGTGACATCTCCCATGCCATCAGCACGGTCGCGCGCAAGGCGGGCTGCGGCATGCCGTCCGACTTCGGCGGCCACGGCATCGGCCGCCAGATGCACGAGGACCCCCACGTCCCCAACCGCGGGCGACCGGGTCGCGGCTTCCCCATGCGCCACGGCCTCACCCTGGCCATCGAACCCATGCTGATGGCCGGAGGGCACAACGACTACCGCACCGACCGAGACGGATGGACCCTGCGCACGATCGACGGCAGCCGGGCCGCGCACTTCGAGCACACCATCGCCGTCACCGAGGACGGCCCCCGCATCCTCACCCTGCCCTGACTGGCGGTCGGCGCGCGTCAGCGACTCCCCGCCCGGCTCCGGAGAGCGGTCGCGGATGCGGCCGCTACAGCCGACCTGGGGGTAGGCGGAAAGCAGGTTCTCGGAGCCGGCGCGCGTTCGCCGCGGGCACCCCGCTCGGCCGGCTGGGTGCCCGGACGGGATCGCCGACGTGGTGGCGTTCCTCGCAGCCGAGCAGGAGCAGCTTCCTCCTCGGAGCCAACCTGTACGTCGACGGCGGTGAAACCGGCAGAGGCGCCGTCAACGCGGCCTTTCCGTAGTCGCCGCACGTCGACCAAGTGGTATTCACCTTCGCCCTCGGAACCTGTCAACCGGCTTCTGTGGCACGCCAGTTGCAGCAACCGAGTCGCACTGCGCAGCCGTCTTGGTGGGGACAGGGAAGCCATCTCGGAGGGGGCAAGGGATGAAACGGCTGCGTGGGGTCGGCCTGGCGGTGGCGGCCGGATCCGCGGCACTGCTGCTCGCGGGTTGCGGTACTCCGACCGACTACACCGAGATCGTCACGTTCACCGACGAGCACGGACGCGTCTGCACAGCGGCGGTGGTCGTCGACCAGGACGAGAGCGAGGGCGACGACTACGAGGTGTCCAGCCTCGACTGCGAGTACCCGCCGGAGGGCCGGTCCCCGGGGGCGAGTCGCTACTCGCCGCTGCCGAAGCGGGACGACTGACCAGTGCGCGAGTTCCCGGCAGACCGTGCCTTCGCGGCCTGCCGGGACCGCACTCGTCACCTCACTCGACTGACCCGGTGCCGTTCGCACGCTGAGCGGCACCGTCGCGACCGGTGGAGTGGCGATCCCTCGGTCCCAACACCGGTGACTGCTAACGCGGTTGTCAACCAAGCCGTCATTCGCCTTCGGCCCATGACCGCGCCACCATGGGCTGGGACACAGCGTCCAGCGCTGTGGTGGCGGGCCCAGCGCGACCGGGCCGCATGAGCCGTCGGCGCCACGTCACAATGTCCCGGTGACAATTCACGACGACCACGATCCAGCCCGTCCGCTGCTGCGCCGTCCCGAGGACGGAGAGCTCATCGACGTCGCGGGCGTCGCCCACTTCTTCCGGCTCACCGGCGAGCACACGGGCGGACACTTCGCCTTCGAGGAGTTCCGCCTCGCCCCGGGAACCATCGGCGCCAGGCCCCACGTACACGACGGCCACGACGAGTACTTCTACGTCCTGGAAGGCGAGTTGACGCTGCACACCGGAGACGGGGAGGAGACCCTCGGTCCCGGTCACCTGCTCGCCGCCACGCGCGGCACCCCGCACGGGTTCCGCAACGCGGGTCCGTCCCCCGTGCGGGCCCTCTGCCTCTACACCCCCGCCGGATACGAGGACTACTTCCGCGAGGTCCACGCCGCCGTGAGTGCCGGAGCCGAAGTCACCGACGCCTTGCTGGCGGAGTTCCGCAGCCGCTACCGCACCCGTTCCTTCCCGGTGGGACCGGACCGCTCCCAGCCGTCCCCGCCGGAGTCCGGCCCGGGCGGACGCAGCACGTGAGGAGCGGGGAAGGGACCGAGCGCCGTAGGTCGTGACGGTCGGGCCTCCAACGCTCGCCGCAAGTGCTCGTTCTCCCATCGGGCCGTTCATCCTGCCTTCCCGCGCGTACAACCCTTTGTCCACCTTGGTGGTCGTAGACCACCGAAGCCGATGCCGTCATCGGTTTCGGGACACGAACAGGGAGCATCACTTTGCGCGCACGTACTCTGGCCGCTGCCACGGCTGCCGTCCTCGCCGTCGCCGGGCTCGGCGCCCCGGTGGCCTTCGCGGCCCCCTCCGCGCTCGCGGACGACTTCAACGGAGACGGCTACCGGGACCTGGCCATCGGTACTCCGAAGGCCGGCGGAGGCACGGTCACCGTCCTGTTCGGCTCGGCTTCCGGCGTCAGCCCCGCGCGCTCGGTGAACATCACGCAGAACACGCCGGGAGTACCCGGTACCTCCGAGTCCGAGGACAAGTTCGGCGAGAACGTCACCAGCGGCGATGTCGACGGCGACGGCTACGCCGACCTGATCGTGGGTGCGCCCGCCGAGGAGGTGACCGGCAAGCCGCGCGGCTCGGTCACCGTCGTGTGGGGTGGACCGAACCCCTTCACCTCCGGCGGCATATCGCTCACCGCCCCGACCGGAGACGGCTTCTCCTTCGGCGAGGGCACCGCCTTCGCCGACCTCGACGGCGACGGCACCGGCAACCTGGTCGTTGTCGGCGCCCGCAGCTTCTGGTGGTACGCCGACGGGAAGCCGACCCAGGACGGGGCGCTGGCCCCGGAGGTCGGTTTCCTGCCCGAGGACGTCATCCTGGACGGTGTCGTCGCGGGACACTTCTCCGGCACGGACGGCAGCGACTTCGTGCTGCACGGCCGGAAGGTGAGCGAGAACAGCGGAACCGGCAACTACGTCGGTCTCCTGCGTGGCGGCCCCGGCGACCTCGGCCGCTCCTACTCGGTACTGGCCCAAGGCACCGCCTCGCAGGGCGCGACCTGGGCACCGGCTGTGGCCGGCGGGGACATCAACGGCGACGGGTACGACGACCTGGTCACCGGTAACACGGCGGTCTCGCAGGGTGGTTCGTTCACGGTCAGGTACGGCACGGCGAGCGGACTGCCGGTCGCGGGCACGACCTACACCCAGGCCACCGCGGGCGTCCCGGGCACCGACGAGGCGTACGACAACTTCGGTGCGGCGGTGGCGGTGGGGGACGCGACCGGTGACGGGCGCGCGGACGTGGCGGTCGGCGCCTCGTACGAGGACGTGGACGGCCACCGCAACGTCGGCAACATCGCGTTCCTGAAGGGTGGTTCGGGCGGTCTGACCACGAGCGGCGCACAGTCCTTCCACCAGGCCACTTCGGGCGTGCCGGGCGCGGCCGAGGCGGGCGACCACTTCGGCTCCTCGCTGCGGCTGCGTGACATCAACGGCAACGGCCGCGCGGACCTCGCGGTCGGCGCGTTCGGCGAGGACGTCCTGCCCAACGGATACGACGACGGCGCCGCCTGGGTCCTGCGCGGAGCGACCACGGGGCTGACGAGCACCTACGCCACGGCCTTCAACGCGACGGACTTCGACTACCCGGTCGTCGAGGGGCGCAGGTTCGCGGACACCTTCGGCCGCTGATCCGGCCGGCGGCGGTCCCGTGGCGTCCCGGGTACGTTGCGTCTCTCTGCCCGGGCGTCTCCGTGACCTCCCGGGTAGGGCCTTCGGTCGGCTGCCTGCCGCCGGTGACGAGGGCGGCTCGGGGCCATCGTCGGCGGTGGCCATCGACAACACGGCCTGTCTGCCGAGGCGTTGAGCAATCGCGCACGGGGGGCGCTCCCAGCGCCTTCCACGCGAACCGCCTGGCCGCTTCCCCGCACGACGTGCAGGACTTCGTACCCGGGCAGGTGACCAGTGCCGTCCTCAGGCGGTGCGCATGACGTTCACCTCGTCCGGAGGCGGCCGAAGAGGAGGTCGTAGCCGGGCGGAAGCTGGAGGAGGAGCTGGTTGGTCAGGGCGTCGCCCGCTACGTCGGCGACGACGCTGAGGACGGCGCTCACGTCCCATGCAGCGCTCCTTTCCGAGGCGCCTTCTATCCAGGCGGAGGTGGCCCGGATGAACCGTTCCGGAGACAGGGGCTCGTGGGCCCGGAGCGGGTTGAGGAGAATGAGCGCCAGCGTCTCGGGGAGGCGGGCGGCCAGTTCGGCCCGCACCTCGCCCACCAGGTGCGCGCCGAGGAGGGCCAGAACGACACGGGCCGCTCGTTCGGCTTCTTGCGGGGAAGGGTATTGGCCGCGCTCTTGCACCGCGGCGAGGAACGCGCTCCAGTGCATACGCATGACAGCCTCCGAGTAGCGCTCCGAGCGGGCTTCGTACGGGTGGGAGCCCGCAAGCCCTCGGTGCGGCTCCCACCCGCCGCGTGTGGCGGTCTCAGCCGCTGATCTGCTTGCGCGCGTCGCCGCCACTGATGATGATCTTGCGAGGCTTGGCCTGTTCGGCGACCGGGATCGTCAGCCGCAGGACACCGGCTTCGTACGAGGCGTCGATGCGTTCGGTGTCCAGGGTCTCGCCGAGGAACAGCTGGCGGCTGAAGGTCCCGGCGGGCCGTTCCGTGACCACGACCTCGGCGTTCTCCTCGGCGCTCGGCCGGCGTTCGGCCCTGACGGTCAGGATGTTGCGTTCCACGTCCAGGTCGATGCTCTCGGGGGCCACGCCGGGCAGGTCCAGTTCGACGACGAAGGTGTCACCGACGCGGAAGGCGTCCATCGGCATGGCCGCCGGCTTCGCGACGGTCCCCAGCACCTGCTGGGTGAGCCGGTCGAGCTCCCGGAAGGGGTCGGTTCGCATGAGCATCGTGGGTCAACTCCTCTCCGCAGACAGGATGCGCATGAGACGACATCACCTATATACCTCGCGTCATGAAACTTGACAAGGGGGGACTCAGTTACGTCGATCTCGCAGGTCAGACGCCCGCCAAAGAGTGCTACGGGTGACTGGAGTGCTGTCCTGACGGAGCCGGCCGGAAGGTGCTCGGGCCGCTCCGCGTCCTTGCCGGGATTTGGTGTTCGCGAAGCCGCCTACCGGCTAAAGTTGTCGTACGACAAGAAATGTGTAGTGAAACACCCTGCACGGAGGGTGCGCTGGCGCGGGTGCGCCGGCATGTGCGCCGGGCCGCCGCCGATCTGGGCCTGGGCCTGGTGGCACAGACCAAGCTGGTCACCGCCGCCAGTGAGCTCGCGCGCAACACCCTCATCCACGGAGGCGGCGGGGAGGCGGAGATCGCCTACGAGGAAGCCGCTGGCAGATGGGGAGTGCGGGTCGTCTTCACCGACCGCGGACCCGGCATGGCCGGTGTCGAGCAGGCGCTGTCCGACGCGTACACCTCCGGCGGCGGCCTGGGTCTCGGGCTCAGTGGCGCCAGACGTCTCGTCCACGAGTTCGCCATCGACAGCACCCCCGGCATCGGCACCACGATCCGGATCACCGTGTGGGCTCCCCACGTGCCGGCCCCGGCCAGAAGCGCGCAGGACCGGACTCCGGTCACGCCGCACGGACGGCAGTAGCGTCCGGAGCGGCCTGGCCATCAGGCGCGGGCAGTTTCAGGTTGCGATGCGTGCCGCAAGTCGTCGATGTTGGCAGTGCGCGACGACGGATGGCAAACGAGGCGTGCAGCTGTGGCGCGACGCCAACTAGGCCGAGGGTGAATCGTCCAGCCGCAGTCGGATGTATTCGCGGGGAGAGACCAACATCTGCGACATCCCGCGAGCGGCGGAACCGTTCGGCTCACAGACCAGCGTGACCGATTCCCCCGCCTCCACAGTGATCTCGACGTCGGGGCTTGAGCACCAGTCGATCCGCATCCGGACCGTGTGAGGACCGGGGGCGACGTCGTAGCGGGCGCGCTGTCCGCGACGGACTGTCCCCACCATGCGGCCATCGATGAGGACCTCGTATCCACGTACGAGGTCACGGTAGGCCCCCTTGTGTCTGCGGACCACCTCAACTGTGCTTTCTCTGGCGGCCGATGCGTCCCTCTCGGATGCCTGTCTGCATGGAAACGTGTTTTCCCTGTGCTGGCGGCGCTATGCCCTGAGGGGGAACCACGGTGACCGGCAGCAGGCCATGCCGGTCAACGGGCACGTTCGCCGCGCTGAGAGTTCTGGCCGCCGTGGGCATCGCGAACCGAATCGCCTACGCCTCCGCCTGGCCCGGAACCGAACCAGGCTGCCGTCCTGTTCCCACGCTGGCGTGAGAACGCCAATACCCCTCGGTACGCGGGCTAGTCGGCCGGCCCGGGAAACCTGCCGCCACGCTGGACGGAGCCCACGTCGCCTTCGAGCCTCTGCGCGCGACCGACCCGTCCTGCCATGCTCCGCCCGCCAGAAGTGCGCCCCCACCGCATGGAGGGCGCACGACCCGCCTCGTCCTCCGCTACCGACGTGCCGTGGCTGCGCACGCGGGAGGATGCCCTGGTCAGGTCCTTCGTGAAAAGAGACCGCGTGTCGCCTGTTCCGGTCCACTTCCACGCAGCTTCAGCGGGACGAAGGTGGCCTTCGGTGCAATTCGTCGCGCTCGCGTACCCCTGGAGTCCCTCTCGACGGGAAACAGGGCAGCCGGTACGGTATTGACATACCGCGCGTGCTGTTTTTTACTCGCGGTGCTGGGGAAGCACTCGAGCTCCACCAGACCGCAGGGGGACGCGTGGACATCGAAATACTCGGGACACTCGCCGTACGACTCAACGGCATACCCATCACGCCGACGGCGCCCAAACCGCGCCAGGTGCTCGCGCTTCTGGCGCTGCGGGCCGGTCAGGTCGTTCCGGTGAGCGCCCTGACGGAGGAACTGTGGGGGGCCAGGCCCCCGCGCAGTGCCCGCGCGACCCTGCAGACCTACATCCTGCAACTTCGCGAACTCATCAGCGCCGCCCTGGAGAAGAGCCCGGGCGACAGTGCCGAGCAGCGCCGCCCGGCCAAGGACGTCCTGCTCACCGTCCCCGGCGGTTATCTGCTCAAGGAGGACGACGGCACCAGCGACGTGAAGGAGTTCGAACGCCTCGCCGGTTGCGGCTACCGTGCCATGGACGCCGGGGACGGGCCCCGGGCCGCCAGGCTGCTGCGCGAGGCTCTCGACCTGTGGACCGGTCCGGCACTGGCCGGAGTCCGGGTGGGCCCCCAACTGCAAACCGAGGTCAGGCGGCTGGAGGAGAGCCGGCTGTGTGCCCTGGACCAGCGAGTCGACGCGGACCTGCGGCTCGGCCGGCACCGTGAGCTGCTCGCCGAACTGACCGTGCTGGTCGGTCAACACCCGACGCACGAGAGCCTGTGCGGCCAGTTCATGCTGGCGCTCTACCGTTCGGGCCGCCGAGGCGAGGCGCTGGACGCCTATCAGCGGTTGCGGGCCACCCTCGTACGCACCATGGGTCTGGAACCGTCGTCGACGCTGGCCAAGTTGCAGCGCTCCATGCTGATGTCCGGTCCCCGCACGCTGCCCGGGCGCCCCACGACGAACGCCTCCGTTGTCCCGGTGGGCTGACGCAACGTCACCTGACCTCGGCACGGGTCGTTTTGAGACTTCTCCGCCAGGAATCGAGCACCGCTCAGGTCTGGTCGTGCAGCGTTGGGCGCATCTGGAGGAAGGGGTCGCGCATGCCGTCGCAGTCAGTGTGTGTCGCCGAGCAGACCGTCCCGGTCGCGGCGCCCGCCGACGTCGTGTACGGCATGCTCGCCGACGCCCCGCGCTGGCCGGTCCTGCTGGCCCCCTTCGTCCACGTGGAACGCCTGGGCTTCGACGGCGCGCAGGAGAGCCTGCGCCTGTGGTACCTGCGGTACGGCGAGGTGCGTTCCGGGCTGGCCCGGCGTGAACTGGCGCCCGTTGAACGCCGAATCGACTTCGAGACGCGCGACGACCTGCTGCCCGACTCGCCGACGTCCGGTTCCTGGAGCGTGGCGTCCGAGAGCGTCGACCGGTGCCTGCTGACCCTGCGCCAGGAGCGCCCGCGCGAATTCGGGGGCGAAATCGAGGTGCTCCGGGCGGACGTGGCGGACGAGTTGGCCGCGCTCCGCGAGGCGGCCGAGCGGTGGGACCGACTGGACGAACTGCTGCTGTCCTTCGAGGACAGCGTCTACGTCCTCGGCTCCGCGGAGCTGGTCTACGACTTCCTCTACCGCGTCAAGGACTGGGTCGACCTGGTGCCGGACGTCGAGCGGGCCGACGTCACCGAGGACCAGCCGGGCGTACAGCTGACAGTCCTGCACACCTTCGCCCCCGAGACGGGGGACGCACGGGTGTCGGAGTCCGTGCGGTTGTGCTTCCCGGCCGCCGGACGAATCGTCCACAAGGACACCGTGACGCCGGATCTCGTCGCCGCGCACTGGGGGGAGTGGTCCCTGGAGCCGGACGAGAGCGGAGTGCGGGTCGTCTCCGGCCATCAGGTGATGCTCGACGAGAGCGCGGTCCGGTCCGTCCTGGGTGAGGACGCCCTGCTCGTGGACGCTCGTCGCTACGTGCGCGAATGGCTGGGCCGGTCGAGCACCGAGGCCCTCGACCTGGCGCGCTGGCATGCCGAGAGCGCCGTACGCCGACTGCGATGAACACCGCCGTGGAACCGACGAGCAGAGCGAGCGCAGACACGAAAGCGAGCGCAGACACGACGACGAGGAGGTCCGCGATGGTCCAGACCCGGCCGCTTACGGGTACCGACCGGCACCTCGCGTCGCGGACCCTCGCCGGCCCGGCGGACGACGCATTCGGTGCGGCGCGGTACGCGGCGCACCTTGAGGCGCTGCTGGGTGATCCACGGGACCGCACCAACCCCTACGGTCGCGCCGCCCTGTGGGCCGCGGGACACGGCGCCCTGCCCGCCCCGCCGAACCGTCTGCCCGACGACATGCAGGTGCGGGCGGCCCCGTGGCAGATCGCTCGCGCCCTGCGCCCGCTCCTGCGCCGGGATCTGGCCCTCGCGCGAGCCTGGACCACGGGTCCGCTTCTGAACGCTCCCGTCCCACCGCCGACGGTGCCGCTGCTCGGGCCGGCAGCGCTGCTCGCCTCGGCGGCGGGGGTCCTGCGCGGGGCCACCCGCATCGTGGACGGCCTGGGCGGTTACGAACCCGGTGCCGGGCAGTGGCGGCCGGTCCTCGCCTCGGCCTTCGCCGACCTGCTTGCCTGCGAGTCCTTGACGGCCGTGGCCCTGCGCTCCTGCGCGCAACGGACTCCAAGCACGGACGGACCGGACTCGGCCCAGGTCGGGCAGTGGCTCGCCGACGTCGTGGGCTACCTCGTGCCTCAGCTGCTCGACGAGCTGCTCGGCGATCTCGAACTGGTCCTGAACGAGTGCGGGTTCGGCGCGGACACCCTTGAACGGCGCACGCTGGCCAGGATCCAGCGGGACAAGACGTTCGCCGGAGCCGACTGGGCGTCCGCACGTGACGCCCAGGCCCGTGTCGTGCGCACGTTGAGCGCGGCGGGCACCCCTCGGCCGGTTCAAGTCCCGGGCGCCGTCGGGCTGTTCACGATCACCGAGGGCGTCCGGGACGTGCCACCTGGCGGCTGCAGCCCCAGAACCCTCGCCGCGACGCTGGAGGCGGCCGACGAACGACTCGCCGACGACAGCCGCCCCGGCGCCGCCGGGCTGTCCCGCCTCGTCCGCACACTGCTCGCCGAGCAGCGTGCGCTGCAACTCGCCTGCGCGGCCGACGCTGTTCACGACCCCGCCGACCCTGAGGCGCGGGCGCTCGCGGACCGTCAGGCTCTTCTGGCCCTCGCCGTCGCCGTGTTGGGCGTGTGGGACGCGGCGGCCGGGACGGATCCGGCCTTTCTCGGCGAAGCCGACTGGGCGCTCCTGGCGCTGGGCCGGATCAGTAGGCGTCTCGCCCTGCCGCTGCCCGGCCAGAAGCCCGAGACCTCGTCCGGCGTGTGGGACGAGCTGGTCCGGCGCGCGGGCGGCCGTGTGGACTGCGACCTGTATGCGACGAGGACGACATGGTGAGCGCGCCCCGGGAGCCTCGCCCCGTCGTCATCACGGCACCGGCGTCGCCGCCTTGCCATGCTCCCGGGCCGGACGGGCCGTGGGAGGAGGTGCAGGAACGGGTCGAGGAGACGGGCCGTGCGGTGGTGCACGCCACCTGGGGCCAGTGGCTGACACCTGTGCTGCTGGACCCCGGACTGCGCACACTGCTGGGCCGCGACTGGTCCCGCTACCGGCAACACCCGGCAGCTGCGGGCCGGATGAGCCTCGCCGTCTCGCGGGCGGTCGTCAAGTACACGGCCGCCGCGGCACTGCAGGTACCGGCGGACCGGCTCGACCTGGCCTACCTGCCGGGCGGGCGGCCCGTGCTGCGCGGACTCGGTGCGGACCTGGAGGTCAGCCTCACCCACACCGGTGAGCTGATCGTCGTCGGAGTCAGCCGCAGCGGGCCCATCGGCGTGGACGCCGAACCCGTAGGCCGCCGTATCTCCTTCGAGGCGCTGCGTGAGCACGTGTGCACCGCCGAGGAGGGCGAACTGCTCGCCGCTCTGCCCGAAACGGAGTGTACGGAGCGGTTCCTGCGGCTGTGGACACTGAAGGAGGCGTACACCAAAGCGCTGGGCCACGGCATGCGGCGTCGGTTCTCGGCGGTCGGTTTCGCCTGGGACGCGACGGGCGGCGCACGTCTCGTCGGGGACGCGGACGGGGAGTGGACCTTCACCACGCACCTGGTCCAGGGCCGCTTCTTCGTGAGCGAGGCGCACTGCCGGAGCACGGCACCGCGATACGGGCCGCAGACTTCCGCACCCACGCCGGCATCCGCATCCGTGCCCACACCAGCAGCCGCCTCGCCGGCATCCGCGTCCGTGTCCACACCAGCAGCCGCCTCGCCGGCATCCGCGTCCGTGTCCACACCGGCATCCGCTCCCGCACCGGCGTCAGGATCCATGTCGGCATCCGCATCGGCGTCCGGGGCCGCCTCGGCGTCAGCGCGGGGCCGGGAGTCCTCACCAGTGTCGGACGTGACGATCATCGACTTCCCGGGGCGTCGGAGTCCCCGTCGGCAGTGAGCGCCGGGGCCGGGAGGCGGCTTGTTGGAGTCCCGTGGCAACGCACCGTGCCGAAACGGTTCGCCAATGGACCCGAGGGGTCCGGGACGACTGGTCCGGCGCAGGTGTGCGGCATCCGGGAGGACGGATGATGAGCCGGCACGAACACCTGGGCACCGTTCCGGCGGTGGTGCACGAACCGTCCTCGACCGGGACGCCGCTCGTCTTCGACCTGTGCTCGCTCACCCGCACCGGTGCGGAGGCCGTCGCGGCCCGTGTCGCGGCACGCCACCGGTCCTACGACGTCGCCCTGGCCGACGGCGCGGACACCGGGCACACCGGCCGGTCCGCCCAACGGCTCACGCTGCACGCCCGGACCGGATCCCGCGCGTCGCTCACCGACGACCTGCTGGCCGACTTGCTGGCACCCCCGGAGGCGGACACGCTCCCCGTGAGCGGGGATCAGCGCCGCCTGCTCACGGCGGCGGTCGAGGACTCGGACGGGTCGGGCCGGTACGTGGAGCAGCTGTGGTGGGACTGGACGGGGCCGTTGGACTCCGGGCGGTTCATCACCGCCTGGCAGTCCGTCGCGGAGCGGGAGACGGTCCTGCGGGCCGGTTTCGACCTCGCGGGTGCCGCTCGCCTGGTGCTCCACGACCGCGTGGCGGTGGAGGTAGTCCACCACGCGCACGCCGGAGTCGCGCTGGGCGAACTGCTCCAGCGGGAGCGGGCCCGCGGCTTCGAGCTGCACCGGCCGGGCCTGTTGCGCGTCCTGCTGCTGGACGGGGCGCCGCACGGGGACGGCACCGGAAGAAGGCTCGCCCGTGTGGTCGTCAGCTGGCACGCGGCCCTGCTGGACGAACGCGGAGTGCGGCTGCTGGTACGGCAGTTCTACCGTTCCTACCTCGCCGGCGGTGTCCTGCCCGGCGGGCAGCGGCGCCCCGACCTCCGTGACCACGCCCGGTGGCGTGACCGGCAGGACCCGGCCGGCGCGAGCGCGTTCTGGGCCTCGGCCGCGCCGCCGGCCGCTGCCGCCGTCAGGGTGGGCCGGCAGAGCGGGCCACCCCTGCCCGGCGGAGGGCGCGGCCGCATCGAGTGCCGCCTCAGCGCCTCCCAGACGGACCGGCTGTGCGCGTGGGCGGCGGACCGGGGGGCGGGGGAGAGCAGCGTGCTGCACGTCGTATGGGCGCTGCTGCTGTACCGGGCGGCCGGGTCCCGGGGGCCGCTGCCGGTGGCGTTCGGTGTGCATGTCTCCGGGCGGGACATGTCGTTGCGGGGCGCGGCCGACACCCCCGGGCTGCTGGGGGAGACGCTGCCCGTCACCGTCAACGTGGAGCCCGCCGCGCCGCTGTCCGACCTGCTGCTGCGGGTTCGGGACGCCGCGCTCGACCTGCCCCCGTACGCCTGGGTCTGCGAGGAGGACGTCCGCCGGTGGAGCGGACGCGGACCGGACGCCGGCCTCGTCGAGACCACTGTGCGCTTCGACAGCAAGCCCGGCCTCACCGAGAACGTGCGGGCCGAACTGGCGGCGCAAGGCGTCGGGGCGGGCGCGCCGCACAGTACCGGCGGTGACACGGCGACCCCGCTGACCCTGGCCGCGCACCACGACAGCGAGGGCACCCTCGTACTGACCGCCTTGTACGACCGGGCCAGATTCACGGCCGCCGACGTCCGCACCGTCCTCGACCAGTGCCTGCACCTGCTGGACGGTCTGCCGAAGCACCGGGACGAGCAGCTGACGGTGGGCGACGCCCTGCACCTGCTGGCAGGCTCCTCGGTGCCCGGCATGGCATCACCCCCGCCCGACGGCGCGGGCCTCCGGCCGGCGGTACTGCGGGCCGGGGAGCCGGGAGCGGACGTCGTGTGCCTGCTCACCGCACCCGGAGTCACACCCGGCGTGTACGACACCCTCCTGCGCGAGCACGAGGGGCCGCAGCGCATCCTCTCCCTCAACATGACGGGTCTTCGGGTGCCGTCCGGGCCCCTGCCCGAACTGGCCGGGGAGGGACGGCGATTGCTCCTGTGCGGATCGGGCTCCGCCGCCGGGCCCGCTCACGACATCGCCCGTCGCACCGCTCGGCGCACCGGGAGGGCACCGACCGTCGTCATGACCGGTACCGGCGGCGCGGACCCGAGCGCCCGGGCGTTGTCCCGGGCCCTGGGGGCGGTGCTGGCGCGCAGCACGTGACCGCGGACCACTGCGGTCCGCGGTCGGGTGGGCGGCCATCGGACAACGGTCACGCCGGCGGTGCCAACGACCCCCGGTGACAGCCGGATTGAGCTGTGCCCGGCGGCGCGACAGCGTCGGCGGCTGCGCCACGAACCGAGCGGGTGTCCCGGGTCAGCGAGCCGTGAAGAGGCGCACGATGACCGGGCGGGGAGGAGGCGTGCCACCTCTGAGCGAACCGACGCCCCAGACCTGTCGGGTGCCCGGGATCGCCGCGTAGTCCTCGAGTTCGAGGTGCTGCCTGCACCCACCCTTGCCCGACCGTGGGATCCGGCAGCGCGGTTGTGTGATCCGCCTCGCCTCGCCGGATGCTGTCAGGTAGCGCTTGGGTGTGAGAAGGAGGCCGCCCGCGGCCCGGCCGCTCACGCAACACGGAGGTCTTTCCTCCTCACTCCACCGCGAACCGTCCCATCGCATGGCGAGCGGAGCGTAGTAGGCGTCCGTGTCCCCGCCTTCGCTCAAGACGGTGCCGAAGGCTCGCACATCGTCCGCCGACAGGGCGATGACGCCGGTGAGTCCGGCGTAGTGCGGGTCGCCCTCCGGGCCCGGTGCCAGTTCGGGCATCGTCGCCTTCGTCCACCGGCTGCCGTCCCAGTGCGCCGCGCCAGCACCCGGATCGCGGGCAGGCGTCGGATCGGATCCCACCGCCCACAGATCCCGCCCGGACACACCTGCCAGTGCCTGTGCCCGAGCGGGCAGCGGGAAGGCGCGCCAGCGCCGTCCGTCGAAGTGCCAGGCAGTGCGCGAACCGTCGACGACCCAGGCGTCCTCGGGACCGAAGACGGCGGCGCCCCTCACGATCTGCGGGAAGTCCCGGGGTAGGCCGACGGTCTGCCACACCGCGCCGTCCCAGTGCGCGGCCAGGGGCGGACGGCTCCTGTCGGGATTGGTGAGGACGCCCGCGAAGAGCCAGACGTCCCCGGGGCCGGAGGAGTCGAGCCGGACGGTCGGGAGCTCGTCGAGGCGGCGCAGGGCGGGCGGAAGCTCATAGCGGCGCCATGCCTTCCCGGAATAGTGGAAGAGGAGTGTCCGCTGATCGTCCACCCAGCCGGTGACGGGACTCTTGCCCACCGCCCAGGCGTCGTCGGCGGAGGCCGCCGCGATGTCCGTGAAGGAGGCGTTGGTGCTCCGACCGGTGTAGTCGTAACTCCAGGCGGGTGCACGCCCGTTGCCGTCCGGACCGCTGGTACGGGGCGAGGGGTCCTGGTGTTCTCCCCGGGAGTCGCTGCATCCCGCGAGCATCACGAGAGCCGCGCAGAGAGCGGCGAGGCGGCGCAGCACGGGCATGTGTGTCCCTGAGTCTCGATCATCATCGGCGGGTGGGGGAGCGGGCCGGAGTTTACGTGAAGCCGCACCCCAGGTGAGAGTGGTTTCCGCAGGGAACCGGCTCGACAGACGGGTAGACGCCGGGGCGACGAGACCGCCGCAAAGGGCTTCTGCTCTCGTCTCATCGACATCGTCTCCGCCTGCCCGTCCTGCACGCTACGTTCTTGCGCATGCCTTCGACGCGACTCGATCTGGACCGGATCCGCGCGGCCCGCCGGATCATCGACCCGGTCTTCCTGGACACACCGCTGTACCGGTGCGACGCGTTGGGACGTGAGCTCGGCTGCACCGTGAGCATCAAGCTGGAGACGGCGAATCCGGTGCGCAGTTTCAAGGCGCGTGGCACGGAACTCGTCGCACAGCAGTTGGCGGACCGGGGCAGCGCCGCGGCGGTGTGCGCGAGTGCAGGCAACCTCGGGCAGGCACTCGGCTGGTCCGGCCGCCGTCGGGGCCTTCAGGTGACGGTGGTCGCCTCACGCACGGCGCCCGCAGCCAAGCTCGACCGCGTCCGCGCGGTGGGCGCCGAACTGGAGGTCGTGAACGGCGACTTCGAGAGCGCCCGCCAACGTGCCGCGCACCTCGCGCGATCGCGAGGCATACGGCTGGTCGAGGACAGCCTCGACATCGAGACCTGCGAGGGCGCGGCGACGATCGGTCTCGAACTGGCGGGCTCAGCAGACCCGTTCGACACCGTCCTGCTCGCCCTGGGCGGTGGCGCGATGGCAACCGGGGTGGGCTTCGTCCTCAAGAGCCTGTCGCCGGACGTCGAGGTGGTCTGCGTGCAGCCAGCCGGCGCACCCGCGATGACCCGCTCGTGGCACCAGCACCGAGTCGTCACCACGGAGTCGACCGACACGATCGCCGACGGCGTCGCCGGCCGGTACCCCATCCCCGCCGTCCTGGACGACCTTCTCGCGGTGGCCGACGACGCCGTCCTCGTCCGCGAGACGACCATCGTCACCGGCATGCGGATGCTCCTGGAGTGCGCCGGCCTGGTCGTCGAGCCCTCCGCGGCCCTCGGCGTCGCCGCCGTCCTGGAGGACCGGGACCGCTTCGCCGGCCGGCACCTCGCCGTCATCGTCTGCGGCAGCAACGTCGACATGGACGCGTACCGCGGCTGGGTGCACGCGTAGGGCACCTCGATGACCGGCATACCGGGTGCATGGGGCCTGGGCGGTACGGGAGAGGCGCAGCGTGCGCCGAGGGGTGACGCCGGTGTCGCTCGCCGCAGTGGCCCAGGCATGCAATGCGCAGCCGAACTGTACAGTCGGGTTCAGTGCTGCGGGTAGGGTGCGGTCATGGACGACGAAGCGCTGGCCGAAGAGCTGCGCCACACGATCGGTGAGCTGGTCCGCGCCGTACGCACGGTGGACACCATGCCGTCCGGAGAAGCCGCCGCCCTGGGCCACCTCGACCGCAGTGGTCCGCAGACGACGGCCGAGTTGGCACACCACCGTCGGGTGACGCACCAATCGGCCGCCAAGACCGTCAAGGAACTCCTGGCCGACGGTTTCGTCCGCACCGAGCCCCACCCCACCGACAAGCGCAAGCTCCTGGTCCACCTCACCGACGCCGGACGGACCCGGTTGCAGGCCGAACGGGAGCAGCGGTCCGGTCGGCTCGGCACCGCGATCAGGGAAGCCCTGGATACGGAGGAGCAGCGGCAACTGCACGACTGCGTGGGCTTGTTGGCCCGGGTGACCGACCGTCTGCGGGACGCGTGAGGCGCTGCGTCACAGCTCGACGGTGCTGCCGGGGGCCAGCAGGGTGATCGGGGTTCCGGTCAGTCCGTTCTCGCCGAGGATGTTGGCGGTGGACTGCTGCCCGAGCTCACTGTGCATGAGTTCGTGGATCTGGATGATCCGCTCGGGCTTGACGCCGCGGACGTAGTCGGCGGCTTCGCCGAGTTTGGTCCAGGGGCCGCTGGTCGGCAGCAGGAGGGTCCGTACGGCGGCGTCGGGTGCGAAGTACGCGTCGCCCGGGTGGTACACGGCTCCGCCGTCCAAGAGGTAGCCGACGTTGTCGGGGCAGGGAATGTCGGCGTGGATCAGGGCGTGCCGGTGTCCGTGGACCGAGACGTCGAGGGCGCCGACGGTGAAAGTGTCACCCGCGGCGACGGCGCGGACGCGGCCGCCGTGGCTGCCGAGGGTGGCCGCGACGGCGGCTGTGCCGTAGACACGCAGCTCGGGTCGCGCCTCCAGGGCTGAGGCGACGAGCTGCTCGTCGAAGTGGTCGAAGTGCTCGTGAGTGATCAGGACGGCGTCGGCGCCGGCGACGGCCGCCGCCGCGTCCGGGGTGAAGGTGCCGGGGTCGATGACCAGGCGGGCGCTGTCCTTCTCGATGGTCACGCAGGCGTGGGCGTGCTTGGTGAGCTTCATGGTGATCCTCCGCCGAAAAATATGTACAGCCAAACTGTACAGGTAGGCTGCGAATAAAGGGTGCTGTCGGTTGTCGGAGGGGGAGATGGCGTCGGCTGCGTTGCCTTCGCGGGCGCGGCACCGACCACGATGCCGTCGGGCCTGCGCGGGCAAAGTCACGATGACGAGGGAGTGGGTGGCGGGCCGACGTCGTCAAGGTGCGCGAGCTGGTACGGGCTGAGTCCGGCCCGCCTGAGCGGACACAGCGGAGTCGGCCGGTCGAGAGAAGGCTCGGAAGCCGAAAGCCGAAAGCCGGAAGCCGGAAGCCGGAAGCCTGGAAGTCAGGAGCCGGAAGCCAGGAGCCGGCTCAGGCGAGGAAGCCGCGCGGCGGCCATGCGGAAATGTCGGCGCGCCGCGTCACACCGGCGAGACCCAGGTACATCATGGCCTTCACCTCGGGTCGTACGGAGGCGGCACAGTGTCGCCTCGGCGCGACGAGGAGAACTGAGGAGGCGACCATGGGCGGCGCACAGCGCAACGAGGGCGACCAGGCGGCCCGTTGGAACGGAGCGGCAGGCAACGCCTGGGTGGCGGCGCAGGACGTCCTGGAGAACCTCTTCAGGCCGCTCGAAGAACTGCTCGTCGAGGCGGTCGCCGCCGCCCCGGGGGGCCGGGTGCTCGACGTCGGCTGCGGCACGGGTTCCACCACCCTGGCCATCGCGCGGCGACTCGGCACATCGAGCGGCTGCGTCGGCCTCGACATCTCCGAGGCGGCGGTCGCCGCCGCCCGGGAGCGCGCCGAGCGTGAGCGGACTTCCGTGTCCTTCCTCGTCGGAGACGCGCAGGAGCACGCTTTCGACCCGGGAGCTTTCGACGCGGTGGTGTCCCGCTTCGGGGTGATGTTCTTCCCGGATCCCGTCCGCGCCTTCGCGAACCTGCGGCGGGCCGCCGCGGACGACGCCCTCCTCCGAGCCATCGCGTGGCGCGGTCCCGAGGACAATCCGTTCATGACGACGGCCGAGCGCGCCGCGGCACCGCTCCTGCCGGACCTCCCGGTCCGCCGCGCGGACGAGCCGGGCCAGTTCGGCTTCGCCGACGCGGACCGGGTGGGCCGCATCCTGCGGGAAAGCGGCTGGGCCGACGTCGACATCCGGCCGATCGACGTGACCTGCGTCCTGCCCGAAGCCGAACTGGTCGGCTACTTCACCCGCCTGGGCCCGGTCGGCCTGAAACTGCGCGACGCGGACGAGGGGACGCGCGCCCGGGCCGTCGAGATGGTCCGCCCGGCCTTCGACCCGTACGTCCATGGCACGGAAGTACGTTTCACCGCGGCCTGCTGGATGCTGTGCGCCCGAGCGGCGGCGTAGACCAAGGACCGGAAGACCGGAAGACCGGAAGACCGGAAGACCGGAAGACCGGAAGACCGGAAGACCGGAAGACCGGAAGACCGGAAGACCGGAAGACCGGAAGACCGGGGGATCGGATGACCGGGCGGCCCGACGGGCGAAGCCGTTAACCCGAGTGGCGGCCTGGGTGCTGCGCCGCGCTGTTCCGCCGATGAGTTTTCGGCGGCTTTGCGGTCTACCTGTCGACGAAGGGAGCGCACCATGCGCAAGGTCATCATCTGCACGTTCCTGACGCTGGACGGCGTCATGCAGGCGCCGGGCGGCCCGGACGAGGACGCGGAGAGCGGGTTCGAGCACGGCGGCTGGCAGAAGCCGGTGTCGGACGACGAGGTCGGCGCCGCCATCGCCGGCTGGTACGAGCACTCCGACGCCATGCTGCTCGGCCGCAAGACGTACGACATCTTCGCTTCGTACTGGCCGACCGCCGACCCCGACAACCCGTTCACCCATCGCATGAACGCCATGCACAAGTACGTCGCGTCCCGCACCCTGACGTCCGTCGAGTGGCAGAACTCCACGCTGCTGGAGGGCGACACCGCCGATGCCGTACGCAAGCTGAAGGCGTCCGACGGCGGCAACATCAATGTCGTCGGCAGCGGCGACCTGGCCCAGACGCTCATGCGGCACGGCCTCGTCGACGAGTACCGGCTCACCATTCACCCGGTCATCATCGGCAGCGGCAAGCGGCTGTTCGCCGACGGCGCGATCCCCACCGCGCTGGAGCCGGTCAGCGTGTCGACGACGAAGGGCGGCACCGTCGTCGGCGTCTTCCGACCGACCGGCGAGCCCGACTACGACAGCTACTGAAAGTCGCAGGCGACAGTCGTCATGTCGAGGTCCTCCGTGCCCGGTGCCGGTGCCACGCCATGGCTCCAGGCGGCTGATGCACCGCTCGACGGCACTGCGCCGCCCGCGGTCTCTGGCCTCGCGGTCGAAAGCCGGTGGCCTCTGCCGCCCCGGCTTCCCCGACGCCCGGCGACGTCATCGAGCGCGGGAAAGCCGGACCGGCATCGTCGTCCGTGCACTGCGCTGTGCGCGGTCAGGCGACGAGCACCGAGGCGATGCATATCGCCAGGCAGTAGACGGCGACTGCCGGACCCACCACCCGCTCGTGCGGGCGCGCCGCCCGCGCCGCTTCGGTCGGTCTGAGTGCCGGATCAGCCGCCAGGACGCGGATCGCGTCGACCGCGGCACGTGCGCGTGGTCGACGGGACAGAAGCGCGGCGATCCAGCGGGGAGGCAGTGCGGGGTAGACCTCCGCGGTGCGGTCGACGGCGTACCGGACCTGAAATCCCGAGTCGTCGGCGGTGACGCTGCGGAATTTGTCCCACGGCACACGGTGAGTCGTGACCATGGTGGTGATCCTGAGACCGTCGCGGTCGGCCAGCACCTGCCAGTTGAGCACGGTGACGACGAGCGGCACCGACACCGCCACCACGCTTGCTAGGACGTACGCGCCTGGCAAGTTCGGGGTGGGCCCCTGTGTTCCCGCGACCAGGAGCGGCAGCAGCGCCAGATACGCCAGCACAATCGACCGGGCCACGATCCCGGCCCGCCACCGCACCACTCCCGCGCCGGTCTCCCAGCTGTCGGCGGGCGGCTCCGCGCGGTACTGAGGCCGTACCGGCTCGGTGGTGAACCCGCCTTTTTCCTCCGTGCGAAGGATCAACTCGGCTCCGGTGCACGGCACTCCGTAGAGCACTGCCTCGCGCAGCACGCCGTCCGAGGGGAGGCTGGTCCAGCAGGAGAAGACGGGTGAGCTTCCTTCGGCGTCGTCCGCGGCGAAGATGTCCGTTCGCCGGTCGTCGGCGCCGCCGCCGGGACGCAACAGCACCCGGAGCGCGGGCGCCGGTGACCGGCGCAGGACGGCGATCCTGCGTCGTGCCGCCAGTCCTGTTGCGCCCGTGTTCAGTCCCATCACAAGGGTGAAGAGCCCGAGGTACTGCCAGTCCGAGGGCTTCCACAGCACGGTGCTGTGGAAAGCCGACAGTGTGAGAGCCAGCAGAGCGAACGCGAGGAGGGGCACACCGCAGCCGATGTCCGGTCCGCTGCGACCACTGGTGTCGACATCCTCCGGCAGGGGCAACCGCGCGGAACCGGCGGCATGGAGAGCGAGGTGTCTCTGCCGGCGGGCGACGTGCAGGCGGTGCAGGCATCCGAGCGCCGCGTACCCGGCCGCGACGGCCACGGCGGCGCACGTCGCAGCCGGGATGCGGGGCTGCACCGCTGTGCCGAGGACGATCAGCGGCAGAGCGGACGCCGCCAGGAGCGGCAGGCGCCGCAGCCAGTGCAGGACGACCACGACGGCGAGTCCCAGGTGCGCGGTGACCCACCACCGGGGATCACACGATGCGTGGCCACCGCAGAGGTACGTGTGCAGCTCGCCGGACGGGGCGTCCGTCGCAACGGCGAACGCAGCGCCCAGGGCGAGGGCTGTGGGCAGCGGGTGCGACCACACGCCGGGGCGTGCTGCCAGCCACCGGCGGGTGTCCGTCGCATTCCAGGCGGCGACACCGTGCGGCATCGGCACCGCCGGACGCGGTGGGGGAACGGGGCTCTCGATCACACCTGATGGTCCGGTCAGCGACATGGCCCGATGCCTGCCACCGAGCGACGGAACGGTGAACGCCACGGCACGGAAGGGTACGCAGGGATGTGGCGTTCAGGGTGGCGGCGTCGAGCGGCGCGTCGGCACGGCCGCCGCCGCCCGAGCCCGCGATGCGAGCCTGAGCCATCAAGCCGCGTGCCGTGCGTCCGCAGCATTTGCACGCCGTGGCGAAAGTGCCTTGTGCCGTTGCCCGTTCATGGGAGCGGTGATCGGCGACGCCGACGCTGGACCCGAGGCCGAGCGCCGCAATCGCCGACCATCACCGCCCCGGGGCGTCGCGGGGCCCGCTGAGCCCCGGACAGCGCGAAGGATCAGCCTACGTGGAGTTGCCTGACCTTCTCCTGATGGCTGCTGGTGAAGTCCGGGTCCGTGTAGATGTGGAGCTTGCTGATCAGGAGGCCGCGGAACGTGAAGACGTTGCAGAAGAGGCCTTGGGACACCTCGCCGTCGGGCCATGTGCGGCCGTCGCGAGTGGTACCCCATTCGCGTCCCTCGACGATCACGCGATCTCCACTCGTCATGATGTCCAGGCCGTCGAGGTCATGTTCGAGGTGCCCGAGGTCGAGCCGTCGCGCCAGGTCGGCGATGGCGCCCTTGCCTCGCCCGAACCCGAACTTCGGGAAGTACAGCTCGACGTCGTCAGTACAGAGATCGGCTGCTCGTGGGTCTCCCCGGTCCACTCGCTCGAAGTATGCACGGACGATCTCATGCCGCTGACTCACTGGTTCCTCCCTCACGTTCCCGCTCACCATTTCCGTGCTCCTCTTCGTCATGCCGATCGTGGTCGGCAGGGATGTGCTTCCGGGCGTCCTCGGCAACACCCGCGTGAGTGGGGCAGTTGCGCCAAGGCACACCGCGGACGGTCGGGCACGGCCCATGCCTGGCCGCCCCGACCGCTCCAGGCTCCTACCAGGGCACTTCACCGTTCTCGTCCTGGAACGTTCCGGTCGGGCCGTCCGCGTCGAGAGTCGCGAGGCGCACGACGACCCTGGCGCTCTCCTCCGGCGTCCTTCCGACGCCGAACGCCGCGGTCAGGTCGGTCGCGGTGGTACCGGGCTCGACGGCGTTGAACTTGATGCCGGGCTGGGACTTGGCGTACTGCACCGTGAGCATGGTGGCCGCCGACTTGGACGCCGAGTAGAGCGCCAACGGCAGGTTGAACTCCGGCCGTTGCGGATTGGTCACCGCCCAGAAGGATCCCGCGCTACTCGACACGGTGACCACGGTGGGGTTCGCCGACTTGCGCAGCAGGGGAAGCGCCGCCTCCGTGACGCGCACCACCCCCACGGCGTTGGTGTCGAAAGCCCGGAGTGCCGTGGGACCGTCCAGGGCGCCGTTCCCGAGGATGCCGGCGTTGTTCACCAGCACGTCGAGCCGGCCCTCGGCCGAGTCGATCGTCGCGAGAGCCCTGCTCACCGATGCGTCGTCGGTCACGTCGAGCTGCACGAAGCGTGCGCCGAGCGCCGCGGCGGCCTTCTCGCCCCGCTCGACGTCCCGGGCGCCGACGTAGACGACGTGGCCCAACGCCACGAGCTGCCTGGCCGTCTCGAAGCCGATGCCCTTGTTGGCCCCGGTGATGAGTGTGATGGTCATGCGTGTCCTTCGATTACGTGGCTCGACTGGGCCGTTGACGATGTTCGGACTGTTCATGGAGTTGATGACGCCGACTCCGTGGATCGGCCGGTCAGCCGGCGTGACAGTTGATGTGTGATCGGCTGATGCTGTCGTGCACTGTTCTGTACTTCAAAATCTAAAATGAAGGCAAGCGACTGCCCGTCAAGGACGGTCACGCCATCAACTCAGCAGCGAACGCAGGCCGCTGAGTGAGACCTGTCGCAGCAGTGCGGGTTCCACCCCGGATTGGGCGGTCACGCGCAAGCCGGAGATGACCGCCAGTATCAGCAAGGCACCTTCCTGCGGATCGACGTCCGCCCGGATGCTGCCGTCGAGGCGACCGGCCCGGATCGCCTCCTCCAGGAGAGTCATGTGGTCGCGCAGGTCCCGGTCGAGGATGCGGGTCACGCGCTCGTCCCGTTCCCGCAGGTCCGGAGCCATCAAAGTGTGTACGACCATGCAGCCGGCCGCATGCCCCTGCTCCCGCGCGAGGCGCTCCTCCTCGACGACCCCCTCCATGTGGATACGAAGCCGCTCGCCCCCGCTGAGCCGGTCGTCCGTGAGCAGCCGTGTCCGTGCCTCGCGGTACCCGGCCACGTACCTCTCCAGGGCACGCACGAACAGTTCGTCCTTGGAGGTGAAGGCGTTGTACAGGCTGCTGCGCCGCACCCCCGCCGCCTCGCAGAGCTGCTCGGTCGAGGTGTCGGCGAAGCCGTGCACCCGGAATTCCGCGGCCACCGCGTCAAGCACCGCGGCCTCGTCGAACGATCGTGGCCTACCCATGTGGACGATGCTAAGAGGTTTTGGAACCGGGAATCCAGAACGTGACAGCGGTCGGCCGGAGTGCCCTTTCCGATCGATAGCGGTGACGGCGAAGGGCTCGACTTCACGATTGAAGGTGATCAGGTGGTCATGCCACGCCGATCCCGGTGGCCGAGAGCGACGACGCGCGTCGTGACTACCGCTGCCGAGTCACTCCGGGGCCGGGCCCTGGCGGCCGTCAGCTTGCCCTGGTTTCGAAGACGGGGTCCTTGCTGGTGCGCGCGTGATCGAACCGGGCTGTCCGCAGCAGGTCCTGCCACGAGACGACGGTCGGCCGGCGCCGTAGCAGGGAGCGCCGCTCCCGCTCGGTCATGCCACCCCAGATGCCGTACTCGATGCGCCCGTCCAGGGCGTGAGCCAGACACTCCGTACGGACCGGGCAGCCGGTGCAGAGCGCCTTGGCGCGCTTCTGCGCGGCACCCTCCACGAACAACTCGTCCGGGTCGGCTGTCCGGCACGACCCCTGTCTCATCCAGTCGGTGTTCGCCATACAGCGTGCCGCCCCCTTTTCGTGGCTCCCTTGCGAACGCACATGGTCGTCCCCCATCAGGTCAGGCATCACGCTACGTCATCTGATCCCTAATCAAAATCCGGCAAGATAAGACCCGTTGAGGGCGAATGGCGAAAGCATCGAGAGGTGCACCGCCTACTCGCGCGTGTCGACTGAGCCTTGCCCGGAGGTCGGCGCGTCACCGACGGCGGTCCGGTTGAGGGCTGCGTTGGCAGGTAAGGACCCAAAGTGGGAGAGGCGGCTGCCTGGCCATGTGCACGAGGGCTGCTGGTCGCCACCTCGTCGGCTCGGAAGGCATGCCGCAGGGGATCCTCGTCTGCCGGGAATGCGGCGGTCGGGCCGACCGGCCCGGCCGGCTGCCACCGACCGGCCTGCCTGCCTGCGACCGGCGGGGCCCGTCGGGGCCGTGTTGTGCGCGCCGCGCCGGGTCGTTCGCGCCGCATCAGGTCGTCCGCGTCGCGTCGGGTCGACCGCGTGGACCGTGCCGAGCCGTGCCGAGTGCTCGTAGCCGGACGGTCTCGGCTCTTGCTGCGGGCGGCCATGTGGTCGCTACGGCGGTGCGGCGTCGATGGGTCGGTCCGTCACCGGCGTCTGCGGCGAGTCGGCGAGAGGCCGGCCGGTCGGGACAGCGAGCGCCGCTGAGCTGCGGGTCCTGTGTCCGAACCATGAAATCGGCGTCGGCTGACGCCTCCGCGGTGAAGCGGGACACATGCATGCCCATCTACTTGACTAGTCAAACACATGAAGGCATGCTTGACGAGTCAAGTAAACCCTTCCGGGTTCGTCACCGTCCGGGAGTGGCAACGGAGCAACGGAAGGAAAGGCCATGCACACCAGCGCCTTCGAGGTCGGCCTCGACTCCTTCGGCGAAGTCGCGACGGACGGCGGCCGGACGCTCGACGACGCCGAGACCGTCCGACTCCTCGTGGAGGAGGCGAAGCTCGCCGAGGCTTCGGGGGTCGACGTGTTCAGTGTCGGTGAGCACTACCGGCCGGGACATGTCGACAGCGCCACTCCCGTTCTGCTCGCCGCCATGGCCACGGCCACGGAGCGGATACGGCTGGGAACGTCCGTGACGGTGCTGAGCACCAATGACCCGGTGCGGCTCTACCACGAATTCTCCACGCTGGACGCGGTGTCGAACGGCCGCGCCCAACTGGTCCTCGGGCGCGCCTCGGCCACGGAGTCGTTCCCCCTGTTCGGCTACGACATCGCCGACTACGAGCAGCTCTTCGAAGAGAAACTGGACCTCTTCCTGCGGCTGCAGAGGGAAGAGAGGGTGACCTGGAACGGGGAGACCCGTACCTCGATCACCGACCAACAGCTGCGTCCGCGGATGCGCCCCGGAGGAATACCCACCTGGATCGGCGTGGGCGGCAGTCCCAACTCCGTCCTCCGTGCCGCCCGTTACGGCCTGCCGATGATGCTTGCCGTCATCGGCGGCCGGCCGCAGCGCTTCGCCGGCCACGTGAAGCTCTACCACCGGGCGCTGGAGCAGGCAGGACACGACCCCCAGCCCATCGGTCAGCATTCACTCGGGCTGGTCGCCGACACCGATGAAGAGGCGAGGGAGACCTGGTGGCAGTACTGGGAACCGGTCGTGACCCGGCTCGCGGAGGAGCGCGGGTTCTACAAGCCGGACCGACAGCGCTACGAGGCCGAACTGGACGATGGCGCGCTGTTCGTCGGGTCCCCGGAGACGGTCGCCCGCAAAATCGCGGAAGTCGCCCGTGACCTGCACCTGAGTCGCTTCGACCTCAAATACGACATCATGCATCTTCCGCGCCAGGCCCGCGCCCGCAGCATCGAACTGCTGGGCAGTGAAGTCGCGCCGCGCGTGCGGGAGATGTTGAGCAAGGAAGTCACACATGTCTGATCTCATCCTCGGCCTGGACACCTTCGGCGACGTGCCCCAAGACGACTCCGGTGCTCTCGTCTCCCACGCCAGGTCGATACGCCAGACCGTCACCGAGGCGATCCTCGCGGACGACATCGGCGTCGACGTCCTCGCACTCGGCGAGCACCACCGCCCCGAGTACTCGGTGAGCACCCCGGAGACGGTGCTGTCCGGCATCGCCACCCGCACCAAGCGCATCCGTCTGTCCTCCGGCGTGACCGTCCTCAGCTCCGACGACCCGGTCCGGGTCTTCCAGCGGTTCGCGACGCTCGACGCGCTGAGCGACGGACGAGCCGAAGTCATCCTGGGGCGCGGCTCGTTCACGGAGTCGTTCCCGCTGTTCGGCTACGACCTCGCCGACTACGACCTCCTCTTCGAGGAGAAGCTCGACCTCTTCGTGCAGTTGCTCAAGGAGAAGCCCGTCACCTGGCAGGGGACGGTACGGCCGCCGCTCGACCATGTGGAGGTCTACCCGACGACGGAGTCCGGCCACCTGACCACGTGGGTCGGCGTCGGCGGTTCCCCTCAGTCGGTGGTGCGCACCGCTCGGCACGGACTTCCCCTGATGATCGCCATCATCGGCGGTTCCCCGGCGCGGTTCGCGCCCTACATCGATCTGTACGAGCGCGCCACGGCCCAGTTCGGCACCACCGCCCATCCGGTCGCCATGCACTCGCCCGGCTTCGTCGCCGACACCGACGAGGAGGCCCGCGAGGCGCACTGGCCGGGTTACCGGGTGATCCGGGACCGTATCGGCGCCCTGCGCGGCTGGCCGCCGATACGCCGGGAGGAGTACGAGGCCGAGATCGCGCACGGCTCCTTGTACATCGGTTCTCCCGAGACGGTCGCCCGCAAGATCGCCCGGGCCGTGAGCGAACTGGGCGTCGGCCGGTTCGACCTCATCTACGCCGCAGGCTCGCAGTCGATCAGCGCTCGCCTGCGTTCGGTCGAGCTGTACGGCACGAAGGTGATCCCCATGGTCCGCGACATCCTCGCAGGCTGACCCGTGGAAGGAGACGGAATGGACATCGAAGACGTACGCACGATCGGCATTCTGGGCGCCGGAAAGGTGGGAACCGTGCTGGCCCGGCTGGCCGTTGCCGCCGGCTACCGCGTACTCGTCGCGGGCTCGGGAGCACCGGACAAGATCGCGCTCACCGTCGAGGTCCTCGCCCCGGGCGCGGTCGCGGTCACCGCGGCCGAGGCGGCGGCCCAGGCGGACGTCGCGATCCTCGCCCTTCCCCTGGGCAAGTACCGCGGTATCCCCGTCGACGCGCTGCGCGGAAAGCTCGTCATCGACGCGATGAACTACTGGTGGGAGGTCGACGGCGTGCGTGACGAATTCACCGATCCACGCACCTCCACCAGTGAGATGGTTCAGGCGTTCCTGCCGGAATCGAGGGTCGTCAAGGCGTTCAACCACATGGGCTACCACGACCTGGAGGACGGGGCGTCGCCGCAAGGCACCGCCGGGCGCAAAGCGATCGCCATCGCCGGCGACGGCCCGGCGGACCTGTCGGCGGTCGCCGTCCTGGTCGACGCCCTCGGCTTCGACCCCGTCGACGCCGGCTCGCTCGCGGAAGGCGTCCGGCTGGGTCCGGGTACCGAGCTCTTCGGGGCCAACGTCGCCGCCGGCGAACTCCGCGCGATGCTCGAACGGTTCCCCAGGTCGGAACACGGACGACTGATCACCGAGGCCCGCTCGACTCAGGCGGCGGACGCGAACTGAAACCTGTCGGCCTCACGTGAGGCGAAGCGAGAGGGAAACTTCGGCGAGCGTCGACGGGAGCCACACCTGGCGTCGGCTGCTGGACTGGGCCGAGGGCGGCGTCTGGCCACGCCCGCACGCCGCCCTGCTGAGCGAGCGAGCTGCGTAGTACCGACATTGCTGGACCTGGGTGACCGCTCCGAGGACGGCTTGCACGTTCGGGCTCTCAAAGGCGCTGAGGGGGCCAAGGAGTCAAGCTGGCATCTCGGAGGTCGGCTTGTGTGCAAGGAAGCCGGCGATCTTCCAGTTCAACTTCTCGTCGGGCTCCTGCACCAGCTGAGCGTCGATGGCGAACCCCGCCCCGTTCAGCAACTGCGCAAGCCGGCCTGCAGGCAGGCGATAGGACTCGAAGGACACGGGAAGGCCGCCGTAGGCCTGTGCAGGACGACGGTGCTCACCGGAACCGACGTGGCCCACGAGGAGGAGATGTCCACCGGGTGCCAAGGTGCGGTGAAACTCGGCGAACACGAGCGGCAGCAGCTGCGGAGGCGTGTGATGGGTGGAGTAGAAGGCCAGGATGCCTCCGAGCGCGTCGTCTGCGAACTCCAGGGCGGTCATGGATCCCACGGAGAAACACAGGTCTGGGAAGGCGGTGCGCGCCAGTTCGATCATTCTCGGGGACACGTCGATGCCGATCGGCGACACCCCGAGTCCCGCGAGGTGAGCCGTCACTTTGCCCGGGCCGCAGCCCAGGTCTGCGACCGGTCCTCGGTCAGATGCCCGCACGAGTTCGGCGAACGCGGTCAGCATCGAGCGGGACAACGGGTCCAGCTCTGATGGCGGCTTGACCAGGGCGGCGTAAGCGTCGGCCACGGTGTCGTACGACTCCCGGACCTGAGACAGGTAAGAAGGCTCAGTCACGAGGCGAATGTAGACGGATGCACCGACATCGCCGTTGCCCGGTGAGCAAGTGGTCGAACCTGGAGTGGGCTCACGCCTCGGCGATCAACGTCCGAGCAACCCTGCGAGCTTCGCGGTCAACACGGAGGCGTCGGGCAGTCGAGTCGGCGAAGGCTGTCGCCGGAAGCGTGCAGTGAGCGGCGGCCGAACCGCGTCACCTCCCGTACTCAGTACGGGAGGTGGCCTCGGTCAGGCCGCCACTGCGCAGCTCCTCGGTGGGCCCGGGGAGGGTGAGTTGCCTTACAGCGAGGCTGCCAGAGTCCAGGCCGTGGCTATCGAGATCAGGCAGAAGATCACCGGCGCCATCGCGGCGTTGCGGGTCTTGCTGTCCGCGTAGTCGCCCCACTTCGCGTGGTAGCCGATCGCGCCGATGAGCAGGAGGACCATGCCGATGGCGGCGGCTATGCCGAGGGGCTGCCACCAGATGCCGGCCAACAGGCCAAAACCGGCGGCCACTTCGGAGAGTCCGATGAAGCGGACCAGGCCGGAGCTGAGTCCCTTGGCGACGAGGCCCTCCGGCACGTCGCCCTTCAGCTGGGCCTTCGGGGCACCCGCGGCGAGCGAGAAGAGAGCGAGGAGAACACTGAGGATGACAGCGGCGATGTACACGAGGATCCTTGTTCGAGGCTGAAGGGTGATGTGGCCATGTGGTCCGCCCGTAGCGGGCTGAAGGGACGTGCGTCGTCCGTCGGGCACATGGCAGCGCGGCCCGTTCGCGGTGGGGGACGGGCATGTGGGAGGCGCGGACGCCGAGCTGCCCGCCCAGTGAGCGGCATCGGAGGGGCCGAGCATGGCTGCGTCGCCGCCGATGGGTGAGGACGCGGGAGTGGGCAAGTGCGCACGGCCCCGGCTGGCGACCGGACCACGTACTGCCGTGATCCCGGCGAGCGGCGAGGCGGGAGCGCAGGGGCTCAGCTCAGCGGTGCACCCGGCCCTTCCGTGCCGATCCGCACTGGTCGGCGCTGATCCGCGCAAGAGACTCGTCAGAGCTGCGTATCGCGGAGTACTGGTTCCGATTCGCCCGAGACGGCTGTTCTAGTCCGCACGGTAGGCCGAACCGGCGTGTGCTGCGCCAGGCTCTGCCCGCGTACGGGTGTCGATCACGGGGTTCGATCATGAGGGACGGGAATCCCATCCGTGGTCGAACGCGGGACGCGAGGGGGTCCACCCGCCCACGGGCACATGGACCCCCTTGTCCCCGCTCACCGCCTCCGCACAACCGTCCGCAGCAGACGGTCCCTCATGGTCTTCGTGGGACTGCGGGAGGGCGGAGCCGATTGCGCCGGCGTGAGACCGACGTCATCAGCCGTACGTCTGGTGACGTCGGTCTGCGCGTGGGGGCCGTGACGCGGGTAGGTCCCGCCGGTCAGGCGGCGCGGAGCGGGGCGAGCGCGCGGCTCCAGGCCAGAACCTGGTCGAGGGTCGCGTTCAGCGCTTCGACCTGGTGGTCGCCGGGCTTGAGAACGCTGAAGTTCTCGAAGTCGTGGAAGAGCGAGAGGCCGACCTGAGCACGCACGTCGGCCATCTGCAGTTCGCCGACGATGAGGCGCAGGTGCTCGACCGCACGGGCACCGCCCATGGCGCCGTAGCTGACGAAGCCGACGGCCTTGTTGTTCCACTCGGCGAAGAGGTAGTCGATCGCGTTCTTCAGCACGCCGGACGTCGAGTGGTTGTACTCGGGCGTCACGATGATGAATCCGTCGAAGGAGGCTATCTTGCGCGCCCACTCCTGGGTGTGCGGCTGGGCGTACTGCCCCATCGAGGGCGGCAGCGCCTCGTCCAGGTGCGGGAGCTTGTAATCGAGGAGGTCGACCAGCTCGAACTCGGCGTCCGAGCGCTTCGAGGCGACGTCCAGCACCCAACGGGCCACGGCCTCACCGTTCCGGCCGGGACGCGTGCTGCCGAGGATGATTCCGATCTTGGTCATACCAGAGCCTTTCGTGTGGGTGACCCGTAAGCCGCCCGACTTAATTGCTACTACAAGCAATATAACACCGAAACTTGTCGAGTCAAGTAATGTCGATTCGGCCGCGTCCTCGGCGCTGTGCCGCCGGACGTGGGCAGGCTCCGTCGAGGCTTCGACCGGAACCGGAGTCGTGCCTCCTCGGCGGGGAAGCGGTACCAGAGCTGCAGGGGCGGCGCCAGGCGATGGGCCGGAGAGCGGGGGATCGGATCACCTGAACCGAGGGCCGCCGGCGTACAGCGGAGCTGGTGCGACGGCCGTCCCGAACCCGCCCGTCCGTATGCGGACGACGATCCGGCGGGCTCACCAGGCGCGACGAGGGGAACCGTCGTGCTCTGTCGCTGCCGGGAATGCTGGGCCGGTCGTGAGGTGCGGAGGGTAGGGGTGGGTGCCGCGATCACCAGGGCGGTGGTCCGCTGCTCACGACAGGCGTCCATCCGAACACGGAGAGCACGATCGGCTCGGCTCCTACGGACTCCAGACATGGCGGGCGCCGTGGAATCGGACTCCGAGGTCCTGGGGGAACACGTCGTTCGCGACGGTCAAGCGGTCCCTGCAATCCAAGTAGGAGGTCGCTCCGTGCAGTGCCTCGCGCACAACCAGCAGGCCGCAGTGATCGCCGAACAGCTCCGGCGTGCGGTCGGTGCGACAACGTGTGTCACTTGAAGCAGACGCGTGATGCTGCCTCGGCATGCTGCCGGCTTGCCTCTTTTCGCTGGCTGCTCCAGTCAGGTGCTCAAGTGGATCTCAGTTTGGAGGTCGGCCGGCTCGGGGCGCCCATGGACACAGTCGGGGCCGGCCGCGCGACGCCGCCTGCGAGGTGGGCGTCGTCTTCTCGGCTGTCCGTAGCCCGTGGTACCGGTGGGCGGATCGAGGGTTTCTTCGGCCACCGACGGCTTCTTCCTCTGCGGCGGGACGTCGCCTCGCATCTGCACCCCACTCACCTCTCAAGGAGTCTTGATGAGCGCCGAGCAGCAGTTCGCCGTCGAAGAGGTCAGCACGTCCTACTGGCGGGTGACCTTCTCCAACGGCGAGATCAACCTGATCGATCCCGACACCATCGAGCAGCTGGCCGAGTTGGTCACCCGCATCGAAGAGGCACCGGAACTGACCGCCGTCGTCTTTCGCAGTGCCAATCCGGACTTCTTCATGGCCCACTGGGACATGCTGTCCGACAGGTCCCGCGTCGCTGCCATGACACCGGCCGCCTCCGGCCTGCACCCCTTCGCGGACAACCTCTACCGGCTCGGCAAGGTCCCCGCGCTCACGATCAGCGAGATCAACGGACGTGCCCGCGGGGCCGGCAGCGAGTTCGTCCTCGCGACGGACGTCCGCTTCGCCGGGCCCGGCACCATCCTGGGGCAGTTCGAGGTAAGCGTCGGTTCGGTCCCCGGCGGCAATCCCACAGGCCGCCTTCCGCGCATCGTCGGTCGTGGGCGCGCACTGGAGATCCTGCTCGGCGCCGACGACTTCCCCGCCGATCTGGCGGCGGCGTACGGCTACGTCAACCGTGTCGTGCCCGAGAGCGAGCTGGAGCGGTTCGTGGACGGCTTCGCCCGTCGCGTCGCCGGCTTCGACAAGACTGCCGTCACCCGGATCAAGGCCCTGGTGGATGTCGAGTCGCTTCCCACGGACCAGTCCTACGGCGCGAGCCTGCAAGCCTTCTTCCAGACGTCCGGCCGGCCCGAGAACGCCGACCGCGTCCGTTCCCTGTTCGATCGCGGCCTTCAGCGGCCCGACGGTGTGGAGCTCGACCTCGGCCGTCGCGTGGCGGGGTGAGGTGAGGTAGGTGAACAAGACTGCGACACGCTTCGGCATCGCGGACGCGGCGGTTACAGGCCGTCCTCCTACGATCAGTCAGCGCTGCCGTCCTCATGTGGTTGGGTGCGCTGCCGTGTGCGAACGAGTAGCTCCATCGAGTTTGTTGGCCGCCGGACCACGCACAACGCAGTGCGGGCAGGGCGTGACCGGCGCCGGCGCCGGCGCCGACGCGCAGGGCGACTTCGTTCATCGACGCGCGGCCCGCTATGAGCGCGTTGCGGCGGTCGAGACGTCCTGAATGCGGTTGACCCCGCGTTCATGGCCGCTGTCCCTGAGGGATCGGCTTGAGCGATCAGGGCCCCAGCGTGTACGTCATGAACGGCGCGCGTTCGCGGCAGCCAAAACGTTTCTCGTCAGCCCGCTGCGAGTGCGCTGTCAGTCGGGAGCAAGGATGTCGGAGAGACTCACAGCGGGGCGGCCAAGCAGGCCCGTGAGCGTGCGCTGCTGGCGCTCGGTCAAGGAAGCAACAAAGATCACTGCGTCAGCGTTGGCCTGGTCACAGGCCTGCGCCACTTCACGGACTTTCCCGTAGCTCAGCAGAGTCCGGGAGGAGTAGGGCAGACCCATCCTCTGGACCCCGCCGGCCGAGACGCCTCGCCGTTGCACCATCTGCACGCCAACCCGAGCACCGCGCGCTGCCAGTTCTCCGGCTGCCGACGCCATGAGCGTTTCGAAGTCCTTCTGCTTCGCAGAGAAGTAGCCAACCAGGACTACGTCAGCACCCATGGCCGTGAGTCGAAACGCCCGGCGCCGGGTCGGCTCCGAGGGCACGCGGCGAGCCGGGCGCCGGTCGCGCCTGCGGGGCTGATGCATGCGCCACAGGTTAAAGGCCTTGTTGCCTGGAGCGATATCGGGTTTCCCCTTGACCCGGCTCGGCGAGCACATGCAGAGCCACTCGTTCACGACGGCGATGGTGACGGTCGCCCCGTAGCGGACCGCGAGCTCGTCGTATCTCGTGGCGACAGCGCGGTGGCGTTATCGACGTTGATCGCGCACTCGACAGCATGGCGCTCGCGAAAGTCGACCGGGTCGACATGCGCCGGACGTCCACCACGGGAGCCGAGCTTCGCGCCCTCGCCTGTCCGGGCGAGGTGTACGTCGCGGTGATGGTGGGGCTGACCTCGCGCAGTCGGTACCGTTCAGCCGCCTGAGCTGGCCTTTTGTTCATAGACGGGCGGTCGCCTATTCTTCAGTGAGAGCGATGCCCGCATGATCGACCAGACCGGGACCGCAACCTGTCGACGGGACGAGTCCGTCGGCACTGTGAATGGAGAGCTCAGATGATGCGAGTCGAGATGTGGACAGACGTCGCCTGCCCGTGGTGCTACGTCGGCAGGGCGCACTTCGCCAAGGGGCTCGCCGCCTTCGCGCACCGCGACGAGGTGGAGGTCGTTCACCGTTCGTTCGAGCTAAATCCGGAGGCGGAGAACGGCATGGTGCCGATCATCGATGCCGTCGCGGCGCAGTACGGGCGTACCCATGAGCAGCAGGTAGCCCGAGAGGAACAGGCCAAGGGTATGGCGAACGCCGTCGGGCTCGAATTCCGGGTCGGTGGACGGGTTTTCGGCAACACCTTCGACGTGCATCGTCTCGCTCACTTCGCCAAGACCCGTGGCCGGCAGAGCGAACTTCTGGACCAGGCCTTCCGTGTCCACTTCGCCGAAGAGTCCTCGATCTACGACGAGGGGACCCTGGTGGCGCTCGCTGTGGCAGCCGGGCTGGACGAGGCCGAGGTGCGCGAGGTGCTGGCCGATCCGGACGCCTTCGCCGAAGAGGTGCGCTCCGACGAGCGGCTCGCCGCCGAACTGGGTGCGAGCGGTGTGCCGTTCTTCGTGCTGGAGCGGCGCTACGGCGTGAGCGGTGTCCAGTCGCCCGAGGCGTTCACCCGGGCGCTGGAGCAGGCGTGGGCGAATCGCCCGGCCGCCTAGGGGGTGAACATCACCCCCGCCCCCGGGCCCGGGTCGGGGAGGCGACCTGCTGGCGGCCCGAACGCCCGATCCGCTCGCGTGTGCACTCAGCCCGAAGCGCGATGGCATCCTGAACGGCCTCCAAATCCCCAACCTGGCGCGTGTGTTGACCGTCAGTCAGGGCGCTTGGCCATGACGACCACACCCGGCCCGCTGTAATCCGTGGGCGGCAGCCGGAGTTCGGCGACCGGGTACAGGCCGGCGTTGACGATCAGCTCCACTAGCTCCTCCGGCCGCCACTTGTGCGTCGTCCAGCGGACGGCCACGCCGCCGTAGGCCTCGGTGCGCACCGCGTCCTCTTCGCCGACGTGAGTCGCGGTGATGAGGTAGCCGCCTGGCTTCAGGGCGCGGGTGAACAGGGCGAGAACCTGAGGAAGGACGTCACGTGGCAGGTTGAACAGGGACCACCACCCCAGCACGCCGCCGAGGGACGCTTCCTCCAGGTCGAGTTCGGTGGCCGAGGCGACATCGAAGCGGCATTCCGGATGGAGACGGCGCGCGTTCTCGATCATGCGAGGCGAGAGATCCACCCCGGACACGTCCATTCCGCGTTCGGCGAGGTAGGCGGTCACCGTTCCGGGGCCGCAGCCGACATCGAGGACCGGCCCCAACTCTCCGACGCTGTCGGCGAATGCGTCGATCGACGCCTTGTGCCAAGGGTCGCGGCGGATGTCACCGATCCCCGTGGTCAGCACCATGTGGGCGTAGTTGTCGGCCACGCGGTCGTAGGACTCACGGACGGTGTCGAGATCGGCCGGGCGGTCTACTGGGTGTGCGCGCATCGCCCAACGATATGACCCCGGCCGGGCCGCACGGACAACTTCCAGCGATGCCGGCGTCGCGCGGATTGTGAACTCCGCCCGTCCTCCACCCGTTCACATGCCGTTCAGCGCACAACCATCAGCCGTTGCCGCGTGTCTGGCAGGTGAATCGCTTTTCGCGTGCGCGTCTCGACCTCGCGCGCGCTACAAGGAGGAACCGTGGGCATCCGCCGACCCGCCATATCGACCGCCGTAGCCGCCGCCCTGATCGGGTCGTTCGGTGTGCCCGTCATGGCGGGGACCGCCTCCGCCGCGGGCACCGCCGCCACCGTGCGCGAGGACTTCAACGGCGACGGCTACCAGGACATCGCCGTCGCCGCTCCCGGCGGGCAGGTCGGCGGTCATACCTGGGCCGGCTACATCGCGATCACCTACGGCTCCGCGCAGGGCTTCGACCCCGCGCGCACCACGGTCATCCACCAGGACACCCCGGGTGTCCCCGGCGCCTCCGGGGACAACCAGGTCTTCGGATACGACATGATCGCCCGCGACCTGGACGGCGACGGGCTGACGGACCTGGCCCTGGTCGCCCGCGACTATCAGCCGGAGACCGGCGTCAGCGGGTCGGTCATCGTCCTCTGGGGCCGGACCACCGGTATCACCGGCCAGGACGCCGTCCGTATCAAGGCACCGGCGAACGCCCAGGTCGGCGCCGACATCACCGCGGGTGACTTCGACGACGACGGGCACGTCGACCTCTTCATGAGCAACGGCGAGGAGTACGACTACCACGACGTGCTCTACGGGCCCTTCGACCGGGGTGGCTCTCCGGATCGTGAGCAGCAGCTGCTGGTGTACAGCACCGACAACACCATCAACTCCACCGCCGCGGGCGACTTCAACGGCGACGGCATCGAGGACCTCGCGACCTTCTACGTCTACGAGAACCACGCCGAGGGCGGCAAGCTGTGGCTCGGCACCGAGGACGGCCTGTCCACCGTTCCACAGCGGCTGAACTCCGCGGCCGGCACCGCCGTCGCCGACTTCGACCAGGACGGCTACGACGACCTCGCGACCCGGATCTTCCCCAACGGCATCACCGAGAACGAGGAGGACGCCGGCACCGTCAAGATCTACTACGGTTCGGCGTCCGGTCCCAGCCAGACGCGTACTCGGACGATCACGCAGGACACGGCGGGCGTGCCCGGGGTGAGCGAGAAGAGCGACCAGTTCGGCGGGCGGCTGAGCACGGGTGACGTGAACGGCGACGGATATCCCGATCTGGCGGTCGGCGTCCCGGGGGAGGCGATCGGCTCGAAGGCGAAGGCCGGCGCCGTGGTACTGCTGAAAGGCGGCAGGGGCGGTGTCACCGGTACGGGGGCGCAGGCGTTCCACCAGGACACGACGGGCGTGCCGGGTGCCGCGGAGTCCGGTGACGTGTTCGGCGGTTCGACGCGACTGCTCGACATGACCGGCGACGGCAAGGCCGACCTGATCGCGGGCGCGCCCGGCGAGAATCTGGGCACCATCGTGAACGGCGGCGCGGCATGGCTGCTGCGCGGCAGCACCTCGGGTCTGACCGCCTCGCGGTCGGTCGCCGAGAACCCGGTGGACATCAGCGCCGTGGCGTCGAAGGCGCTGTTCGGCGAGAACCTGAGCGGTGACAACGGCCCGGGCGTGGTGATCCCGTAAGCCTCACGACAGGATCATGAGCGGGCCCGGGGCGTGGTCACCTCGCCACAGGCCCGCTTTTCGCACCGGGCCGCCCTCGCGACAAGCCACTCGGAACACATGTCATGTGATGTCCGTCGATAAGGGGCACGACTGGTCTCGGCGGGCACGGGGGTTGCCGGGATCCCGAACATTCCCCCCTCTCGTCCGGGACGTCGACGCCAGTCCTGCCGGGCACGCCCTCGGGCCGATGGCAGCCACCGCACACCCCTTGACCTGCGCAGATGCGCTGTGCTTCGCTCGGCGGACAGACAGGGTGACGGGCTGAGGGGGCCGGATCGTGCGTCCGGTGAGTGCGGTTGGGGGGCACGGGCCGGACTCCCGCCGACGCTCCGTACTCTGTACGTCGAGCACGTCGGTTGTCTCGGGAACTCGGCACCGAAGCCGCCCGGTGAAACCCGGACGTCGGAACCTGTCCGGAACCCGAGCGGTGTTCATTCCGTCTTGCCCGGGGGAGTAGGACGGGTGGCACGAGCGGCATCTAGTGAAGTGGTCTGGGTTGATACACATACGGCGGCATCCACAAGCGGGGCTGTGGGCCGTGGCGGCGGTCGCGGTTCTCGGGTTCCTCATAGCGCTCGAATTCGCCGTACGCCACTACGGCCTGCCGGGTCCGATCACGACCCAGGCGCGCGAGGTGCTCTTCCCGCCCAAATCGGGCGGACTGCTCTACGCCAGCATGGCGTTGATGATGGTGGTCCTCACCTGGCGGCAGCGGTTCATCGCGCTGGGCGCGGCGATCGGAATCGACATCGTCTTCTCGGTGGTCCGTTTCGCGGCGGACATCAAGGTGACCGACGGCCACCCCTTCGGCAACGGCGCGCTCTGGGTGGTCCTGGGCTGCGCGGTCGTGGCCCTCACCCGCCGCACCGGCCGGGAACGCGTCCTGCTGCTGAAGGGCGTGGGACTGGCCCTGCTCCTGATCGCGGGCCGCAAGACGGGCGACGCCTGGCTGTACCTCACCTCGACCACCCGCCCCATGGTGCTCGACCAGTACGTGGCGACCACCGACCACGCGCTGGGCAACCCGTCCTGGCTGGTGGGACGTCTCGTCACCGCCGCCGGCCCGATCGGCTTCAACGCACTCGACTTCGTCTACGGCCAGCTTCCGGTGGCCGCGGTCGTCGTCGCGCTGTACCAACTGCGCCATGTGGCCGCCGAACGCCGCTTCCCGCGCCACCACCTGGTGCGTACGTTCCTCATGATCGGCCTGCTGGGGCCGGCCTTCTACATGCTCTTCCCGGTCGTCGGCCCGATCTTCGCCTACGGCACCGGCGCCGCCCACTGGGAGGGCGTCAGCCTGTGGGCACCGCACATGCCGCCCAGTGAGCCCTGGGCGGTGGGTGACCTGTGGCCGCGGACGCTGCCCCCCATCGGCACCCCGCACCTCATGCCGTTCGACGAGATCACCCCACGCAACTGCATGCCGAGCCTGCACACGGCGTGGGCCACCGCGATCTTCATCCACACCCGGAAGGGCCCGCGCGCCCTTCGGTACGGCGGCACGTTCTGGCTCGTCGCGACATTGGCCGCGACGCTCGGCTTCGGCTACCACTACGGTGCAGACCTCATCGCCGGTGTGGTGTTCACCCTCACGATCGAAGGCGCTCTGCGCGCGTACGACCACGGCTGGGACCGGTCGGGCATTCAACTGGTCGCCTACGGCTCGACGGTCTGCGTCGCGCTCATGGTCGCCTACCGCTACCTGTCGGTCGAGATAGCCGAATACCGCGTGCTCACCGGCCCCTTGCTCGTCCTCGCCATGATCTCGGTGATCTACTACTACGTACGGGTCACCGGGTCCTGGCAACCGAGAGCGGCGCCCGCCCCGCAGCCCGCTCCGCAACCCGAACTGATCTGAGCGACGACGCCCGCCCGCGCCGGACTCCGGCCGGACCGGGCCGACCTCAACCGAACCTTGGCGGCAACCCGCGCGTCCCGTGTATCGCAGCACGCGCGGGGCTTGCCGCCTTGGCGAGAGAGGCTGCACATCACGAAAGTGGGTGAATCGGTCGGGGTCGTCGAAGTGGGCACGGTAGATGCCGTGTGCTCCGGGTACGCGAGCACGGCAGATGTCGTAGGTCTGGGCACCTGGGCACGGCTGATGTCCGTGAAGTCCGGTTCCGGAGAGGCTTGAGAGGATCGAGGTATGGCGGACTCACCCATGAAGATCAACGCCCTCATCGTCGACGCCACCGACCCCGAGCGGCTCGCCGCGTTCTGGTCCGAACTGCTCGGCCGACCCGTCGTGGGCCGCACCGGCCCGTACGTCTGGCTCCAGCGGGAGGACGGCCTGGGCCTGGGTTTTCAGCGGACCACCGAACCCACCTCGGGCAAGAACCGGATGCATTTCGATGTCACGTCGGCCGATCCCGCCGCCGAACAGCGACGAATCGAGCGGCTCGGCGGGCGCAGACTGGAGCAGTACGCCGACGGGGGATTCCTGGTGATGGCGGACCCCGAGGGCAACGAGTTCTGCGTCATCCCGGAGGGTTCCGTCGGACTCGACGACGAGGGACGCGCGCACTACCTCGACTGAGACCCTGACCGCGTGCCCGGCCGAGCGCTGGCCCAGCGGGCGCGAGCGTGCACCGGTTGTGGTTCCTCGGTCGTGGTTCCTCGCTGCCGCATCCCGGCAGGGGCGGCCTAACATGGCGCGATGCCCTCGCCTGCCGACCGGACCGCCCTGGACTTGCTGGATGTGCATCTGGAGGCGCTGTGGGACAGGACCCGTCGCCCTCATCCTCCGCTCCCCGAAGTCGTCGGTACTGCGGCGGACGAAGACCGTGAACTCGTCCACTGGACTCTCGACCGGCTCCAGCGCATCCCCCGCGAACCGGGTGCCGACTTCGCTCGTGACGTCGGGAGCTTGCTGGCGGAGTTCCGCTCGCGTCGCTGCGCGTGGAACGCCGCGGCGCTGCGGCTGCTCGACGACACGTACACCTTCGTTGCCACCGGACCTCGGCGGAACGAGGACTGGGTGCACGACGTCCTTGCCGTCCTGACCCGATCGGTCGCTGATCCGCGGGGCTGGATACGCCTGGACTGGGACCGCGCCAACGACGCCCGCGACGCGGCGCCCGCCTACCCTTTCGACCCTCCGAGCGCAGCGGAGCTGCCCCGTCTCGTGCATCCCGTCGAGGCGGAGGCGGCGATCGGCGCGCTCGCCGTCATGGCGGAGGAATGGCAGGCAGAACGCGCCCCCGTCCGCACCCGGCCGGATCGCGACGCCGTGCTCGCGGATGCCCGCGTCCTGCTCGACCGGTACGGGCCGACGGCGCGCTACTGGACCAACGCGACCGCCGCGGCCTCCGACCCGTCTTTCGACTTCCTCAGCGCGGGGCTGGAGGGCACCGGGAGCCATGGATTCCTTACGTCCGCCTACCTGAACGGGCTGTCTCTCTTCGGGGAGTTGGGCCTGATCGCGGTGAATGACGAAGAGGTGGGCGTCTTCTGGTCGATCGAAGCGTGCTGACGACTTTCCAGTGAGGCGCCGGCGTCTGCCGGATGCTCACAGGCACGAGCCCACGTCCGCGCGGTGGTGCCGGCCGCACGGCAGGAGGGACGGAGGTACCCGGCGGGCGGCGAGAGGGCCGGCCGCCCGGCAACTCCCGTCCCGGATGCGGCAGTCGGCGGCGCACGGACCACGTCACGGATCTCGGTTACAGTACTGGCGTCGAGACCCACCGCGAGCGTCCGGTCACCGCCGGTGTGCCGCGGAGTCCGCCCACCGCCTTCGAGGCGGCCCGTCGCGGGCCACCGTGCCCGAGGCCGGTGGCGGTGCGGGGACCGTCGACAGCGCACGCGGCCGTCCGCGTGCGCCACACCAGGAACCCGTCGGGCCAGTGCCCGCCGTCACCGAGGAGGCCCTCTCATGGAACCCGTCGCGCTGATCACTGGCGGTTCCAACGGAATCGGTGCCGCCACCGCCCGCGCGCTGCTGAAGAAGGGCCACCGTGTCGCCGTCACCGGCCGGGACGGGGAGCGGCTGGCGGCCTTCGCCGCGTCCGCCGGGGCCGGGGAGCGGCTGCTGACGTTCACCGGCGACGCCGCCGACGAGCACCACCTCGCCTCGGCGGTGGGGCACATCACGGACACCTGGGGCCGGCTGGACACGGTTGTCGCCAACGCCGGCTTCTCGCTGCCCGGCACCCTTGAGAGCCAGGAGCCCGAGGCGATGCGGGCCATGATCCTCACCAACGTCCTCGGCCCGGCGCTGCTGGTGCGGGAGACGCTGCCGCACCTGCGGGAGTCCAGGGGCCGGATCGTCGTCGTGGGTTCGGTCGCGGGCGTCCGGAACACCCCGGGCAACCTGTACTCCGTCACCAAGTGGGCCGCGCACGCCCTGGCCGAGAACACCCGGCTCCTGATCGCCAAGGACGGGGTCGGCGTCACCCTCGTCGCCCCGGGAGTCGTCGACACGGCGTTCTGGGACGAGCGCGGGGGAGTCCCGGCAGCGGCGCCCGCGATGAGCGCCGAGCAGATCGCGGACGTGATCCTCTTCGCCGTGGACCAGCCCGCCGGCATGGAGATCAACCACGTGACCCTGCGGCCGACCGGTCAGGTCAACTGACCTCGCCGTCCAAGGGGCAGGCCGGGTCCGGTGGCGGTCCGGTCTGCTCGCTACAGTCCGGTGGCACTCAGGCGCCCTTCGATCACGTGTGGTGGTACTGCACGCTCTTGAGGCTTGCTCCAATTGCGCGGGTGAGGGTGTCGGTCAGCCCGACGCCCTGCGCGTAGTCGTGCCGGACTACCGGTCCCGAGCCGCCCGTGCACAGGGACCCACCCCGGCATCACTCAAGCAAGTGCAGTGGCGCAAGGCAGCCCGGGTCTTCACGCGAGCGCCCGAGCCGACTGAACCGGCGGCACAACCGCCCCGCTGCCGTCCCTGTCGGCAGTCCTGAGCAGCGCTTCACGACGACAGGTCTTCCGCCTTATCGACCCTGAACGCTCCAGTGGCGGGTGCCAGGCATGGGACCACGTCGGTTGTCTTGCCCGCTGCCGTGCCCGCCTCGCACAGCCGGCCGCCGCTCTCCCGCAGGTCGAGGTAGAAGCGGGTGGTGCTGCCGTCCTGCTGGAGACCGTGGATGCGTTCGTCGATGTATCCCAGGTCGTTCAGGGTCTTGCGGACGCTCGCGGGGGTGGGCGTCGAAACGGCCTGCAGCGCCTCGATGATGCGCTGTTCGTGCTGGACGCTCGCGCACCAGTCGCGGGCGGTCAGCACCGACTCGGGTCCCGTGGGGGCGCCCGGTTCGATCGGGTCGGTGGGAGGAGTCTCACCAGGGGCGAGACTCTCCTTCTCTTGCGGACCGACCGGCTTCGAGGCGACGGGCCCCGGCGCAGGACACCGTCGGGCGACTCCGCGGAGCATCTTCGCGAACGCCGCCCGGTCGGCCGACGGTGACGGGGCCCCCACCTTGGAGCCGGCGCTCACGCCCGGACCGCCCTGTGTGCTGCCGCCTCCGGGCTGTTCGGTTCCGCAGCCGGCAAGGACCAGACAGGTGAGGGCGCCGATCGCGAGGGCACGTCGAGGGTGAGCGAGCTGACTGATGAGGGCGCTGGCATTCGTCATGTGGCCAGCTTCGGACGGGGAGTTGGAACCTGGCATGAGTACACGTACTCATGCACGGTGAGCATGGGCTTGCTTGCCGAAACAACGACTTCCGATGAAGTAGGTGCGCACGATGTGCCGCGCGGCCGCGGCCGGGGCCGATCGCAGGCCCGGCCGGAGTCCGGCCAGGCCTGCGCGTGCCGGGAGACCCTCCATCCGTCAGGGGCGCCGCGGAAGCGCCTGTGGCCGGATCAGCCGAGGCCGAGGACAGTCATCGCCCGCTCTGCCATGCGCCGTTCGCCGAGTGCGTTGGGGTGGACCGGGACGACGTTCTGTCCGAAGAGCAGCGGCTCGATCCACCGGGTCCCGGAAGCCTTGCAGGCGTCGTGCCCCTCGGACGCCTGGGAGAAGTCCACGTACGTCGCCCCTGTCTCCTCCGCGGCCCGTTTGATCGCGGCGTTGAGATGTGCCTGGAGGCTGCGCAGGTAGGGCACGTCACCGGATGCGATGGGGAGCTTCACGAAACAGGAGGGATCGGCGACGGCGGGGGTGATCCACGGGTAACCCAGCGCCGCCACGCGGGCGTTGGGTGCCTTGGCGCGGATCTTCTCCAGGGACGCCTTGAGCGCCGGATAGGTGTTCACGTCGATCTCGTCCTCGAACGAGGAGCCGTTCTTGTCCTTGCAGGGGCTGCCCTTCCCGCCGGTGGAGAGCCCGGCGGTGCCGCAGGCCACGATGGCGTTGATGAAGGTGTTGTTGTCGTTGCCGCCCATCGTGAACGTCACGAGGTCCGTGTCGGTGCTGAGCGCGTCCGTCTGCGGAGCCACGCCGGGGTACTGGGATTCGGTGAAGTGCTTGGTCTGCGCTGCCCCGCAGGTCACGTCCTTGAGGTGGGCGCCCGTCCTGGAGGCGATGACGTGGGGGTAGTTCGCGGTGGAGCGCAGGCACAGCAGGTTGCTGAGGTCGACGGGCAGGACACCGGACCCGGCGCTGTAGCTGTCGCCGAGAGCGACGTACTCCAGCGTCGATGTCGCGTGTGCGGTGGTGGCGGTGAGGGTCAGCGCGGCGGCAAGGGCTGACGTGGTCATGACATGGCGAAGCTTGGGCATGTGCTCTCTCTTCTCGAATGCGGTGTGGGGCGGGCGCGGCTGTGACGGCACAGTCGGCTCCGCAGCGAAGAAGCGGCTCGAGCATGAAGGGAGGTACGTTCGCGCACCTGACGGCGGTGGGCGCGCCGGCAGTTGTGGAGTCCGGTTGCGGGGGTTACCGCTCGGTCCTACCCATAAGTAATGTGAGCCGGCGCGGTGTCGGCGTCAACATTGTTGACGCGATTTCTTGAAATACTGACGAGCCGTCACCGTCCACCGCGCGGCCTGCTCCCGCCATCCCGGGGTCGCAGCCCTACCCTTGGCCCATGGCGCAGCCCGGTTCCACCACCACGACACGCGAATCCATCCACTCAGCCGCCACCCAGCTGTTCCGAGAACACGGATACGCCAGAACGACCGTCCGCCAGATAGCGGCGGCAGCGGAAACGGATCCCGCGCTGGTGATCCGGCACTTCAAGAGCAAGGAACTCCTGTTCCTGGAGACGATGCATCTCAGCATCGACGACGAACCGCTGCTCGACGTCCCCTTGGACCGCCTGGGGGAACGGCTCGTCGACCTCCTCGTCCATCTCGACGGCGGCGCCCGCGGCGTCTTCCTCGCTCTCGTGCGCGGCAGCAACGAACCCGAGATCCAGCGGCGTCTGAAGCTCACGCACGAGAAGGTCCTGATCGAACCGCTGCGTGGGCGCCTGACCGGACCCGATGCCGACATCCGCTCGCGACTGGCGGCCTCGCTGGCGGCAGGGCTGTTGTACTCGCTGTGGGTGGCCCGGGACGAGACGCTTCTCAGGACCGACCGCAAGGAACTGGTGGCGCGGTACGGCGCGTTGCTCCAGCACGTCCTCACGCCGCCGGTTTGAGGGCACGTTCACAGTCCCCGTTCGTCTCTTTGAGCAGGCAGGCAAGCTGAAAGGTGGGCGGGATGGCGGGTTCGGCGATGGACTTCGCCTCAGCCTGTCAATCGAAGGAGGTTGTGGCGGGAGGCGGGCGACTGCTCGTGAAGGGTGACGGGACGGCACCCGGGGCGCAAGGGTGATCCACAATGGTCGGATGGTCACCCTTGAGACACCACGTCTGATCATGCGTCGCTGGCGCGAGGAAGACGTTGCGCCCATGGCTGCCGTCAACGCCGACCCCGAAGTCATGCGATGGATCCGTGACGGCAGTGTCCGTGACGAACGGCAGACCCGCGACGGGATCCGGGCATGGGAGAGCGAGTGGGAGGAACGGGGCTTCGGTCTGTTCGCCGTGGAGATTCGGTCCACGGGTGAGCTGGCCGGGTTCACCGGCCTTTCGGTGCCTCATTTCATGCCGGAGGTGCTGCCCGCGGTCGAGGTCGGCTGGCGGCTGGGGCGCTCCCACTGGGGACAGGGGCTGGCCACGGAAGCCGCTGCCGCCGCCGTACGGTTCGGTTTCGAGGAGGCGGGACTGGAGCGGATCGTCAGCATCGCCCAGGTGGGCAACGACGCCTCCGAACGGATCATGGGCAAACTGGGGATGCGGCTGGCCCGTGAAACCGTCAACCCGACGTCCGGTCGGCGAGTAAGAGTGTTCGAGTTGTCGGCGGAGCAGTTCATGGCGACGAGGCGCTGATGGCGTTCATGTGGGCGGTGGCCTCATACGGATTTACCAGGACCTCTCTTACGAGATCACTGCCGGAGAGATCTCAGTACCCGCTGGTGGCGACGGAACCGTTGCCTGCGACGATGCGCCCATGAGCTACGACCTTGCCGTGTGGGACGGCGACCGTCCATTCGACGATCGTGTTGCGAGCTCGACGTATGACGAGCTCTATGAGCGCTACCTGGAGTCGGACGATGCCGCCGTACCTCCGGCACCGCGCATCGTGGCGTACGTGGAGGCTCTCCTCGGGCGATACCCGGACGACGTCGACCACAGTGTTGTTTGGGCGTCGCCTCCGGTCATCAATGAGGCATCGGGGCCGATCGTGTACCTGCTCATGTCCTACAGCAAAGCTGAGGAAGTATCCGAGTACGCCGCCGCACTGGCTTGTAGGCACGGCCTCGTCTGCTTCGATCCGCAGGGAGAGTGCCTCCGGCCGTGAGCTGCCTGCTTTCCGACGGGCCACGTTCACGCCGCCTTGCCGCCCTACGTGTGCTCACCCGGCCGGACCACGTTTCCTAGACTGGCGCGATGAACAACTACTCATGCACCCAATGCGGCACGGTCGGGCTGGCGGAGGGGTTCATCGAGGACGCCGGTGAGCACTCGCGCGGCTATGCCCGGTGGATCGAGGGGGCGTTGGAGCGGGGCTTTCTCGGGGGCGCCAAGCGGATGGGCCGGCCACGGCGGCAGATTGAGGCGTTCCGCTGTCCGAAGTGCGGACACCTGGAGCTGTTCGCGACCGGCCAGGTCTAGATCCGCCGCGCAGGCCGTGCGCGGCCGACGTGAGGCCCGGCGGTCATGCCGGAATGTTGGTGTTCGGCAGGTCCACTCAGCGCGGACCTCGTGCGGCCGTCTCCTCTACAGAGGACCGCAACCGCCGCACGGGCCGGATGCCGGTGAGAACAGCTCAGCCGAAGTCGGGGATGGGATCCGTCGGCACGAGGGCGGCGGCGATCCGCTGGGCGAGCAGGTGGGCGGCGTGGCCGTCGGCGGTCTTGGGACCCTGCGTCGTCGAGACCGCGATGGCCAGACGCTTCGACGGAAGGTATGCCTGGGAGGCGGAGTACCCGAAGAACAGGGGGTGTTGGGCCACCCAGTCACCCAGGACGAGTAGGCCCATGCCGTAGTGGGTGGCCTCGCTGTTCGTACGGCAGACCGTCACGGGGCACTTGGCGGTGGCGCGGCCCAGGTTCACCGTTCCCGGGCTGAGCAGCTCCTTGTAGGAGGACTCGGAGAGCAGTTCGCCGGAGCCGATGCCCTCGGCCGAGCGGGCCAGGTCGCAGATGTCCGTGGTCTGCACCGCGCCGGGTGCGGTGGTCCACGAGGGGTTCCAGAAAGTGGATTCCTCATACGTCCCGCGGTCGGCGGTGAAGGCGTGCAGGACCGGTGTCGGGATGTCCGGGGTGAAGCTGTTGCGGGTCTCGCGCAGTCCGAGCGGGCCCAGGACCTGGCGTTGCAGGAGGACGTCGAGCCGGGTTCCGGTGATCTTCTCCAGGGCGGCGCCGAGGAGGACGAAATTGGCGTGCGAGTAGCTCCAGTTGATGCCCGGCTTGTACCAGCGAGGCTTGCTGGTCACCAGAGCCACCAGCTCCTTGGCTGTCCACTGGCGGAACGGGTTGGCGACGACGGCTTTCTGGAACTCGGGGAGGGGGACGTAGTCCACGAGACCGGTGGTCGACGCGGCCAGCATGCGCAAGGTGATCTTCTTGGCCTGCGGGAGGTCGGGCAGCCAGCGTGCGACGGAATCGTCGAGACCGACCTTGCCCTGGTCGACCAGCTGCATGAGGGCCGTGCCCATGTAGCTGATCGCGATGTTGCCGTTCCGGAAGTGCATGGCGGGGTCGGCCGGGACACCGGTCATCGACTCGCCGAGTGCCGTCGTGATGACCTCGCGGTCCCCGGCCGTGACCCGCAGGATCACGGACTTGAGGCCCAGCTCGGCCTTGGCCTGCTCGGCGATCTTCAGGACCTTCTGCGCCGGCCCGCTGTCGGACGGGCCGGAACTGGTACAGGGCCGGCGCTGTCCGCCGTCGCGCGCCGCGTCGCCGGCCGCGGTGACCGGGGTGCTGAAGCCGACGAGCGCGGTGAGCGCGGTGGTTGCGGCGACCGCGGCAAGGCGAGACCTTGATGGGGGAGGAGCTGCTCTCATGGCCGGAGTATCGAGCGACGGCGAGGCCCGGCCCGGTCCTTGGCCCGCCGACCCGCCCAACATCACCCGTCAGGCAGCACGCGCGTCGGCCTACGTCGCCGCACAGGCCTCTGAGGCATACCGCGCCGCCGGTGTGTTCACGTCCAGGATCCGGCCTGGCACACTACTTCTGTGACTCGACCTCGGCAGCGCGACCGCTCCCTCGAAGTGAGGGCGACCGCTGGCCGGACCCGACGGGCGACGCGACCCGCCTCATCAGGACCGCCCACGCGCTGCGGCGTAAACCGGTCGGTGAGCTGACAGTTGAGGACATGAGGCTGCTCATCGGGCAGAACGAGGGTTTGCCCCACCTCCTTCCGCTGGCGTTGGAGGTCTTGCGCCGGGATCCGCTGGCCGAGGGCCACATGTACGAAGGTGACCTGCTGTCCGCAGTGCTGACCAGGAGTCCCGAGGTGTGGAGCAGGTCGCCTGAACTCGGGAGTGAGCTCCGCCGAATCGTTTCGGGGCTGAGCGATCCGGCACCGAAACTCAAGCGCGAAGTGGAGCGCTTCCTGGCTCTGTAGAGGGAGAGGGGAACTGGTCTGTTCGGTGACCCGGGCACCCTTGGCTGTTGCGCAGCGGTCGCACCCGTACCGGTACGAGCACGACCCCGTTCCCACGACCTCGTGCTCCTCCCCGGCGACCTGGCAGCGGGACGCGTGCGGCGGCCCGTCAGCGGACGACGTCGAAGACGTTCTTCTGCACGCCGTTGGCGTAGGCCTCGTGCTCGACGAGCTTCAGCTTCTGCGCGTCCTTGTCCGTGGCACTGAAGAGCCGCTTGCCCGCACCGAGCAGCAGGGGGAAGACCAGCAGGTGGTAGCGGTCGATCAGGCCCGCGTCCGAGAGGGCGTGGTTCAGCGCGGCGCTGCCGTGGATGATGATCGGCCCGCCCTCGGTCTCCTTCAGTGCGGTCACCTCGTCCAGTGAACGCAGGATCGTCGTCTCACCCCAGTTCGACACCAGATCCTCCTTGGCGAGGGTGGTCGAGACGACGTACTTCGGCATCACCTTGTAGTCGGCGAAGTCCGCCATGTCGGGCCACACGGGGCTGAACGCCTCATAGCTGGTGCGGCCCATCATCATGGCGGACGCCTCCTGCTGCTCCCGGCCCTTGATCTCGAACGCCTCGGGAAGGAAGTCGATGTTCTTGAATGTCCACCCGGAGTTCCGGTAGCCGGGCTCGCCGCCCGGCGCTTCGACGACGCCGTCGAGGGAGATGAACGCGGTGCTGATCAGGGTACGCATCGAAGGTTCCTCGGTCTCTGGTGTTCCGCTGACAGTTCCCGGTCGCGCCCCCACCGCCCTCGCGGCTGTGGCGCGCCAACCATGAACTATGACGGCGGGCAGCGCGGAAAGTCATCGGTCCCCGCCCTTCTTTTCGGCGACCTCCCCCATCCGGGCGCCCACCGCCCGTGGCAGGGTTCGCGCGGACGTGGGCCGGGGCGGTCCGCTCGTTGAGATCGGTGAGGGATTCAGGTGTCCGTGGTGGCACCGATCTCGCTCTTTTCCCGTCTGTTCAGATGGCCGAACTCATCTTGCGAGGTGAGCACTTGGCACCCATCGACCACAGGGGGAGAAGGACCATGACCACTCCACATCGCATACCAAGACCTTTCGGAAGGCTCCCGGTCGTCGCGGCCGCGCTCGCCGCGCTCATGGCCGCAGGGACGGGGACGGCGACCCAGTCGGCCGCCTCGCCGAAGACTCCTGACAAGCCCCCCGTTCCGTCGCTCGCCTGGACGGACTGCCAGGGTGGCTTCGAGTGCGCGAACGCCGACGTCCCGCTCGACTACCGCGACCAGGACGGCAAGACCATCACCCTCGCGGTGATCCGCAAGAAGGCCGCGGACCAGACGAAGCGCAAGGGCACGCTGTTCATGCAGCCGGGCGGCCCCGGCAACTCCGGCGTGGACTTCGTGCGGAACAACTACGACGATCTGCCCACCGCGCTGCGCGACTCGTTCGACGTCTTCGGCTACGACGTCCGCGGAGTCGGCCGCAGTTCAGCGCTGACCTGCTTCGACGACGCGCGGTACACCCGGGCCGTCACCGAGGCGAAGGGCGTGCCCGGGCCTGACGCCTTCGGGCCGGCCCTGCGTCAGGCAGCCGAATTCAACCAGGCCTGCGAGGACAACGCGGGCGAGGTGCTGCCCTACATCGGCACCGAGTACGTCGCCCGGGACATCGACCTGCTGAGGGAGGCGCTCGGGGAGGAGCAACTCACCTACTACGGACGCTCGTTCGGGTCCTACATCGGGACCGTCTACGCGGCGATGTTCCCCGGGCGGGTACGGGCCCTGACCCTCGACGGCGCGTACGACCCGGTGCACTACGCGAACCGCCCCTACGCCTACGACCGGCCGCAGTACCTCGCGCTGGACGGCGCGATGAGCCGCTTCCTGGACTGGTGCGCCGCCGACCAGGCCACCTGCGGTTTCGGCGACGGCGACCCGCGTGCGGCGTTCGAGAAGCTGAAGGCCGACCTGGACGCCGGCCCCGTGCCCACCGCCAACGGCGGCCAGGCCAACGGCTACACCCTGGTCTACCGGCTGATGTTCAACATCAACGAGGGCAAGGTCATCTGGCCTTCGCTGGGCGCGGCGCTGCGCAAGGCTCAGCTGCGGGACAACACGTCCTTCCTGCTGCGGCCGCCGTCCCCGGCCAGCTTCGACTTCCTCGGCCCCAATGTGGCCGTCGAATGCGTGGACCGGGACTACCCGCGCAACCTGCGCCTGCTGGAGCGGAACGTCGAGGCCAACGCCGAGGCGGCGCCGCTGCTCGGTCCGGCGATGGCCTACGGGCCTCCGACGTACGACCACCAGCACGCCATCGCCTGTGTCCAGTGGCGTGGTGAGCGCCCCAGCCGTTACGACGGCTCCTACCGGGCCAAGGGCTCCGCGCCGATCCTCGTCATGGGCACCACCGGCGACCCGGACACCCCGTACCAGGACGCCGTCGCGCTGTCCCGGCGACTCGACAACGCCTCGCTGCTCACGTTCCGGGCCGAGGGGCACACCGCGTTCGGGCGCAGCGCCTGCGCGACGGACGCGGTGGTCGGCTACCTGGTGGACCTCAAGGTTCCCGCCTCGGGCACGACCTGCGCGGACGAGACGCAGCCACCGTCCTCGACGCCGACGAAGGCCCTGCCGGGCACCACGCTCGGCGAACTCCGTAACGGTGTCAACGAGCGCGTCGAACGCATAGGCGCCACGGACTGACGTTCCCGTGCCGCCCTCGGGGCGCCGGCCTCACGTGGTCGGCGCCCCGAGTCGACTTCCACAGGGGTACCGGCGGCGGCCGCGAGGGCACGCCCGAGCAAGCCGGCGGGGTCACCCAGACCCATGAGGATCTACGTACCTCGGCCGTTTTCCCTCGGCCGGTCCCACTCGGTGGGCCGTTTCGTATCGGCCGCTTCAGTAAAGGGTGAGCCCGTACGCCGAAAGGGACTCGGCGACCGGCTGGTAGTAAGTGAAGCCCCCAGTGCTGCAGTTGCCGCTGCTGCCGACGATGATGCCGAGGGCGGTGCCGCCCGAGAAGGCGGGGCCGCCGCTGTCTCCGGGCTCGGAGCAGATGGTGGACCGGAACAGCCCGTAGACGATTCCCCCGCCGTAGTTGACGGTGACGTTCACGGCCTGGACGGTTCCGCACCGGTAGCCGGTGGTTCGCCCGACATGGCAGACGGACTGTCCCACGACGGGGTTCGCCGCGCCGGTGATGTCGCGGGTGCCGAGGCCGGCGCCCAGCGTGACCTCGCCGGGGTAGGCGACCGTGGTGTTCGTGTACCGGATGCTCGCGTAGTCGTTGCCGGGGAAACTCACGCCCGCGGTGACGCCCACGGGGATGGTGCGAGCCGCGTCCGCATACCAAGTGGCCGCCGCTCCCTGCGCGCAGCGGCCCGAGACGAGTGCGTAAGTCGCTGTGCTGGAGCGGGCGTTGAAAGCGACGGTGCAGCGGGTGCCGGCGCTGTAGAGGGTGTCGCCGCCGCGTACGGCGACAGCCGCCTGCCGACTCTTCGGCTCCACGGCGTGGGCGGCGGGGCCGATGGCGGCGGACCAGCCGAGGAGCAGTGCCAGCACGACGGCTGCTCGGGCGACGGTTCGCCGGGGTCTTCCGGAAAGTACGGGACGCACGGGCGGCCTCCTGTGGTGGGTGACTGCCAGTCTGCGGCCGTCGCGGCGGGATGGTCAGGCCGAAAAGCCGCCAACCACGGGACGCCTCAGGGGCGATGGCCACCACTCAGGGCGTCGCGCGTACCTGCGGGCGCCGCTCACCGCCGTTCTCGTCCGGCATGCCAGGGGAGTGGCCGTGACTCCATGGCGTACGGACAGACCTCGGGGCGGCAACCGCATGCGTGGTTGCCGCCCCGAGGTCGCCGCGCGTTGCCGACCGTCAGCGCTTCGCGCGCAGGACGGGATCGGGCTCGGGGTGCGCGTCGGTCAGTTCCGGTTCCAGGCCGTCGGCCAGCTCGGTGGTGCGGCGCCCGATGTCGGTGCGCCAGGCCTCGAAGGCCCAGGCGGTGAGCGCGACGACGGCGAGCCCCAGGAGCCAGCCGCCCACCACGTCGCTGAACCAGTGCACACCCAGCGCGACGCGGGTGAAGCCGACGCCGACCACCGACAGCACCGCGAAGCACCAGCACACCGCCCGCCAGGCGCGCGGCACCATCGGCAGCAGGACCAGCAAGAGGATCGCGAAGGAGCTGGTGGCGGTCATGGCGTGGCCGGAGGGGAACGAGAAGCCGGGCGCGTGCGCGACGGGGTCCTCGAGGGAGGGCCTGGCCCGTTCGACGACCACCTTGACGAGCAGCCCGGTCAGTCCGCCGGCCACGGCCGTCACCGCGGACCAGGCGGCGAGCCGCCACGCCCTGCGGTGCAGCAGCCACAGGGTGAGCAGCGCCACCACGATGCGCAGGGTCACGGGATCCCAGACCCAGTTCGACAGGAAACGGAGGGTGTCGGTCCAGGCGGGGTGGTCGAGCGCGGTCTCGTTCAGCCGTCGCGCGGCGCCCGCGTCCAGCCGGCGCAGTGGCTGCCACTGGCCTTTGACGAGGATCAGCAGCAGGGCGAACGGCACCGCGGCCAGCGCGGCGAAGACGGCCGCGCCGAGCAGGCGGGCGCCGAACTTGCGGTCGGCCTCCCGGCGGCGGCGTTCACGCATACGGCGAGTGGTGAAGCGAAGCACCATTCAGACTCCCGGGTCGGTGTCGATCGGACCGGGGCGCATGGCCCGCGCGGCTTCCAGCTGCGCGGAGAAGGACAGTCCGAGGAACAGGGCGATGGACGTCAGGTAGGCCCACAGCAGCAGCGACATGAAGGCGCTCAGCGGACCGTAGACGGTGTCGAAGGAGCCGCTGATGCCGAGGTAGAGGCTCAGCAGCCAGGTGAGGGTGGTCCACAGCACCAGGTACACGGCGGCGCCGAAGGCCAGCCAGGTGTAGCCGGGCTGCTTGCGGCGGGGCGAGCGGCGGAAGATGGCGCTGGCGGAGATCAGTACGAGGAGCAGACCGAGGGGCCAGCGCAGGATGTTCCACGCGGTGAGCGTGCTGTCCTGGAGGTGGTACACCGTCACCGCCGAGGAGGCGAGGTCCGCTCCGGCGACCATCACGATGAAGCCCAGGCCCAGCGGCAGGCCGGCGCTGACGGACATCACCAGGCCGCGCAAGTACTTGAGGTGGAAGGGGCGGTCGCGTTCGTTGCCGTAGATGCGGTTCGCGCCGCGCTCGATCTGGCACATGGCGGTGGTGGTGTTGACCAGCGAGAACAACAGGCCGAACCACAGCGCCACTTGAGCTCCGTCGCCCGCCTTGCGCTTGCTGCGCTGCAGTGCGTCGTCCACCACCTCGGCGCTGGGACCCTGGGCGATCCGGTGGATCGTCAGCTCGGCGAGCCTGCCGATGTCCTCCGTGTGCAGGGCGGTCGACAGGCCGACGAAGGCGATGGCCAGCGGTATCACCGCGAGCACCGTCTGCAGGGCGAGTGCGCGGGAGTGCGTGAAGCCGTCGGCGTAGCGGAAGCGGACGAAGGCGTCGCGCAGCAACGGCCAGCGGCCGTAGCGGCGCAGTGACACCAGCGCCTCGTCGGCGGAGAGTTCCTCGCCGGTCATGTTCCTGGTTTCCGGGACCTTGGTCGCCGTACCCATCACTTACCCCCGGAAGGCAGCAGCATCGTCAGCGCGCCCGGGCGCACTTCCGCGGTCAGGCGCCGGCCGGGAGCGACCGGATCACCGTCGAGTTCGCGGCTCTGCTCGGCGTCGAAGGTGAGCTCGGCGCGCTCGAAGGTGAAGAACTCCACCGGTACGCCGGCGTCGGCGTCGTGCGCGGCGAGCGTGTCCACCGACGCGGGCCGGGGTGACCTCCCGCCTCGCAGCAGCGCCCCCAGGACGCGGAGCCAGCCGCTGGGACCGCGCGGGTCGAGGATGAGCAGGTCGAGACGCCCGTCGTCGCAGCGGGCGGCGGGCACGAGGGTGAGGCCGCCCTGCACGGTGCCGACGTTGGCGAACAGCACCATGCGGGCGGTACGGCGCAGGGCCGGTGCGCCGTCGAGCCTGATGGTCACGCGCATCCGGGGGGACCGCAGGGTGGTGATGCCGGCCAGGACGTACGCGGGCCAGCCCAGGAAGGACTTGGTCCGGTCGTCGGTGTTCTCCATGATCGCCGCGTCGAGTCCGGCCCCGGACATGGCGGCGAAGTGGGTGGCCTCCAGGTGGTCGCCCTCGATCCGGCCGAGGTCGATGTGGCGCACGGTTCCGCCCAGCGCCGCGTCGAGCGCGGCGGCGGGTGACAGCGGAAGGCCCAGGTTGCGGGCGAGCAGGTTGCCGGTGCCGCTGGGCACCAGGGCGAGCGGGACGCCGCTGCCGGCCATGGCGTCCGCCGCCGCACGCAGCGTGCCGTCTCCACCGCAGACGACCACGAGACTCGCGCCGCCGGCGGCGGCTTGGGCGGCCTGGCCGCCTCCCGGGTCCTCGATCGTGGTCTGCACGAACTCCACCGCACGGTGACCGTGTCGGTGCAGCACGTCGCGCAGCGCGGCGCAGGCGTTCTCATCGGTCACGGTGGGGTTGAAGACCACTACGGTGCGGCCCGCCGCCAGTTCACCGCGGCCGGCGCCGACGGCCGGTACGGGACGCGCGGCGGGAGCCGCGGTCACCACGGCGTCGGCGAACAGAGTCCGGCCGACGATCAGCAGCGACAGACTGCCGTTGGCGAGGCCGCCGACGAGGTCGGTGGGGTGGTGCATGCCCCGGTAGAGACGGGCGAGCGCCACCAACAGCGGTATCAGCAGCAGGAGTCCGCCGACGACCTTGCGCCAGGGCCCACGGATGCGGGACAGGGCGAGCACGGCCAGCCCGGCATACAGCGCGGTCGCCGCGCCCGTGTGCCCGGAGGTGTAGCTGGAGGTGGGCGGGGACGCGTCGAGGCGGTCCACCTCCGGCCGGTGACGGTCCACCGACTCGGTGATGACGAGGAAGACCAGCGCCTGCAGCGAGACGGCGACGGACAGGAACACTGCCTGACGCCACATCGGCAGCCGGGGTATCAGGACCAGGCCCAGGCAGACCGCGAGCGTGATGGTGATGATCGTGAGGGTGTTGCCGGCCTCCGACGCGAACCATGACAGGCTGGTGAGGAAGCCGGTGCGGTGCCGCTCGGCGCCTTCGTTGAGGTCGTCCTCGGCGGTCATGGGCCACACGTCGTGAGCGGGGCCTGTGATCAGCAGTCCGAGGCCCACCATGAGCGCGGCCTGGCAGAGCGTCAGAGCGCTGATCCGTGCGGCGGCGCGGCCGGTGCCGCGAGGCAGGGCGCGCAGACGGGCGGCCCGGACGGCTCCGGACGTTTCCCCAGGCAGGACGCCGGGTCTCTCAGGCACGGCGGTCGGCATCGGTACTCCCACAGGTCGGCGCCTCGCGGCGTTTTCTCGGCCGGGGGGTGTGCCCTCCCGATCACCGCCGTATGCCCGCGAAGCGGCCGCGCAGACCTGTGGATCGACCGCACGCTCTCCACATCACCACACGAACCTGCGGATTCACCCCCTTGCCTTCACGCCGACGGGGCCCGGTCAGGGCCCGGACGCCGCGAAGGTCCTGCTGTCGGACGACCGCGCCCTACGCTCGCCTGAACCCGTGGCTCCGCTCCACCTTCGCCACGTGCAGGGTGTAGCTCTCGTACCACTCGGCCCGCCCGCGCTTCTGCGCCGCGCGGTGCTCGGCGTCGGTCCGCCACTGGGTGAGGGCGTCGGCGTCGCGGAAGTACCCGACGGTGATGCCCAGCCCGCCGGGAGTCTGCGCGTGGTCCATGCCCAGGAACCCGGGAACGTCCTTCACCAGCTCCTCCATGCGCGCGTTGGTGTCGCCGTAGCCGCTCTGGTCCTGGGTCCGCACGGTAGTGAAAACCGCGACGTAGTAGGGGGGTTCGAATGCCTCGACGGGCACGACAGGCGCTTCCTGGTGATCGCTCATGACGTCACCGTAAGGCGGGTTGCGCACCGTGATCCAGCGTCTTTACCCGAAGGGAGACATGAGGGATCGGACTCTTGACCCAAGCCGTCCGAACTCCCCTTTGTGGGACCGCGCCACGGCTGGGTCGGCGGCGCGGTGACGGTACATGCGTCGCACGGCCACAAGCGGGACCCTTGCGCGTTCATCGGCAAGGCGGGCATCGAGGCACTCGCTGCTCACCGGGCTATCGCCCGCCCGGTCGGCGGGAGATGATGGTGCCCGACGAGGTGCTCTTGGATGGCTCCTTCGGACACACGGGTAAGCACGATCCTCATAGTTGGCGCTGTGGTCCTCTTCGTGGCCGTGGCCGTCGCGTGCCTGGTCGTTCTGCGCCGCAGAGGCGGGTCGGGGGAGCGGGGAGCGCTGGAGGGCGCCGCGGCGGAGCAGGGCCTCGCCCAGGGAGTGGCCACGGCGAACGCCGCGCGGCAGAACTCGGGGCCCTTCTAGCGTCGACCGGGGGCGATCGCCAAGGGCTGTAATGGCCGAGTGTCCAGGCGGTATAGCTCGCCTCACGGTCGTTGTCGCGCTGACGAGGTCCTGGACCGAGTTTCGACTTCGACGACCGAGGCGAGATGACTCGCCGCCTGCCACGCTTGGCCGCTCTGCTTCTGGACTAGGTTCGCCCGTGTACTCACCGCGCTGTGTTCGCAGTTTTCATCCCGACCTGTTGCTGTCGCCATGTGACGGTTAGTCAGGACCGCGCGCCCGCGAAATGGCGTGGCGCTCGGTCTGATCGGCGTGGAAGCTGGCTCACCGGAGGTACTGGAGATGAGCAGTGTCGTTCTGCGGCTGTCGGTCCGTGACTTTGTGTACGCGGACCTGTCGGTGTGCGGCTGGGCCGGGTCAGAACACCACCTGGCCCGCGTCGCCGAGCAGTTGGCGCGTGTCCGGCTCGGCGAGGTCGACTACCTTGCGGTCTGCCCCGCCACCGACATCCCCGTGGCGAAGGGCGGCATCGACTACCGCGTCAAGGACGGCGTCGGCACACTGTGGCAGCTCGCGGTCCACCCCGCACTGCAATCGTGCGGGATCGGCACGCTCCTGATCGAAGCCGCCGAAGCACGGATCAGGGACCGCGGTCTGCGCCAGGCCGAACTCGCGGTGGAGGAAAGCAATCCCCGGGCCCGCGCGCTCTACGAACGCCTGGGCTATGTCGCGTACGACCGCCGGCGCGACTCGTGGGACCAGCAGAGCCCTGATGGCTCGCTGCACCGCTACGAGACGGTCTGCACGGTGATGCGGAAGAGACTCGCGTAGGCACAGTCACCTTCGCGGTCTGTCCCGGTGAACGCGTCGCTTCTCCGGTGTCGGCGCGGTGGCCGGGCTCATACCGTGCCCTGTGTCGCGTGGCTTTGCAGAGGAGTTCGGCCGAAAGGGCCTTCCGCCGCCTTGGTCCGCTGCATGACGGTCAGGCGGTAGGCGAAGTACGCGGCGGCTGCGGCGGCCGCGAGGTGCAGCACATCGGAGACCATGTCCTGAGTCACCCCGGAGCTGACCTCGGCGAGCGTCGTGGCGTGCTTGTACTTGTAGGCGGCGACACGGGTGAACAGGCCGCTGGCCAGGAACAGGGTCCACCACAGGTGTACCGGCCACAGACGAGAGACGTACGGTTCGCCGTCGCGTGGGAGCGGCGTGGCTGCGGTCCACATGTCCGCTGCCACGCGGTGCGGCATCCACAGGTTGGCCAGCGGGACGAACCAGGCCCAGACGGCCCAGCTCGGTCCGTTGCGGAAACGGTCCGGGCCCAAGGGCTCCGTCTTGCGACGCATGTGGAGGAACCAGACGACGAAGACGATCACGCACGGCAGGTACACCATGACCTGGTACCGGGCGGCCGTGTCGTAGAGCGCCACGGCCGAGTCGAAGCCGCCACTCGGGGCCGCGGTGAACCCGCCGTCCGTTCCGATCGCCGACTTGAGCCGCAAGCAGGCCACCAGACTCAAGATGTCACAGGCGGCGGCGAGGACGAGGCCGGCCATCAGGCAGGCCAGGACGCTGAACGAGGCAAGCGGTGCCCAAGCCGGCGATGCCGGTTCCGGGCGCGATCCATCAACTGCGGACATAGTGGTGTGGCCCCCCACGGGCGTGATACGCGAATGGCCGCGGAAAGATCACGCGACTGACGCACGATACGTCGCCCTTGACGGCGCCGTCCATGGCGCCGTCAATAAAGATCCGCTGCTCAGTGCCCTGTGCGCGCCCGCCCTGTTCGCGCAGCCGTGTCGCCGAACACGGACCCGGACCCGAACGCGAACCCGGACCCGAACGCGAACCCGGACCCCAACGCGAACTCGGACCGAACCCGGACCCCAACGCGAACTCGGACCGAACCCGGACCCGAACCCGAACCCGGACCCGAACCCGGACCTGAACCCGAACCCGGACCCGAACCCGACCCCGGATCCGGACCACGGCGAGTCCCTCGCACCGGACGGCCCGATCCGGGTTCTCCGCCGCAGCGCGCCCGCCTGAGTGCCCGACAGTCAAACGATCTTGAGCATGGTGCCGGTCGCCTCAAGTGCGGCGATCTCGTCGGTCGGCGCTGTGCTGTCGGTGACGAGAGTGTGGACCAGGGCGGATGCGCCGACATGGGCGTGGGCGGTGCGGCCGAGTTTGCTGCCGTCGGCGGCGGCGATGACGCGGCGGGACGAGGTGATGGCCGCCTTCTTCACGGCGGCCTCGTCGAGGTCGTACGCGGTCATGCCGTCTTCGGCGCTCAGGCCGCAGCAGCCCAGGACGGCGGTGTCGAAGCGCAGCGCCGAGAGGGAGGCGAGGGTGAGGGGGCCGGTGAGGGTTCCCTCGCCGGGGCGCGGCCGGCCGCCGGGTACCAGGAGCGAGGTCGGTTCGGGGGCGTCACCGAGGAGGTGGATGGCTTGCAGCGACAGCGGCATCACGGTGACCTGCCGTCCGTGCAGCAGGCGCGCGACTTCGAGACAGGTCGTGCCGCTGTCGAGAAGGACGGTCTCGCCGTCGGCGATGAGCGACGCCACCTCCGCCGCGATCCGGCGTTTGGCGTCGACGGCTTCGTGGGCCCGCAGCGCGAAGGGAGGCTCGTCCCCTCGCAGGAGGAGGGCGCGCGCGCCGCCGCGGAACCGTTCGAGGACACCCTGTGCGGCCAGCTGGTCCAGATCCCGTCGGATGGTCATCTCCGACGCACCCGTCAGGGCGGCCAGCGCGGTGACTGTGGCCGTGCCCGCCTCCTGGACGGCCTGCGTGATCAGTCGGTGCCGCTGCACGGTGCTCATGCCTGCATTCAACACCACTCATAACGAACATTGAAGGTGTTTGAAATGACGGCTTTCGAACATGGCAACTGTTCGTTATGGTGGGCGCATGGAACGAGCGCTGCGCGCATCCCGCGTTGTCACCTTTGTCTATTTCGTGCTCAACGGCATGTTGCTCGGCATGTGGGTGGTACAGATCCCGGCCATCGAAGAGCGTGTGGGCATCAGCCACGCTGCTCTGGGCGGATTCCTGGTGCTGCTGGGGGCCGGGGCGTTCGTCGGCATGCAGGTCGGCGGGCGTCTGTCCGACCGGCTCGGCACGCGCTCCGTCGTGCCCCTGGCCGGAGTGCTGTGCAGCGCGACCCTGCTGCTGCCCGGCCTCGCCGAACGGCCATGGACGCTCGGCGCCGCCCTGCTGCTCTTCGGCTTCGGAAACGGCACGCTCGACGTCAGCATGAACGCGCATGCCGTACAGGTGGAGAAGGCGTACGGGCGGCCTGTCATGTCGGCCTTCCACGCCACGTTCTCCGTCGGCGGCGTCCTGGCCGCGCTCGCCGGTGCCGCGGCCGTCGGGGTCGGCTGGGGTCCGGCCATGACACTGGGCACCGCCGCGGGCATCGGCGTCATCACCGCGTTGGTGTCGGCCCGCGCGCTTCTGCCGGCTGCCTCGGCAGACCCGGTGGACGATGCCGAGGGCCGCACCACGGGAAAGAAGCGCGCCGTCGCCTCCCGGATCTGGCTGCTGGCCGTCCTGGCCCTGCTGGTCATGCTGTGCGAGGGAGCCGCAAACGACTGGAGCGTCCTGCACCTCAAGACCGTTCTGGACGCACCGGAGAGCACCGCGGCCTTCGCCTACGGGACCTACGCGGCCGCCATGACCGCGGGCAGGCTCCTCGCTGACCGGACAGCCGCACGGTTCGGGCCGGTGGCCGTGCTGCGGTACGGCGCGGCTCTGGCCGCCGTCGGCATCACGGTCGTGGCCCTCTCGCCGTGGATCTGGGCGGCGCTGACCGGGTGGGCGCTGTTCGGCCTCGGTCTGTCCGGCTGTATCCCACAACTGTTCAGCGCCGCGGGGCACGCCGACCCCGCGGCCGCGGGCACCAACGTCTCCCGGGTCGCCGGCCTCGGCTACATCGGCATGCTCGCAGGCCCCGCCGTCATCGGCTGGCTGACCCGGGTGACGGCCCTCAATCACACGTTCCTGCTGCTCACGCTGTTCTGCGCGACCGCCGCCGCGGCGGCCGGTGTCCTGCGGCCCGCTCCGGACCGGCCCCGCACGGTCGAGCTGACGTCCTGACCGCGCTTCCCCTGCCGCTTTCGACGTTCCGCCGCTGCCGCCGGCCACGGACTCCGCCCCTGCGCATCCGGGCCGGCTGGGACGGACGCGACCGCTCCGCCCCGGCTCCAGACCGGCGGCGCGACCATGTGACCGACATGCCGTCGCGCCCCTACATGGCGGCCCGGCATGCCGCCACGCCCCTACATCGCCGGGCGCTCGATGGCGATCATGGCGGCGTCGTCGTCAAGGTGTCCGCCGACGTGGCGCAGCAGGTCGCGCCGGAAGCGGCCGAGGAAGCCGTCGGGATCGCTCTCGGTCCAGCCGGTGAGGCGCTCGGCGAGCGGGTAGAAGGTGCCGCCGGAGTCGCGGGCCTCGGTGACGCCATCCGTGTACAGCAACAACAGGTCCCCCGGGAGGAACGGGAAGCTCTCCACGTGGTAGCTCGGGTCCGTCAGTTCGCCCAGCCCGAGCGGAGGAGCGGGATGACGGGCGTTCATCGTCGTCGGCCGGCCCTCGCGCAGGACGATGGGCGGAGGGTGGCCGCACGAGACCATCTCGACGTGGCCGCCCCGGTCGGGGATGTCGAGGACGGTCGCGGTGATGAACGTTTCCCCGTAGTGGCCCGCCTCACCCGGCTCCATCAGGTCCCAGCACACACTGCGGTCGAGGTAGGCCACCAGCTCGCCCAGACTCGCCTCGCGGTGGGCCGCGACCCGGAACGCCCCGAGCAGCAGTGCGGCATCGCTGACCGCCGTCATCCCCTTGCCCCGCACGTCACCGACGATCAGCCGGGTGCCGGACGTGGTGCGCGCCGCCGCGTAGAGGTCACCGCCGATCCGTGCCTCGGCCTCCGCGGCGAGGTAGAGGGAGGCGGCGCGCAGCGGACCCAGCCGGGCGGGCAGCGGGGGCAGGACCACACGCTGGGCGGTCTCGGACACGTACCGGACTTGCGTCAGCTCTGCCGCGCGCCGCTCACGCACCACGCAGAACAGGACGAGGCTCGCACCCACCAGGATCAGGGCGATGACCTGAGCCTGGTGATTGGCGGAGAGCAACTCGTCGGGATCGCGCAGCACCCCGATGATCGTCTGCGCGATCACCGCCAGCGCCGCAATGAGCCCCACGGTCCGAGGCCCGCCGAACGAGGAGGTGATCGCCGGGGCGGCGACGAGCAGTGGCCCCAGGTGGATGTCGGGCGGCGCGAGGACGTCGATCACGGACACCATGACGATCCACGCGATCGGGATGGCGACCAGTGCCCGGCCCGCTCGCATCGGCCGGCGAAATCCGTCGAGACCTGGCGACATGACTCCTCTCTACACCTAACCGCGCGTGATCCGCTCGCTCAGGCGGAGACGGGCGCGCGGTGGCCCAACGGTGGTGTTTCGACGCACTCGGGCCGAAGTGGCCTCCGCCCGGACGGCGGACGCTCACACAGCATCGGACAGACCTGTACACCCCCGTGTACGACCAGGACGCGCGCCCGCAGGCCCACGGCTCTACCGTGAGGGGGTGCGCGGAAGCGCTCAGACCTGGCGGCACCGGAACGAGTGACTCTTCCGACGCGCGCGTCCCGCGCACGTGGCCGAGCGACCGCTTCGGTGGCGGGCCTGACATCCGCCCACCTGGTCCGAGGTCCCGCAGTCGGTGTTCTCAGGGCACCCTTTGGAGGTTGGTCATGCCCCGTCCTCTGTGGTCCGGTGCGATCTCTTTCGGGCTGGTCACCATTCCGGTCAAGGTGATCAGCGTGGCCGAGAACCACTCGATCTCGTTCCGTCAGATCCACCTGGAGGACCTGTCCCGGGTGCGCTACCGCAAGGTGTGCGAGCTGGACGGCCAGGTGCTCACCGAGGACGAGATCGGCAAGGGCTACGAGCTCACCAAGGACACGATCGTCCCCGTCGCGGACGAGGAGCTGCGGGAGATGCCGCTGCCCACCGCGAAGGCGATCGACGTGGTGGCCTTCGTCCCCGCGGAGCGTATCGACGCCGTGCGGCTGGGGGACAGCTACTACCTGCAGTACGACGGCCAGGTCGCCGCCAAGCCGTACAAGCTCTTGAGCAAGGCCCTCGAACGTACGGACAAGGTCGCGATCATCAAGATGGCCTGGCACGGCCGGGAGCGCCTGGGCCAGCTGCGCGTCGTCGGCGACGGAGTGATCGCCCTGCAGACCATGTACTGGCCGGACGAGGTCCGCTCACCGCAGGAACTCGCGCCGAAGCCGGTGGAGATCTCCGAGCAGGAGTTGCAGGAAGCCGTGGCGCTGATGGACGTGATCGGCGAGCGGGACATCGGCGAGTTCCACGACGAGTACCGCGAGGCGCTGGAGCAGGTCATCGAGGCGAAGGCGGAGGGCAAGGCGCCTCCGCAGCTGCCCGAGGAGAAGGAGCCCGCAGGCAAGGTCATGGACCTGATGGCGGCGTTGCAGGCCTCCGTCAGCAAGGCCAAGGAGGCCCGCGGCGAGGGCGAGGACGCCACCGTTCACGAGATGCCCGCCAAGAAGACCGCGGCCAAGAAGACGACGAAGGCGCCCGCCAAGAAGACGGCCGCGAAGAAGGCTCCGGCGAAGAAGTCCCGCCGCAGCGCGTGAGTCGGGTGTGGGGCCGGGCTCGGGGTTCCGGCCCCACGACCTCAGGTTAGACGCGGCGCTTCGCCGGGGCGCGTCGCAGTGCGCAGTTGGCCCATACCGGGCATGGCCGCCACCGGGCACGGCCCCATCTCGGCCATGACCGGGGCCGGCACCGCACGGCACGCCGGTCACCCCCGCGGCGGCCGTCTGTCGCGGGCAGCGTCCCAGCACGCGCAGCTCGCCGAATGCGCGGCGGACGTCCCGGACGGGCACCATGACCGCCACGCCCCGGCCCCGTCCAGAAGCCGGCCAGGTCCGCCTACCGCACCCGGATGAAGACCACGTCGTAACTGCTGTTCGTCGTACGGGACTTGACGTAGACGCCGTCGCTGCCGCCGTTGGGGTTGGTCGTGTTGCCCTCGACGGTGGTGAAGGACGCCCCGGACACCGTCCGCACGATGCCTATGTGCTCGTTGCCGCCGGTGAAGTCGCTACCGCCGTCCCAGTCGAAGGCCACGATGTCACCTGGCTGCGGGCTGGTCGTGACCGACAGGTGGTAGTTGCCGGCCCGCGCCTGCTTGACCCAGCCCGAGACGTAGGAGTTGCGGTAGGAACTGGCCCCGGTCTGCTTGGCCACCCAGCTCACGAAGGTCGCACACCAGGCGTAGTTGCTGGTGGACAGTGACAGACCCACGGATGCGCCGTAGCTGTTCGCACGGGCGCTGCCCTCGACCGTGCCCACCTCGGCATCGGCCACGTCGAGGATCTTTCCGTAGCCCCCACCGGGCGGAGGGGACGACGGCGGGGTGACCGTGCCGTACAGAGCGGCCTTGGTGCCGGGTCCTACGCGGCCGTCGACCGAGAGGCCCTTCTCGGCCTGGAAGTCCCTGACCGCGCTGTCGGTGAGTGCGCCGAAGTCGCCGTCGACGGCGAGATCCGCGCCATGGTGGTTGAGCAGGCTCTGCAACTCCGTCACACAGCCGCTGTGTTGGCCCTGCACGATCTCGTTCGGGCAGGAGGCGGAGGTCAGACTGACCGGCGCGGGCGCGCCGTTGCCGCCACCCCCGCCGATGTTGGAGTACAGGGCGGTCTTGGTGTTGGGTCCGACCTGGCCGTCGGCGGTGAGGCCGCTGGCGGACTGGAACGCCTTGACGGCCGCCAGGGTCGCGGGGCCGAAGCTGCCGTCGACGTCGACGCTCCGGCCCTTGCCGTTCAGCAGCGCCTGCAGCGTGGCGACGCAACCGCCGCTCTGCCCCTCCACGATGTTCTGCGGGCAGGACGCGGACCTCAGGTCCAGGCTCGTCGACGGTGCTTCGTCCGTGTCGTACAGCGCGCGCTTGGTGTTCGTGCCGACCTGGCCGTCGGCCGTCAGACCGCGGGAGGACTGGAAGCTCCGGACGGCGCTCGCCGTCCCGGCGCCGAAGTCACCGTCCACGTCGACCGCGTAGCCGTGGTGGCGCAGCAGCCGCTGGAGCTCGCTGACGCATCCGCCCTTGTCTCCCTGGACGAGGTTCGCGGGGCACGAGGAGGACTGCAGGTTGACGGGGGCGGGTGCCGAGCCTCCGGTCGCGTACAGCTTGCTCTTGGTGGCGGGGCCCACGCGCCCGTCCACGGCGATGGCGGTGGCGGCCTGGTACTCACGGACGGCGTAGAGCGTGCTCGATCCGAACTGGCCGTCCACCACCAGAGCGGCGCCGTGCGCGTTGAGCAGGTTCTGCAACTCCGTGACGCAGCCGCTCGTCTGGCCTTGCGCGATCTCGCTCGGGCAGGACGCGGAGGTCAGTCTGATCGGAGCCGGCGCCGCTACGGCAGGACCGGCTCCGAGCACGATGCCGGCCGAGACCATCGCCGCGGTGGCGGCGAGCGTCCCGATGCGGATGCGCCACCTCGTTCCGCTGCGGTGCGGGTCCCGGCGGCGTGGGTTCTCGTCTTCGGCGCGAACGAGGAATGCGGGTCTGGGCATGGCGGGGAGGTGCTCCTTCGGTGCGGACGAGGGGCGGAGACACGCATCCCCCGGTCTGTCCTCGCCGTGCAGGACAGGCCGGGGGCGGTCACGCGGTGGCCACTGCCGGTCCGGCCGGCCCGATCGTCGGCGCGAACGGGCCGGTCGGAGCGGTCAGGCGGGACCGAACCGGTCAGGCGGAGTCAACCGGTCGGGCGGGGCGAACCGGTCAGGCGGCGAAGCGCTTGAACGCGGCCCGGGTGCCCGCGCCGGCGATGCCGTCGATCGCCCCGGTGTAGCCGTAGTCGTCCTTCAGCAGACGCTGCAGCGCCTTGATGGTGTTGGTGCCGGGGTCCCCGTCGATGGCGCCGGTGTAGCCCCAGTACGTCGCGAGGCAGCGCTGGAAGGCCTTCCAGCTGTTGGTGCCCAGCTGACCGTCGAGGGCGCCGGTGTAGCCCCAGTACTCGGCGAGGAACTCCTGGACGTTCTTGGCCTCGGCCGCGGTCAGACCGAAGTTCTGCGTCGCGGCGACGGCGGCGGGCTGCGCGGCCGCCGTCTGCGTGGTGGCCGCGGTCGCCGCGAAGCTGGTGCCCGCGGTCGCCACGGTGCCGGCGGCGAGGCCGGCGACGGCGACGAGGCCGGCGATGGTCCTGCCCAGAGCGTTCGGTCGCATGCGTTCCTCTTTCGGTTGTGGGGTGGGCACCTGCTCCGCCAGGGGAGCAGGTGGCGAGACCCAAGGTGCCGGGCGCCCCGGTGCGAAGGCCACGGCTACGGGACAGGTGGCGGTCTTCCGGGACGACCAGCCCGCTGACCTGCGGCGACAGGGCCCGACGGGACGGCCGTGCGGGACTCCTGTGACAGATGTGGCGGGCTCATGCAGAATGCGCAGCAGCGGAGGGGGCCGCTGTTTCACGCTCATGACCGCTTTGGGGGAAACATGCCGCGCTACAAAGCGCTGCCCGCTGAACTCGACCCTTGCGCACAGCAGTTGGTGGAACGGTTACGCCAACTGAAGGACCGCGAAGAAATGACCATGCGGCACCTGGCCGCCCGAACCGGCTACAGCGCCAAATCGTGGGAGAGGTACCTCGGAGGTACGTCGCTCCCGCCCAGAGAGGCAGTGGAGGCGCTGGCTCGGACCACCGGCACCGACCCTGTTCCCCTGGTCGCGCTGCACGAGGTCGCCGTCGACGTCTGGGACAGCCGCCGTGCCGACGCCGTCCTGGAGCCCGGGCTCACGACCCGGAAGCAGGACGAGGAACGGGAAGAGCTTCCGGAACGCGTGCAGGAGCCGGAGCACTCGGAGAACGCGACGGAGCCGCAGGCCGGGCCGCCGATCCCCCCGATCACGCTCACGACCCCCCTCGCCACCGGGCCGGCTCCCGGACGCTCCCCTCTCGTGGCCCTCACCGCGAGCCTCGGCGTCCTGGTCGTGGCCCTCTCGGTGGCGCTGCTGCTCGTGCTGCGCCACGACGCGGGCGGGACCGCGACACCCGTCGCCGCGTCGCCCGGCACCAGCGCGGCCTCCTCGCCGCCTTCCTACTCCTGCCGCGTCAGCCGCGTCGAGGGCCGCTGGTCAGCAGGCCTCAACAAGGGCCGGAACACCGAGATCTTCTACGGCTCCTCGGGCGCCGACGTCGCCGAGGCGCAGTGTCTGCTGCGCCGGGCCGGCATCTCACCCGGCGGGATCGACGGGATGTTCGGCCCGCTGACGCTACGGGCGGTCAAAACCTTCCAGCGGCGCGAGGGCCTTGACGCCGACGGCATGCTGGGTCCGCGCTCCTGGAAGGCGTTGCGCGGATGACACCGGGCGCCCCCTCGCCGTCGGGCGCTCGACTGGCCGTCGTCCTCCGGCAGTTGAGGGCGGGTACCGGCCTGAGTCTGGCGCAGCTCGCGCAGGCGACCACCTTCAGCAAGTCGTCCTGGGACCGTTACCTCAACGGCAAGAGCCTCCCACCCCGCAGCGCCGTCAAAGAGCTGTGCGATCTCGCCGGGGAGCCCGCCGACCATCCCCTGGCACTGCTCGACATCGCACGGACGGACCGCACCCCGTCCAGCGGCCCGACGCGGGGAACACCGGCTCGGCAGGACAAGGGGCCCCGGACGGACACACCGGCGACGGACCTCGCGTCGGCCGACACCGCCCGAAGCGGGGCACCCGAGAGCGACATCGGCCCTTCCCAGACACTCCCGCCTGACGCGGGCCCGAGTCCGACAGGCCCCGACGGCGTCGATCGCACCCGCGGCGACTCGGCGAGGCACCGGCGCCTCGCGGTCCTCACCGCTCTTGCCGCGGTCTGCGCCGTGGTGGTCGTGGCTATCCTCGTTCTCGTCCATTTCCCTTCTTTTGAAGGCAAGTTGACGTCACCGGCCGCCACTCCTCCCTCGGCCACCGGGGCGCTCTGCCGGCACACCGCCTGTCAGAACAAGGACCCGATCACGACGAAATGCGCCGCCAACCCTTTGACGCTCACCGAGCACGAGACCGACACGGGCGCCTGGATCCAGATCCGCTACAGCCAGGAGTGCGGGACGAGCTGGGCGCGGATGTGGGGCGCCGAGGTGGGTGACCGTGTCGAGCTCAGGGAGGCCGGACGGAAGGAATCCCTGCGCGCCGTCCGGGTCAACAGCAGCGACGAGGCGAACACGTACGTCCACACCCTCATGAGCGTGGTGGGCCCCGGCACGTCCGTCCGGGCCTGCTTCACGCCCAGCACCGGTGATACGACGGAGTGCTTCACGACGCGCACGGACAAGGCTCTCTCCGGAACTTGAGCGCCCGGCGCCATGCCTGTGACTCAGGACGGGCGCCGGGGCGTCCCCTTGCTGCGCTCACCTCAAGGCGAAGCGCGGGGTGTCAGCGGAGGCCCGGGAACGGCGCGGTCCCGATACGGAAGAAGGGTTGCGATCCGGCGGGCCCCGGACAGGCGAAGGGCCGAGACCCTGTCGGCTGCACAGGGTCTCGGCCGTTCGTCGTTCACGTGCGTCGTCCGGTTCCGGGCGAGCCGGAGCGGCGTGCCGGGCGGGTGCGAGGGTCCCGGGCGCGATGACCGAGACCCCTCGCACTTCTCACGGCGAGCCGCCGCCCCGACACCTACGGGGTGACGACCTGCCCGAGGCGGGCCGCCGCCGGGACGCCCAGTTGGCTCGTGCCCAGGTAGAGGACGTCGGAGAGGGAGACCCCGGTGCTTCCGCTGGGCAGGTGGAGCAGTGTGCCGTTGCCCGTGTCCTCGCCCTCGGCGCCGATCGTGAGGTCCGCGCGGCCGTAGCCGGAGAGGTCGGTCAGCGTGACGGCGGAGCCCAGCTTGTCGTCGGTCTCCGTGGAGCCCGGGACGCCGCTGGAGTCCTGCGAGTAGGCGAGCGCGCCGCTGCCGGTGAGGCCGGCCGAGCCGCCCTTGAGGAGCAGGACCTGGCCCGCGTTGGAGCGGTTGACGGAGTCGCGGGTGATGTCCTCGTTCGGAAGACCGGCGAGGACGTCCGGGTATCCGTCGGCGTTGAAGTCACCGATGGACACGGAGGCGCCCATCGCGTCGCCCGACTCATTGCCGCCCGGGACGCCCGTGGTGTCCTGATGGATCGTCACCAGGCCGGTGGTGGTGAACCCGGTGGACGTGCCGGGAACCATCGTGACCTGACCGCCGGAGACCGCGCCGGACTCGGTGGCGTACGGCTGGCCGATGACGATGTCGTCGTAGCCGTTGCCGTTGATGTCGCCGGCGGCGATGGAGCGGCCGCCCTTGACCGTGATCGTGGAGACCTTCGTCAGGCCCGTCGCGCCGCCCTTGAACCAGGTGACGCGGCCCGTGGCGCCCGCGTCACGGTAGTTGAGGGCCACGTCCGCGTAGCCGTCCCGGTTGAAGTCGCCGGTCGCGGCGTCCTCGTGGGCGACACCGCTCGTCGAGGTGGTGAGGGTGCCGGTCTGGGTGGCGCCGCCGGTCAGGCGGACGTTCCAGTTGCCGCCCGTGCCGGTGCCCGCGGCGAAGACGTCCGCTTTGCCGTCGGCGTTGAAGTCGCCGACGGTGACCGCTGAGCCGAGCTTGGCGCCGGCCGCCTTGACCGTCGAAGTGGTGTGGGACAGACCGGAGTTGAGGGAAGGGCCGTAGAGCACGGTGACCGCACCGCGGTCGGCGTTGCCGCTGGTGTCGTCCTCGCCGGGGGCGCCGACCGCGAGGTCCGCGTACCCGTCGCCGTTGACGTCGCCCCACGCGGTGGAGGTGCCCCAGCCGTCGCCGGACTCCGACGTGCCCGGTACGCCGCTGCTGTTCTGCGTGAGAGACACCTTCTTCGACGCGAGCGGGCCGTCGAGGCCGCCCGGCACGACGGTGAGCGAACCGGCACCGGAGGACACCTTCGGCGTACCGGCGACGAGGTCGCTGATGCCGTCGCGGTTGTAGTCGGTCGTGGCGAGGGCGTGGGAGATGCCCGGGGTCGCGGCGAGCGTGGCGATGCGCGACAGCTTCGGGTACAGGTTGGCGCCGGGGCAGGCCGTGTTGTTGGTGTCCCGGTGCCCGAAGACGCGCGGCAGGGTGATGGAGGTGCCCTTCGCGATCTTGTTGCCGTCTACGCCGGCGTCGCTGCCGGAGGTCAGCGTGACCTTGCCGGTCGGGTCGACGCCGTACATCCCGAACTTCCAGGCGACGATGCGGGCGATGGCGTCGAGGCCCGCCCTGGCCGGCTTGGCGCTCTCGTAGTTGCCCAGGTAGGAGATGCCGACCGTGTTGGTGTTGAAGCCGATGTCGTGCGCGCCGATGACGGGCAGCTCGACGCCGCCGCTGCGGCCCTCGAAGATCTGGCCGCAGCGGTCGACGACGAAGTTGTAGCCGAGGTCGAAGTAGCCGCGCGCGAAGTGTTCCTGCTGGATGGTGCGCAGCCGGGCGCCGGACTGACCGCAGGAAATCTTGTTGTCACTGTCGACCCCGGTGTGGTGGACGACGGCGGCCTTGATCTCGGTCCCGTACTCCGGCGTGCCGTCGTAGTCGGTCGACGCGCCCCACTGGGCCTGCGTGATGATCGGAGGCTTCACGACCGTCGAGGGGCGTGGCGAGGGCACGGTGCGGGTGGGCGACGGCGACGGCGAGGCGGACCGGGACGGCGAAGCGGACGGAGACGCGGGCGGCGAGGCCGGCGGCGAGTCGCTCGGCTCCGCGCTCGTGGTGGGGGCCGAGTCGGTCGGTGTCGGCGTGGGTTCCGGCCCGTCGGTGGCCGGGGGCGAGGTCCCGTCCGCCGGAAGCGCGTACGCGGCCGGCTCCTTGTCCTGCCGCGGGTCCGAGCCGGGGTCGAGCAGCCGTACGTCCATGCCGGCCGGCTGCCCCTTGGCCGCCGTGCCGTCGGCACCGACCACACGTACCTCGACGCCGTCCGCGTCACCGGTCCAGATCGACGCGGTGCCACCACGTGCCTCGGCACGCCGGCCCTCCTCGCCGTCGGCCGAGAACGGGTCGTCGGGCAGCTTCTGCCATCCCGACCACCGGCCTGTCTCCACCGCGCGGTGGCGCACCTCCGGCGTGCCCTTCGCCTTCGCGGAAGGGTCGCTCCAGGTCAGCAGCACCGCGCTGAACCGTTCGCTGTCCTGCTTGGCCAGACCCTTGCGGCCGGCCCCCTCGTCCTTGAGCTTCACCGTGTGCACGGCCGGCTTGCGGTCCGCGACGTGATCGTCCGGCTTGTCGGTCGGATCGGCGACGGCGTAGGTGACGGCTCCCGCGCCACCCAGCACGACCGCTCCGATGGTCAGCCATGCTCTCCGCTTCAGACTCAGCGGTTTGTACGCATGGTGCGTCCTGCGGCTCAACTGCCCCACCCCTAGAAAGAATTCCCCTGAAAAACATGCAAAGCCATGCTCAGAACGACCACCCGTCACAGGGGCGGTCTGCTTACCCAGCGCACGGAGATCACAAAGCATCACGGCGTGGGGGTGTGGCCTGCGTCACTCAGATGTGGATCGTCGATGGCGAGGCTCGTTCCGCCGGTCGGAAGCCGCCCTCACCTTCACCCGCAGCCGAGGCCCGAAGGGCGACTGAGGGCGCCGCTTCAACTCGGGCCTTATCTAGGCGAGTTCGCCGCACTGCCGCCGGACCTCTCCTGCGAACGGCGGGAAGCGCATGTGCGGCTCCGGCTCAGCAGCTCTCAGTGACCTTCACGGCGTGCGACGTCACACGCATCGAGAGGATGGACGTCTGTGGCAATTCCTCTGGCTATACCGACCAGTTGAGGTCGAGGATCTGGAAGCGTCGATGCTGACCGGGCTCCGGTTGTACTCGGGGTAGCGCCCCGCGCCACGGGGCGCCTCAAAGGAGTTATCGCAGTGGCGAGTTGTCGAGGGCGCGGGCGTACTCAGGCCGAAGTGAGTACGTGCCCCGATGCCCGGCAGACCCCGGCGAGGCGAGTATCGGTGCAGCGGCGCAGCCAGGAGGCGCCGCCCCGATGCAGTGGAAACAGTTACGGAGAATCCCATGTCCCGACGTATTGCTCTGAGCGTTGCCGCCGGTGTCGTCGTCCTCGGTGGTGCCGGTGCCTTCGCCCTCGCCTACGCCGGGGAGCAGTCTCCCGCACTGGCGCACAGCACCGCCCGCTACACGGCTCCCGACGGTGACCGGGACGGCTCGCTGACCTTCGGCACCGACGTCGAGCTGTCCTCCGGCGTGAAGAGCGTAAAGGTGCTGGCCTGGCCGCAGGATTCGTCCTTCGCCAAGGACAAGCTGACGGTCAAGGACATGGCCGCCGCCGAGCCCGCCGTCTGCAAGCCTGCGGTGAAGGACGCCGTGCACTGCACCTACACCACCAAGGTCACCGCGTCCGACGCCGAGTCGTCCCCGCGCGGCGTCTGGCACGTCGCCGTCCTGGCCACCGCCAAGGACGGCACTCGGACCCTGAAGACCGAAGCGGCCGACTTCACGGTCAAGTAGGAAGAGCGGCAGGGTCAGGCCGGCAGATCGAAGCGGAAGGCCGCCTGGGGGCTGCCCAGTTGGAGCCAGAGGTGCTCGGGCTGACGTACGAGGCGTACGGCGATGCCGTCGCAGCCGGGGCAGCGGCCGGTCAGCCCGGGCTCGGTGCCGTACACGTGCAGTTCCGCCATCGGTGACACCAGGCGGCACTGGGGGCACCGGCGCCAGGCGGTGGTGGGTTCGAGCGCCAGGATGTCGGCGAAGGGTCCGGCGAGGCTGTTGCCGTCGCGGTAGGTGGGGACAGACATGAGGCCTCCAGGTCCGGGGGGTCGGATCAGCCGAATCTCTCGGTGCGGATGTGGCCGGGCAGGTGGCCTTCGGCGACGAGCAGGTCACTGACGTGTTCCACGAAGGGAGTGGGACCGCAGACGAAGCACTGGCGCTCCGGAGCCAGTCCGGGTCGGCCGGGAGCCGGCAGGTCGTCTGCTCGGATGCGGCCGGCCGGTCGGCCGTTGCCCGACGGTGCCTGCCGAGAGTACAGGACGTCCACGGTCAGTGGGCCGCTGCTGGATGCCAGTTCCTTCTGGTACCACGCCTGGTCGGGGCCGCGGACGGAGTACACGAGGTGGAACGGTGTGGTGGAATCGGCGGCCTGGTGGGCGCGGACCATGGCCATGAGGGGCACGACCCCCGAGCCGCCCGCGACGAGCAGCACGGCCGCGGCGTCGCCGGGCCGCCACACGAACCAGCCGCCCAGCGGCCCGGTGATCTCCACCTGGGCGCCGACGGGCAGGACGTCGGCGAGGTAGGGGGAGACCTCCCCGCCCGGCACCGGCTGGACACCCAGCTCCAGCCGGTCCTCCGTGGGCGGTCCGGCCAGGGAGTAGCTGCGGACCGCCTGGTATCCGTCGTCGCCGGTGAGGCGGACGTCGATGTGCTGGCCCGGGAGGTGTCCGGGCCAGTTCGGCGAGTCCAGGACCAGGGTGCGCGCGGTCGCGGTCTGCGCATGCCGCGCCACCAGCCGGGCCGGCCTCCAGGTGCCCGTCACGGTCAGTCGGTCCAGCTGCGTTCTTCGCGCCACGGGTCGCCGTGGTTGTGATAGCCGGCGGACTCCCAGAACCCGGGGTCGTCCTGCGGCGCCATGCGAATCCCCTTGACCCACTTCGCGGACTTCCACAGGTAGAGGTGGGGGACCAGCAGACGGGCCGGACCTCCGTGCTCCGGTGAGAGCGGGAAGCCGTCGTAGGTGTGGACGAGCCAGGCCTTGCCGTCCCGCAGATCGTCGAGCGGGAGGTTGGTCGTGTATCCGCCGTAGCTCTCCACCATGGCGAAGTCTGCGGAGGTCTCGACACCGTCCAGGAGCGCGTCGAGCGGCACGCCCTGCCAACGGGTGTCGAACTTCGACCACCGCGTGACGCAGTGGATGTCGACGGTCGGCTCTTCCTGGGGCAGGGCCATCATCTGCTCCCACGTCCATCTCGCAGCCGTACCGTCCTCGGCGGTGACCGAGAACTCCCAGTGGTCCGTCGAGACGCGCGGGGTGGGTCCGGCGGAAAGGACGGGGAAGTCCTCCGTCGGGTACTGGCCGGGAGGAAGGCGCCCTTCGAAGCGGTGAGTTCGCCCGTGAAACCCTGGAGAGAACGTGTTCATGTCGTCGCCCGTCTGATGGCATCGAGCAGAGTGGTCGCCCCATGACTCCCTGGCCCGAGGCGTCCGCGATCGGCCCCCGGCACGTCGCGTGGGCACGCCGACAAGTGGCGGCGACGCCTGATGGCCTCCGCCGGAGCACAGGATTCTGCTGAGGCGATCGAACCTGGCATCAATGTTTTCCCAACCTGCGGGAACTGTCCATTCGGGCGCGAGCGTGCGGCCCTGCCTCCCTGGCCGAGTCCGGGGGGGAACGTGGGACGTACGCACGAGGTGGTCGGCCGGGCCGGGAGTGTCATCGGCGCAGGTGACCGCCGCGGGCGGGCCGGTGGGCCGACGTCCGCCGGACGTCCGCGCAACGGCCGTGCGATGCGGGTGCGAGTGCGCCCGTCAGGGAAGAATGGTCGCAGCCCGAAGACCGACCATGCGGAGGAGCGGATACATGCAGGACGCGCGAGCAGGGCAGGTCGCCGGCCCCGGGGACCTCATCGACGTGGCCCGCCTCGTCACGGCGTACTACGCGCTGCACCCCGACCCGGCCGATCCCGGGCAACGCGTGGCGTTCGGCACCTCGGGACACCGCGGGTCCTCCCTCGTCACGGCGTTCAACGAAGACCACATCGCCGCCATCAGCCAGGCCATCTGCGAGTACCGCGCCGCCCAGGGCACCACCGGCCCCCTCTTCCTCGGCGCCGACACCCACGCCCTCTCCGAGCCCGCGCGGATCACGGCACTGGAGGTCTTCGCGGCCAACGACGTGAGCGTGCTCATCGACCAGGCGGACGGCTACACCCCGACCCCGGCGGTCTCCCACGCGATCCTCACCCACAACCGGAACCGCACGTCCGCCCTGGCCGACGGCGTGGTGGTCACCCCCTCGCACAACCCGCCCACCGACGGCGGCTTCAAGTACAACCCGCCCAACGGTGGCCCGGCCGGCTCCCAAGCGACCTCCTGGATCCAGGACCGCGCCAACGAGATCATCGCCGCCGGCCTGAAGGACGTAAGGCGCATCCCCTACACCCGCGCCCTGGCCGCATCCGGCACCGGCCGCCACGACTTCCTCGGCGACTACGTGGCCGACCTGCCGAACGTGCTGGACCTGGACGCGATCCGTACCGCCGGTGTGCGGATCGGCGCCGATCCACTGGGCGGCGCCTCGGTCGCCTACTGGGGCCGCATCGCCGAGCAGCACCGGCTGGACCTGACGGTGGTGAACCCGCTCACCGACCCCACCTGGCGCTTTATGACGCTGGACTGGGACGGCAAGATCCGCATGGACTGCTCGTCGCCGTACGCCATGGCCTCGCTCATCGAGCAGCGGGAGCGGTTCGACATCGCCACCGGCAACGACGCCGACGCCGACCGGCACGGCATCGTCACGCCGGACGGCGGCCTGATGAACCCCAACCACTATCTCGCCGTGGCGATCGCGTACCTGTTCAAGCACCGGGAACGGTGGCCCGCGAGCGCCGGGATCGGCAAGACCCTGGTGTCGTCGAGCATGATCGACAGGGTGGCGGCGGACGTCGGCCGACCGCTGGTCGAGGTCCCGGTCGGCTTCAAATGGTTCGTGGACGGCCTCTTCGACGCGACGCTCGGATTCGGCGGTGAGGAATCGGCCGGCGCGTCCTTCCTGCGCCGTGACGGCTCGGTGTGGACCACCGACAAGGACGGCATCCTCCTGGCGCTGCTGGCGTCCGAGATCACCGCCGTCACCGGCAAGACGCCCTCGCAGCACTACGCGCAGCTCACCGAACGCTTCGGCGCCCCCGCCTACGCGCGCATCGACGCCCCGGCCTCGCGGGACGAGAAGGCCCTCCTCGCCAAACTGTCCCCGCGCCAGGTCACCGCCGACACGCTCGCCGACGAGACGGTCACCACCGTGCTCACCGAGGCCCCGGGCAACGGTGCCGCTCTCGGCGGGATCAAGGTCGCCACCGACAACGCCTGGTTCGCGGCCCGGCCCTCGGGCACCGAGGACACCTACAAGATCTATGCGGAGTCCTTCCTTGGAGAGGACCACCTGCGTCTGGTCCAGGAAGAGGCACGGTCCATGGTGCTGGCGGCTCTGGGAACCTGACAGGCGTACGTCGGGTGAGGTGAGCGCGGCATGTGCGCGTACGGGAGCCGCTTCCGCCGGGGAGCGGGTCCGTGGGAGGGCCAATGGCCCCGTTGGCGCACTTGCGCGGGGACGGTGCGCGCGATGTGCACCACCGCTTCGGCGCGTATCGGCGCTCACCGGCCTCGGCTGCCCGACTCGCGGCGGGCGGGGCCGGCCGTCTGTGCGGCGACGACGACAAGGGCGTCGTCGTCCGCACGGCCGGCGTCGTGCGGACGGACCGGCCCGCGTGCCGTCCACGCGCCACCCGACCGCGCGCGCCGCGTCGTCGGGCGCCGGCGTACCGCCGAACGACGCAGGTGAGCAGCCGTACCGGGCACGATTCGCAAGAACTTCGGCGGCGTTGTCGATCCAGCCTCGTCCCGTTCGACATCCTCACGTAGGACGCACCGCCCTACGAGGAAGCGACCGATGAGGGGACACATGAATCAGCTGCTGCGCGTGCAGAACTTCACCATCTCGAGCGACGGCGTGGCCGCCGGCGAGGACCAGAGTCTGGAGCGGCCGTTCGGTCACCACATCGATCCGCAGGAGCTCTTCGCGTGGGCCGGGGCCACGGCGAGCTGGCCCAACCGGTCCGAGCCCGGAGGGAGCCGGGGCCTCGACGACTACTTCACGAGGGACTTCAGCCACAACATCGGCGCCGAGATCATGGGCCGCAACAAGTTCGGACCCCAGCGCGGGGAGTGGCGCGACCACGAGTGGCGGGGCTGGTGGGGCGACGAGCCGCCCTTCCACACGCCGGTGTTCGTCCTGACCCACCACAAGCGGCCCTCGTTCACCCTCTCCGACACGACGTTCCATTTCGTGGACGGCGACCCTGCCACCGTTCTCGCGCAGGCGAAGGAGGCGGCACAGGGCAAGGACGTCCGGCTCGGCGGTGGTGTGAGCACGGTCCGGGAGTTTCTCGACGCCGACCTCGTCGACACCCTGCATGTGGCCGTCTCACCGGTGAAGCTGGGGTTCGGGCTACGGCTGTGGGACTCGCCCGAGGACCTGCTGGATCGGTTCCACCTGGACGTCGTCCCCAGCCCGAGCGGAGTCACGCACCACCTGTTCTGGCGCAAGTGACGGAAACGACGCCCTGGTGACCCCGGCACGGCCGACGCGAGCGTTGGGGCAGATGAAGGCGTGATGGTGGGCGAGCGACCGCTGCGGATCCCGGTCCTCGCCCACAACCGTCGGCCATCCAGCGAGTGGTGGACCCGTCGGCTGGCGTGCTCGATGGCCGCGCTCCGGCCGGCGCAGGTCAGCGCTTGGGGGCCGAGCGGTAAAGACGGATCGCCGAGACCAGGAAGAAGATCCCGCCCAGCACCGCGTAACCGGCGAGCGCGGTCAGCGACGGGTCGTCCTGGGTGGCGCCGCGCAAGAAGGAGGCGCCGGCCAGGACGGAGATGCCACCGCTCAGGATCATCGGCCACTGACCGCCCATCGACCTGCGGGCGACGCCTACGAGGAGCTGGACCAAGCCGGAGACGATCGCCCAGGCACCCCAGACACGCAGGATGTCGGCGACCCCGGAGGTACTGGCGACCGCGATCCCGACGGCGGCGAGCGCGCTCACGGCCATGTTGGCGTACAGGGCCTTGACCGGTCCGGCGGCATGGGCCGAGCTGCGGTCGACGACGGCCGCCGCGACGTCGAAGGCGGGATACAGGAACAGCAGCAGCTTGGTACCGGTCGAGAGATCCGATCCCGTCAGCAGCAGCAACGCGGCCCACGCGGCGGCGAAGACGAAACGGACGAGGTAGAGCCGGCTGAGGGCGGGCGCGGTGCCGCTGCGCTCGGCGGAGGCGACGGATGCCATGGGGATCTCCAGTGTGTGGGTGGTGAGTACCTGGGTGGGAGGGGGGAGGCCGGGCCGACCCGGTTCGTCATTGCGCCGTCGAGGCGCGGACAGGGGGCGTGGGCCCCGCCGTGTGCCGGGTTTCGACCGGAGACTCCATCTCCGGGACAGGCGGAGCGCCGAGATGGGTAGAACGCTCTTTCTTGTTCGCAGCCTGACACAGCTCTGGCCGCAAAACAAGAGAGAGCGTTCTACCTGTTAACGTGGGGGCATGACGCAGACGGAAGCCGGAACCGGCAGAAGGGTGTCCGCGGCCCGGGAGCGGCTCCTGAAGACCGCGGGGCAGCTCTTCTACGCGGAGGGCATCCACACGGTGGGCGTCGACCGCCTGGTGGCCGCGGCGCAGGTCACCAACGCGACCTTCTACCGTCACTTCCCCAGCAAGGAGGACCTGGCCGTCGCCTACATCGAAAGCGTCGACCAGGTGATCCGTGCGCAGGTCGGCTCACTGATGGCGGCGAACCTGTCAGCGGTCGAGATCCTGCAGGGCATCGGCGCGTCCCTGGTCGAGCAGATCCGCTCGCCCGGCTACCGCGGATGCGCCTTCCTCAACGCGGCGGCGGAGTTCCCCGCACCCGACCACCCGGTCCACCGGGCCGTCGTACGGCACCGCGACTGGTACCTGGAGACCATCACGGAACTGTTCGCACGCGCCTCGGAGGCACCCCCCGAGCACGCCGGACGGCATTACGTCATGCTCCGCGACGGCGCGATGAGCGCCGGGTACCTCGGCGATCCCGTCCAGGCCGGCGAGACCCTGGTCCGCGGCATCGAAGGGCTGCTGCGGATCCACATCGGCCGTGGACTCGAGGACCGTGCCGTAGCCGAGCCCGCGGCGACACCCACGGTGACCACGAACGTCGCTGACATCGGGTGCTCGCCTCAGGGCATGTAGGAGCGGCACAGACACGTAGTCGCAGGGCAGTCAGGTTCTTTCCGCGGCGATCTTTCCCGGAGGACCCCAGGGGCCGGGCTCACCATGCACTGCACGCATCGGTCGACGTCCGTGTCCCTCGGTGGCTGCTGCCAGGCAGCGACTGTCGCCGCGCCGTCGCCGTCCAGTCAGCGCGGCTGCTCGTCGGGTTTCCACCCCCAAGCGGTGAGCATGCCGGCCGACAGCGCGGCGCACTCCGGCGAGTTCAGGTCGCGGATCGCCCGGTCCAGGGCAGGGTCATCGAGGAGACCGGTGGCCAGCATCGCCTCTCTGCTGCGCTCCCAAGTGTCCGCCCAGAACCGGCTGATGGCACTGCCCGGCAGCAGCGGCGGCACGTGCATCTCGGCTGCGACGCACAACAACCCGGCCCCTTGCAGCAGTTGCGGGTACGACGGCACCCAGGAGACATCGGTGCCGATGGTGGTCCGCAGTCCCTGCCACATCGCCCGCATCGCAGTGCCGTAGGACGTGTCGGGCGTGCGCTCACTCGTCAGGTCGACCGCGTCGCTGAGCACCAGGACACCCCCGGGCGCGACGAGCCGGGCCAGCTCGCCGATGAGCCGCTCGTGGGAGGGCAGGTGCATCAGCACGAATCGCGCGTGCACGAGCGAGAAGGGGCCGGGGACGGACAGCGGGGCGTTGATGTCCGCCTCCAGCACGTCGAGCCCTCTCACGGGCCGCGCATCGAGGAAACGCACGTCGCGGTCCACGGCGAGCACGCTCGCCACCCCGGCCTCGTCGAGCAGCCGGCGCGAGACGGTGCCGGTCCCGGCCCCGACGTCCAGACAGCGCCATCCGGGTCCCACGCCGAGGCTCCGCAGCCGGGCCATCGTGAAGTCGTCGTAGGCGAGCGCGCCGAAGTCGATGCGCTCGCCCTCACCGGCCCGGTCGGGAGGGAAGACGGCTTCGCCGTAGCGGCCGCCGTCCGGCGCGTCCGCGCTGCCGCTCACGACGCCGCCGTGACGACGCCAGGAATGTCGACGTGGGCACGTCTCGACGCCGACTCGGGCGGGAACCGCAACGCTGCTGTCTCGAAGGCCGTCATGAACTGGACCTCTTCACGTGGTGGTCGGTGCCGGGCGGCCTGTTCCGGCGCCGCCACTGAGCCGATCCTCGGTGCGGCCACCGTCCCGAAGGTCCAGGCGCGCCGCACCTGATCCCGATCAGCTCACCGTTGGGCGCGGCCCCTCGGCCAGTACGGCCTGTGTCGCAGCCGGTCGGTCAGCGGTCTGTGCCGCGGCCTGCCCGTGAGCCGGCGTAGGCCGCTGTCCGGAGACGTGCAAGCCGCTGGACCATGCGAACGGCAGTCTCTGCCCATCAGCGGCTGCGAGTCCGCTCCGGAAGCAGACCTCAGCGGATGAGCTGCTGCCCGCCGTCGATGTCGTAAGTCGCCCCCGTGAGCGCGGTGTTGGTCATCAGGTGCAAGGCGAGTGCTGCCACGTCCGAGGGGCCCACGACTCGCTGGATCGGTAGCGTGGCGCGTAGTTGCTGCCGGCGGGAGTCGAGTTCGTCACCGAGCAGGCGGGCCGAGAGAGGGGTGTCGACGAACCCCGCCGCGATCGCGTTGACCCGGACCGGAGCGAGTTCGAGGGCGGCGTTCGCCGTGATGGCGGGAAGCGCGGCCGCCGCGATGGCCGCGACGGTCAGACCCTCGCCGGGACGGCGGGCGTGGGTCCCGGTGATGTACGTCAGCGATCCAGGGGGCAGGACACACCGGGCACACTCCTGGGCGACGCGCAGCGATCCCACCAGATGCTCGTCGAGCACACTTCCCACCTGGTCGAAGTCCATCGAGGCGATCGGCGCGTATATGGGCCCGCCTCCGGCCACCAGCACGTGGTCGACGGGTGCCGGCAACTAGGCGAAGAACCGGTGCAGGCCCTCGGCGTCGCCGAGGTCGAGCGTCGCCGCCGGGGCGCCGAGCTCGTCGGATGCGTGCCGGAGGCGTTCCTGGTCCCGGCCCGTGATGATGAGGCTCGCGCCGGCCGCTCGTGCCCGGCGAGCGGTCTCCAGGCCGATACCGGAGCTGCCCCCGACGATGACGACGGTGCTTTCCGAGAGATCGTTCACTGCTCCTCCGTCCGTTGTGTGGTCCTTCCACGCCGTGCGGCTTCTTCAGCCGGTATCAGGTGGGTGGCCCCGACGCCTTCCGGCTTCGTTCAACGAACCGCTTCGCAGGGCATGGGCGGCGGCACGCGTGACGGCTGGACTGCTCCGTGCCGAATTCCGTACGACCGGCGTCAGCACAAGGCCGTTCACCAGCGCCGAAGCCTCACTTCGGTCACCGGTCGGGGCGGCTCGTCCACCGCCGCGTATCCCACTCCATGGTGCCGTGACTGCCATGACAGCCGCACATCGGGACATCACGTCCGCAGTGCGGTTCGGGACTGGGATGCTGTCACTGACGGGGAGGTGCGGCCGCCGGACGCGGAACGTCCGGATGGGCGGATGGGCGGATGCCGCTCGCCCGTGGCCCGCTCCGCCGTAGCACCAGGGCCCCACGGAACGGACAGGCGGGCGTCATGAACGAGAGTGACTGTGTCAGCAGCATCGGACCCGAACTCGTGGTCATCCCGTGCGGCAGCCGCAAGCTAGGCAGCGCGGCGCGGGCGGCGGACATGTACGTCGGCTCCTATCACCGTGCGTGCCGCCGGGCAGCGGAAGCGCTACGACCGGCCCTGCTGCTCATCCTCTCCGCACGGCACGGTCTCCTCGACCTCGATGACGTCATCGAGCCGTACGACACACGTCATGGAGCGGCGGAGTCCGTGACGGCCGAAATCCTCCTCGAACAAGCGGCGTCGCGGGGTCTCCTGCCCCGCGACCCGGTGGTGGCTCTCGGAGGTGCACGACACGTCAGTCTGGTACGCGGCGTGTGGCCGCACACCCTGATGCCACTGGCCGGTACGCGCGGCATGGGTGAGCAGATGGCCCGGCTCGCGGCGTTGCGTGAACGGGCTCTCGCCACCCATGACAGGCTTCTTGCTCAGCCGCATCAGCGCGTCAGCCGCATCAGCGGGTCACGTTGAGCTGACGCAGGTGTACCGCCGCTGCGCCCCGCCGCGCTGAGGTCCGCCTCGTCGGGAATCCCCGGTCAGGGAGCGTGCCTCGCGCCGGAGGCCGGTGCGTGCGCGCTCGTCCACGCGGCATCGAGTCTGACGGCCGCCATCGCGGCGAACACGACGGCCCACACCACTGCGGCCGTCCAGACCTCCCAGCGGCCCATCGTCGTCATCCACGCGGTACCCGTCGCGCGCCCCAGCTCGTGGGTGGCGACCGCGTACATGCCGACGGGAAAGACGATGTTCCACCAGCCGAGCTCGTAGCGCAGCGGAATCCGGCGCAGCGCATGCCGCCACACGCCCAAGGCCAGCAGGAGTGGGATCAGCCAGCTCGAGAACGACCACAGCACGACGCAGGACCCGACGATCAGTGGACGTGCGAGCAGCACACTGTCCTGGGGAAGCGCGGTGAGTCGTACTCCCGTGAAGACGGCGATCGCCGCTGCTCCCATGAAGATCCAGACCGACGTCATCAGACCTTCCGGCTGGACGGGCCGCGCCAGCAGCCTGGTCAGCACGACCGCGGCGGTGAGGAGGTACTGCATCAGACCCAGGCCCCAGCAGAACGCCGCCAGTACGGCCAGCTCCTTGCTGGAGACCGCGGCGGCCAGGGATGCCGAGGCGACGGCCACCGAGAACGAGCCCACCGCCCACAGGAACCAGGTGCCGTTGACCTGGTCGAGCGAGGGGCCCCGTTTGACGGAGGTGATGAGTGCCAAGGGGATGCCGTAGTCGAGCACCACCCACATCAACGTGCCGAACGCCAGGAACACCGCGGCGATCGTGGTGTGGCCCGTGGGTACGAGGCGGGCGGCAAGTACGTTGGCCGAGATGGCGAGGGTGAGGAAGGCGAAGGAGCGGGGTCCGACGAGATCGGCCACGAAGCGCCGACGTTGACGTACCAGACGCCAGCCGTAGGCGGGCACCAGTACGGCGAATCCGGCCAGGGCCACCCAGAGCAGGAGGGCGGACGCGGCGTCGGCGCCGGTGGTGTGGAGGGCGGTGGAGACGATGCCGGTGCCCATGACGAACGCGAGCGCGCCCGCGTTGAGGTTCGCCACCGCGGCGGAGAGCGCTGCGCGGGGGCCGGTGGGAGGGGGACCGGGGTCCGCGTGCCCGGGCTCTGATGGCTGCCGGGCGTCGGGAGGTGATGCGTCATCGTGCCTGTCGGCGGTCAGCCAGGCGGCGAGAACCGCGGCGTGACTGTGGTCCAGGTCCTGGCTGGCGCTGAGCAGTGTGAGGCTGCTGTGTTCGGCCATGTCGCGGAGTCGGGCGGCTGCCTGCCGGTGTTCCTGATCGTCCAGCTCGGTGAGGTAGCGCCGGCGGAACTCACCGAACTGCAGGGGATGTTGCCCGTACCAGCGTTGCAGGCCGGCGGACGGTGCGATGTTCCGCAGCCACGTGTCGAGAGGCGCGCCGTGTGAGAGCGCGCCGTCGGGCCAGACTCGGTCGACGAGTACCCGCGCACCGTCCCCTGGACGGGTCGTCTCGTCGAATCCGCGCCAGGTGATCTGCTGAGGCATGGTGCGCCTTTCGGCCGCTTTCCGGTAGGTCTCATGTGTGGGGTGCGCGTTTCGCCGCTCTCACGCGATGGCCGGCGACCGGCGACCGGCGAGCCGAGCGTCGCGCGAGGGCCTGTAACTGCCTGCACCATCCGGCCGGTGCTGCCGTCTTCCGGCGGGGCTGACCGGTCAGGGTCGGCGATGCCGAAGGCGAGGATGTTCGGCTTCGGGGGGACCACCACACGCTGCAGAGGTTAGGACGCGGCCAGGTCCGAGGGGAGAGTCCGGACGGCCACATCGGCCTCACCTCAGGACATGGGACCCCTTGCCTTGGGCCAGGGGCGTGACGTCAAGCGCCGCGCGCTCGCAAGAGGGAGTCCACCTTGCTGCGGATCTCGTCCGTCGCCAGCCCGCGAATGGCCAGCGTCGTGCGTCGGCGCAGCACGTCGTCCACCGTTCCGGCCCATTCGTAGTCCCGGGCGTAGACGGCCTGGGCCCAGATCTCCGGGGCGTCGGGGTGGATGCGCTGCGCCAGTTCGGGCTTGTCGTTCGTGAGGCGGACCACGTCGTAAGCCAGTGAACCGTAGTGCGTGGCCAGGTGCGTGGCCGTGTCCGCCGTCATGCCGTGTCCCAGTGTCTGGGTGTCGGTCAGCAGACGGTGGGCCACGGCGCGTGGATTGGCGATGCCGGGCAGCGGAGGCTTCTTCGGCAGCTCGGAGATCGGTTCGACGTTCTCGCCCAGGGGGTGACCGGGCAGCGACTCCAGTTTCCTCACGACCGTGCGGCCGATGTGGCGGAAGGTGGTCCACTTGCCGCCCGCAACGGAGAGCATTCCGCTGCGGCCCTCGGTGACGACCGTCTCCCGCTTGGCCTTGGAGGTGTCGCCGGGACCGCCCGGGAGCACCCGCAGGCCCGCGAAGGAGTACGTGATCAGATCACGGGACAGCTGTTCGTCGCGTACGGAGACGGCCGCCTCGTCCAGGATCTGGGCGATGTCCTTCTCGGTGACGGCGACGTCGGCGGGATCGGCGTCGTACTCCTCGTCGGTCGTGCCGAGCAGCAGCATGTCCTCCCAGGGGAGGGCGAAGGTGATCCGGTACTTGTCGATCGGGGTGGCCAGCGCGGCCCGCCACGGAGCCGCCCGCTTCACGACGAGGTGAGCGCCCTTGGACAGACGGATGGACGGCGCCGCGTTCGGGTCCTCCATGCCGCGCAGGAGGTCCACCCAGGGACCGGTGGCGTTCAGCACGAGGCGCGCCGTCACACCGAACTCGTGGCCGGACAGCTGATCCCTCAGCTCGGCTCCGGTGACGCGTCCCTGGGTGAAGCGCAGGCCGGTGACCTCGGCGTGGTTGAGTACGGCGGCGCCGGACTCCATGGCGGCGCGGACCGTCATCACGGCCATCCGGGCGTCGTTCATCTGGTCGTCGCCGTACACGGCGACGGCCTTCAGGTTCTCGGTGCGCAACTCGGGCACCTCGGCCTGGGCCTTGGCGGGGGAGAGCAGGTGCCCGACGCCGTCGCCGAAGGCGGACAGCGCCGAGTACGCGAACACGCCCGCGCCGAGCTTCGCGGCGCCGTGCGGGCCGCCCTTGTACACGGGGAGGTAGAAGGTCAGCGGGTTCGCCAGGTGGGGAGCGACCTCGCGGGAGACCGCACGGCGCTCGAAGTGGTTCTCCGCCACCAGCTTCACCGCGCCGGTCTGCAGGTAGCGCAGACCGCCGTGGAGGAGCTTGGAGGAGGCGGAGGACGTGGCGCCGGCGAAGTCGCCGGCGTCGACCAGAGCCACCCGCAGCCCGGACTGCGCGGCGTGCCAGGCGGTGGAGATGCCCAGGATGCCGCCGCCGATCACGAGGAGGTCGTACGTCGCCCTGGAGAGCTGCTCCCGGGTCTCGGCGCGGCTCGGATTGGGGGTGTACGTGAGATGACTCCCCAGGGAGGACAGAGCGACATCAGAGTCGACATCCACAGCGATCTCCTTCTCGATGGGAAAAGGCCGAGGCTGTCAATGGCTACGAAATGCTCGCGGCGGAGTACACGACCTGAATAGGGCCGGCCTGCGGGCGCCGCGCGAACTCACGGACGCACAATGTGCGCGTCATTATTCCTGGCGGCGCCGCCGTCGATTCCGCAACCGGTCATCGCCTCATTGTGGCCCGCTCCAGTCTAAGGGGCCGCCGGTGCGACCGCCCGCGCGGCGGCTCCTCACCGCTCGCACGGTCGGGCCGTTGCCACGCGCCCCGGAGCGGGTCGCTGACGCAGGTAGGGCGGCGTAGTGTCGGTGGAATACGCCAAGCCCGGGAGGGATGAGATGGCTGCTCATTCACCTTTCGGCGCGCGCACCGGCGATTACGGGCGGCCAGGCATGGGGATGGCAGGTGAGCGCCGATCGTTCCGGCCCCATGCTTGTGTGCGGCACCGAGATGCCGGGAACGGCGCTTCGTCATGATCACGGCCGACTGTTACGCGGTCGATCCATGGTCTCTGAAAGAAACATCTCTGGCCCTGGATCTGCTTCCGCAGAGCGAGTCGCTTTTCGCGCTGTCCAACGGTCATGTCGGCTGGCGCGGCAATCTGGACGAGGGTGAGCCGCACGGACTGCCCGGCTCCTATCTCAACGGGGTTCACGAACTGCATCCGCTGCCCTATGCGGAAAGCGGGTACGGCAACCCGGAATCGGGTCAGACGGCGATCAACGTCACCAACGGGAAGATCCTGCGGCTCCTGGTCGACGACGAGCCGTTCGACCTGCGCTACGGCCGGCTGCACAGCCATGAACGGATCCTCGACCTGCGGGCGGGCGTGCTGACCCGCAGCTGCGAGTGGACGTCTCCGTCGGGCTGCACGGTCCGAGTCCGCTCGACCCGGATGATCTCCTTCACCCAGCGTTCCATCGGCGCCGTCACCTACGAGGTGGAGGCCGTGCACGCCCCCGTACGCATCGTCGTGCAGTCGGAACTCATCGCCAACGAGCAGCTGCCCTCGGCCGGCGACGATCCGCGTCGGGCCGCAGCCCTCCAGGCACCCCTGGCTCCGGAGGAGAACGGAGCGGTGGGCAACCGGCTGGCCCTGATCCACCGCACCCGTAGGAGCGGGCTACGGGTGGCCGCGGTGGCCGACCACAGCGTCGAGGGGCCCTCCGCGACCCGGGCCGGCAGTGAGAGCTCCGCGGACATGGCCCGCCTGACCGTTACCTCGGAACTGGCCCCCGGACAGCGGCTGCGGATCGAGAAGACCGTCGCCTACGGGTGGTCCAGCGTGCGCTCGCGTTCCGCCATGCGCGATCAGGTGGAAGCGGCCCTGTCGGCGGCGTGCACCACCGGGCAGCAGGGCCTGGCGGACGAACAGCACCGGTATCTTGACGCCTTCTGGGCCCGGTCGGACGTCGAGATGGACGGCGACGAAGAGCTGCAACAGGCGGTACGGTTCGCGCTGTTCCACGTGCTCCAGGCCGGCGCCCGGGCCGAACAGCGGGCCATACCCAGCAAGGGCCTGACCGGTACGGGCTACGACGGCCACTCCTTCTGGGACACGGAGATGTTCGTCCTGCCCCTGCTCACCTACGCCGTCCCCGAGCCCGTGGCGGAAGCGCTGCGCTGGCGGCAGAGCACACTTCCCCAGGCGCGCGACCGGGCGCGGCAACTCGGCCTGCGCGGCGCCGCCTTCCCCTGGCGCACCATCGACGGTTCGGAGTGCGGCGCCTACTGGCCGGCCGGCACAGCCGCCTTCCACGTCAACGCGGACATCGCCGACAGCGTCACCCGTTATGTCTGCGCGACGGGAGACGCAGAGTTCGAGCAGGACAGCGGACTCGAACTGCTCGTGGAAACGGCCCGGATGTGGATGTCACTGGGACACCACGACAGCCGCGGAGCGTTCCACATCGACGGGGTGACGGGACCGGACGAATACAGTGCGGTCGCGGACGACAACACCTACACGAACCTCATGGCGGCCAGGAACCTCACGTCGGCTGCCGAAGCCGCCGTACGGCATCCGGAGCGAGCGGCCGCGTACGGGGTGGACAACGAGGAACTGGCGGAGTGGCGCGACGCGGCGGCGGCGATGCACGTTCCGTACAACGGCGAATTCCAAGTGCACGAGCAGCACTCCGGGTTCACCAGCCACCAACCCTGGGACTTCGGCGCCACACGCGTGGACCAGTACCCGCTCATGCTGCACTTCCCGTACTTCGACATCTACCGAAAGCAAGTGGTGAAACAAGCGGACCTGATCCTGGCCATGTACACGTGCGGCGAGGCCTTCGACGCCGGCCACAAGGCCCGCAATTTCGCCTACTACGAGCCCCTCACGGTCCGGGACTCCTCACTGTCCGCCTGCTGCCAGGCTGTCATCGCGGCCGAGGTCGGGCACAAGGAACTCGCCTACGACTACACCGTCGAGGCGGCGTTGATGGACCTGAGCGACCTGGAGAACAACACCCGCGACGGGCTGCACATCGCCTCACTCGCCGGCACCTGGATGGCGCTGGTCTGTGGTTTCGGCGGCATGCGTCACGAAGGAGAGACACTGTCGTTCACGCCCGGCCTGCCCGAGAGACTCAGGCGCCTCGCGTTCCACGTGACGTTCCGGAAGCGCTGCCTGCGCGTGGAGATCCAGTCCGGGTCGATCACGTACGAGCTGCTGGACGGCACGCCCATGACGATTCGTCACTACGGTGAAGCACTCACACTCACCACCGCCTCGCCGACCACGCGTCCGGTCCCGGACGGCCCTCGGCTGACCGCTGCTCCCCGGCAACCTCCCGGCCGCCGGCCGGGGCGCACCGCACCCTCGGCCGAGCAGTGAGCCCCGAGCCACTCCGTGTCCTCAACAGACTCTGATATGAGACATGTTGGCCGGGAAGCGGCCGGCCGAACCGGGCGCGCTCAGGGTCGGGGGTCAGCCGCGGGGCGCGGGGCCGTCGAGGATCTGTTCGCGGAGGATGTCGGCGTGACCGCAGTGCTGGGCCAGTTCCCGCAGCGTGTGCAGGTAGACCCAACGCAGCGGCAGAGGGCCGCGACGGTTCCCGAGCAGGAGGTCGTCCAGAGTCAGCACCGCCGTGGCCCGCCGGGACGCCGCGCAAGCCTCCTGGTACGCGCGCTGCACCGAGGCGATCGTGTCGTCCTCGTGGAGATCGAAGGACTCGTCGGGAGAGCCGGGGATGCCGATGTCGCTGCGGGACCGACAGGTGATCGCCTCGTCGAACCAGACCTTCTCCACGAACGTGGCGTGCCTGACCAGACCCAGGAGAGTGGTCTTGGACGTGACCAGCGACCTGCGCGCCTGCTCCTCGGTCAGCCCGTTCAGGCAGTCGTGCAGGGCGGAGCGGTGCTCATCGAGAAACGCTTCGAACTGCTCACGCAACGGAGCCTGGAGAACGGTGGGTTGTACCGAAGGGTGAGAGACCATGACGGCAACGATAGTCCGCTCGTGTCCCTCGCGACGCGGCAGCCGAGCACATGACGCGCCGGCCACACGTCGGCGCCTGTCATTGGGTGATGGGGGTGGACGCGGCGCTGTCGGCACCAGAGGCGGCGGCGAGGTCCGCGGCGAGGGCGTGCAGCCACACCTCCACGTCGATCAGCAGCGAGAGCGCTGGTGGTGACGCCTGCGGCAAGAGGCCTGCGGGAAGGGGCGCGAGTCGGACGTGGACGCCTCCCGTCGGCAGGTCCGCCGCCTCGCGAGTCGCCGAGACGAGTTCCGTGGCGGCTCGCTGCGCCCAGCTCAGAAGTGGGGAAGGCAGGCCGGGCGCCCCGTCCGCCGGTGGCAGCCAGTAGGCACCGACCAGCACGCGGGAGCCGTAGTTGAGGGCGGCGAGCCAGTCGGGACCGTCCTCACTCGTGTGGGACGAAGGCTCGGTGCGGTACTGCGCATAGGCGGCTTCAGCGATGCGCAGCCGGTGCAGGGTCGGCCAGAGCGACACGGCGGACGCCGCCTCGCGGGCCGCGGGGCCGGTCGCCGCCTCGGTGGTGGCGCGGACGACGGGTGCGGCGGTCCGGAAGAGTTCGGCGACGCTGCGCCGCATCTCGGCGCGCGCACCGGAGGGCCAGGCCAGCAGACCGCAGACCAGTCCGACCGCGCTGCCGGTCAGCACGTCGATGAGCCGGACCTCCGCCAGCCGCCAGGTCACGGGGGCGATCTGGGCGAACGCCGTGGACACGACGAGGGTGAACAGCCCCTGCGCCCATGCCGGTCCGCCGACGGGGCCCACGCTGAAGGCCACCAGCATCATCGGCACCAGGAGGTACTCGTACACCGTGGTGGCGTCCCCCGCCGCGAGGAGGAGGACGCCCGCGGCCGTCGCGCCGATCAGTGTGCCGGCGGCGGCCGAGCGGACGGTGGACCACGTGGCGCCCGCGGTGGTGCGTGCCAGGGTCAGGACGCTCAGCAGCACCCAGAAGCCGTGCGAGAGGTCCAGCGATCCGGCGACCAGACGGGCGAGCGCGAGTCCGATCGCCGTACGGACGGTGTTCTGGAAGACGACGGAGCGCGGGGTGAGGTTGCCCCGGACGCGAACCCACCACAGAGAGACCGGCGAGGCCTCGGCATACCAGAACTGCTCGTGGGGCAGTCCGGGCGTCGGCCGGCGGATACCGGTCGCCAGAGCGGCAGCCGTGCGCGCGGTCACGGCCGACACCGCGACGGTCAGCACGGTCGACTGGCGGCGCAACAGCCCGTGCAGGGAGTCTCCGTGGCCGTCCCGGCTCGTGCCGCGCTCGGTCAGGAACCGGGCGGTCATCTCCTCGATCAGCCCGGGCCCGGCGACGGCACGCCCGCCGCGCAGGATGCCTGCCGTGTCGGCGCAGGTCCCTGCGATTCCCCGCAGCAGCGTCTCCGAGGCCAGGTCCGCGGGTACGGGGGCGAGCCGTGTCAGCGTGGCCAGTTGGTCCAGCAGACGGCGGGTCGCCGATCCCGCCTGCGCCAGCGCGCGATCCGTCCGCCCCGCGCCGGTGGGCCTGCTCGCCGGCGGCTGGCGCGACAGTCGCAGGTCACGGCCGGCCGTGCGCAGCCGCGCCGCCAGGTGCGGATCCGTCGCCTCTCCCCGTACGAGACGGCCCGCCGCGTAGTGGCCGAGGTCGAGGGCGTCGGCGATCCGTTCCCGGTACGACGGCTGCGACGGCTCCGCGAAGAGGAACAGTTCGCACAGGATCGTCAGGATCGTGCCGACGGCGAGCCCGAGGAGCCGCTCGGGCAGGGTGTCCGGCTCGTAAGGCGGGAAGCAGGCGAGGATGTAGAAGAGCTGAAGTCCCGGAGCGATGCCTGCGAGCCGGGGCGCGCAGGTCGCTCCGAAGGTGAGCACGAAGGCGACCACGAACATGCCGACGACGGCAGACCAGGTCGTCATCGCGAGCACAGTGCCGAGCACGACCAGTGCGACGGCGGCCGGAACCGCCCGCAGCACGGTTCCGGCCCGTCGGCGCGCGGATCCGGGCAGCGGGGAGAGCAGCCCGAACGCGATGGGCGTGAACAGGGCGTACACGGCGATGACGGGTTGGCTCAGCAGGTGGGCCGCGGGATAGAACCCCGTGGCCGCGGCCACCGTGACGCGGACTGCGCGCCGGCTCGCTCCGATGGACGCGGCCACGGACGGCAGCTTCGGCATACGCGTCCTTCCCCGGGCCGAGCAAGCGGGTGGTTACTTCTTCATGCAGGGGTCATGGAGTGTCACATCATGTCGGGACGAGCCTCCTCGAACGGCAACCGCACCGGCGTCCTGCGGCGGGACCGCCCGAGCGGCCCATCCGCTGCGCGCGCCCGAGCGGCCTATCCGCTGCGCGCGCCAGGGCGGCAGCGAGCTGTCGCACCGCCGGCCACATCGGGCTCGTACCCCTGCGACTTCCGTGCGGCGGGTGACTGCTCCGAAGTCGCCACTGGCTGAAATCCTTGGCACGTCACAAGCGGATGAGTTAATTCGGATACGGCGGCACGGTAATCGTCCAGGGTGAATTCCCGACAGGGGCTGGTCAGACCTTGATCGACTGAATAGGTGAACGTCGGGCAGCCAGAGGGAAGCCGTAAGGATATCCGCGAACGGAAAGAGCCGGTCCGTTCACTTGAACCGGGTTGTGGCATGTTTCGGTCAATGAATAGCCGGAAACTTCCTGCCTAGCGATCATTGTGATGACTAGCGTTTCGAGCGCTCGGGAATTTCAAGAGCATCGTGACTGAAGGGAAATGATCCCCATGCGCACGAGAATCAAGATAGGCGTCGCCCTGGCCGCCGGCGCCGTGGCCACGCTCGGTCTGGCAGCACCGACCTCCGCCTCGACTCAACTCGACAGCACCATCGCGGCCCAGGCCCAGAAGGCGGGCCTCAACAAGAGCGAAGTGGCCGGCCTCCAGCGGCAGATCGACAAGCAGATGGCCAAGACGCCCGGCGGCAAGCAGATCGGCGTCAACCAGGTCGCGTGGCGTGGCGGCAAGGCCGTCATGACCTTCCCGCTGCCGGGCGAGAAGCAGGCCAGGGCCGTCAATGAGCCCCTGGGCGCGCTCGGCACGGCCAACTGCAGCTACCTCTGGACCTGCCTGTACGAGCACTCCAACTTCGACGGCCGTCGCCTGACCTGGTCGGACTGCAACTTCGAGAACCTCGCCAACTGGGGCTTCAACGACCAGACCACGTCCTGGCACAACAACCAGAGCCGCGGCACCCAGACCCACGTGTACAACTGGACGGGCTCGTCCTGGGCCCAGCTGTGGGTCTCCACCGCCCCGTCGGCCAGCTCCAACGTCGGCAGCGCCAACAACGACAAGGCCGACGGACTCTGGGTGTGCTGATCGGCGCTCCGGTCCTTTCACCTGGACGCCGAGATGCCGAGCGAATCCGGCTGGTCCCGCTGCCTGAATCGGCCGTACTCGCGGCGTGAATCCCGCCCTTTTCGACCGGGGCCGCATCCTCTTACCGGTGCGGCCCCATTCGGATGCGCGTAAATGGCCGGTCGGCGACTCAACGACAAACGAGGTTCGACGACCGGACCTTATCGCGATGGGCTTTGTCGTTTCACCGTGCCTTGTTTTCGGCACCTCTCCCACACCTGAGTACGTGGTGCGTGCTGTCGCCTGGCGCGTCGCGTCTGGAGCCCGCCCGCGTCGCGCTGTTCACGACTGAGCGATGAGTTCGGGCGCCGGATCAGGTCTGCCCTGCATGACTCGAACTATCGCTGACAGCCGGGCCTCCCTCGGCTGCTTCCCCGGCGGGCCCGGTACGTGGGGTGAGGCGCCGTGCGGACTCGATCCCAGCTCGGACAACGGCTCGCCCCCGGCCCCTGATGGCACGGTGCGCGGCGCCCGGCGGGTGCGACGCGCTGATGCCGCACCCCGCCCACCTGGTGACGCGCGCCGGGCTACCGCCGCGCTCCGGCCAAGCAGGGGGCACGACGGTGCGGAGGACTCCGATATCTGCATCGACTACGACGCACCCGGCCTGCGACGTCCGGCGGTGATCCGATGACCACCGTCAAGGCCAACGGGATCACCTTGGGCATCGAGTCGTTCGGCGACGACGCCGCTCCGCTCGTCCTGCTCGCGGGAGCGACGACGATGCTCTCCTGGTCCGACGCGCTCTGTGAGCGCCTGGCCGCCGGCGGGCGCCGTGTGGTGCGCTACGACCTGCGCGACAGCGGGGAATCGACGACGGAGGATCCGGAGGCTCCCGCCTACACCCTGCGCAGCCTCGCCGCCGACGCGGCGGACCTTGTGGACGCGCTCGGCGGGGGACCCGCACACCTCGCGGGGATCGGCGTCGGCGGAATGGTCGCCCAAGTGGCTGTGCTCGACCATCCGGACGCGTTCTCGGCGCTCACGCTGGTGAACACCCGCGCCGTCGCCCCCGGCCCGCCCGACGACGACCTCCCCGACCACGACCAGGCCACGATGAGCCGGCTGTTCGCGCGTCCGCTGCCCGACTGGACGGACCGCGAGGCGGTCGCGGACCACGCCGCCGCGGGCGCGGACATCCTCGGCGACGACCCCGTGGCGGGGCGCGCAACCGCCGCGCGCATCTGGGACCGCACGCCCGGAACCGCGCCCTCGGTCCAGATGGCCAACCAACTGGGCCTGGTCTTCGCCAGGCTCGACTGCACGCCCCGCTGGCGCGAGCGCCTGGCCGACATCGACGTCCCCACGCTCGTCGTCCACGGCCGCCGGAACCGGTTCTTCCCCGCGGGCAACGGCGAGGCGCTTGCGCGAGACATCGCGGGAGCACGACTGCTCGTACTCGAAGAGGCCGCCACGGCGATCCCCGACGCGGCGGTGGGCGAGGTCGCAGAGGCGATGCTGGAACTCGGACGAGGTAAGGAGGGTGCCGTATAGGTCTGTCCTCGACGCGGCGATGCAGGGGCAGCGGGTGGAGGCGGGTACTCGGTGCACTGGGAGTAGTCACACCGCCTGCTAGGGCAGACGTCCGGGTGTGATACCCGGCGCACTCGCCCTGCGAGGAGCCCTGGTCCAACGCCCTGCCATGATCGTGTCATGTGGCAGAACACCCGTGAACAGGAACGTGCGCAGGACTCCGAGATCCATTGGGTTCCCGTCTCGGGTGGCGGCCGGTTGTGGGCGGAACACCGCGGCGAAGGAAGCCCGGTGGTGCTTCTCCACGGCGCCGGCATGGACGCCCGCTTGTGGGACCTCGTCCTGCCTGCGTTGGCCCGCCACCACAGGGTTGTCCGTTTCGACGCCCGTGGCCTCGGCTCGTCCACGCCACCGGAGGATCCGTTCGACGACGTGGAAGACCTACGCGCCGTGCTGGACCACTTCGCGCTGGGGCAGGCCGCGTTGGTCGGTTTGAGCATGGGTGGGGAGACGGCCCTGGACTTCACTCTCGCTCACCCCGAGCGGGTCAGTTCGCTTGTACTGGTCGCGGCCTCGGTGAGTGGTCATGTCTGGCGGCACGATCCCGAACTGGCGGCTTACGCCGCGGCCCGCCGTGAGGGGGATGCGGCCGGACTGGCCGAACTCGAACGGTCGATCTGGGCATCCGTCGGTACGGGGGCCGCCGCTCCGGGCGGGGATCTGATCAAGTCGATGATCGAGGACAACGCGCAGCGACGCCTCGTGAGCGAACGCCACGTCATCGACGCGGGGCGCAACGCCATCGGCGAGCTGGGGCAGATCACCGTGCCGACGCTCGTCGTCGATGGCGAGTGCGACCATGCCGAGATCGGCCTCCTGGCTGACACGCTCGTTGCCGGTATCCCCGATGCCGTCGGCGAGCGCATACGGGGAGCCGACCACTACCTGCCGCTGCGTGTCCCCGAACGCTTCACCGAACTCCTGCTGGTACCGCTGGCCGGGCAGGCGTGACATCCCACCCACCTTTGCCTCTGCGCGGTCACGTCAGTCCGGGGCCGGGGTGGCGTACACGACGAGGTTGCTGTCGTAGCCGCCCGTCTCGCGCTCGAAGGTTCCACCACACGTGAGCAGGGCGAGCCTGGGAGCCCCGCGCCGAGTGAACAGATCGCGTGGCAGGTTCCGTTGTGGATACGTGCGGCGGGCAGCGACCACGTACGCATAACTGTGGCCGTCGGCGGCGATCACCCTCACCTTGGCGCCCAGAGGCAGGTCGTGGATGGCCGCGAACGCTCCGAGGCCGGCCCGGGTGTCGACGTGGCCGGCGATCAGCACGGTTCCTCGCGAGGCGCCCGCCGGGGATCCCAAAGCCCACCATCCGCTGCTGCGGGCGTCTTTCGGGACGGCCACTTCCCCGTCGGCGGTGGCGGCCACCGGGACGACCGAGGCCCGGAAGCCGCCAGGGCCACGGACCTTACGAGGTGGCGACGGGACCCGGGCGCCGGCAGGTGCGACGTGGGGTGTGGTGGCGGAGGGCACCTGGCCCGCGTCCTGTGACAGGAGCGGGCCGGTGGGCGTCGTCAACCCGGCGACCGCCGCCGCAGCGCCAAGGGCGACTGCCGCGGCGGCGGACGCCTTGCCGCGCAAGTGCAGCAAGCTCAGCCCTTGTGTGACGCACCACGACGGGCGCGCAGCAGCCACATGGCACCCGCGCCCGCGAGGAGTCCGCCACCGAGTACGGCGGCCGTCCGGTAGTCCTGCGAGTCGTTGGCGGCCTGGGCGAACTGGCCGCCGTTACCGGCCTTGACCATGCTCGCGTCCTTGCCGGCGTGACAGGTGCCTCCGCGCACCATGTCGAGGTGCATCGCCACCACTGGCCGGGCGGCTCGGGCAGCGGCCTTCACCTCGGCGTTCTGCCCGGCCTTCAGCTCGCTGTCGATCAGTGCGAGCGTCGCGGTGTGGGCGGCGTCCTGGGTCTTGAGCCACGCCGTGTCGTAGGCCGCGGTCCCGGCCTTGGCCTGCACCGCGGCCAGCTCCTGCCGCTGCTCCGCGGTCGGCATGCCCGGCAGCGTGATGCCCAGCTTGTGCGCCAGCATCCGCAGATCCGAGTCGAGCTTGCCGTGGTCGCGCACCAGCGTCGCACCGACCGCCTTCACGCACGCAGTGGTCGCGTTCTTCTGCGCGTCATGCCCGGCGGCGATCTCCGCGAGATTCCCCTGGTGGGCTGCCCTGGTGAACGTGTGGTCCTGGGAACTCGCCCCACCGGCGGCCGCGGGTGCCGCGGATATACCGCACACCACTGCGGCCACAACGACGGGGAACGTCAGCCGAGTACGCGTCACAACGTGCTCCTTTCGCGCCCACCGGCAGAGCGGTCCGGCGCACATGGAAGAAGGGCGCTGCTTTAGCACCCGGCATGTATCCGTTCCATGAGACACGCCAGAATGTTCGCGAAATCTACTTATTCACCCGAATGGAGCGGTTTCGGGCATTGCGAAGGCGGCGCAGAGGGATGTTGATCCTCTGTGCGGGAGGTGGGTGTGGGAGGTGGGCACGTGGGAGGCGGGCGGGCGCTGAGAGGGTTCCAGTGACATTGCGCCCCTACGAGGGCCAGCGCCACGCCGGCGAGTCCCGTCCGGGCCGATGTCCCGCGGGTCAGGCGCCGTCACCGCGTCGAGGGCAGGCTCAGGGCGGGACGGCTCACGTCAGCGCAGGGGAGGCGTCGGCACGGGCGGTTCCGAGTGCCGTAGCTCAGCCAGCAACTCGTTCTGACCGGCGATCAGTTCGGTCAGGATCCGGCGGGCTGCCCGAAGCAGTTCGGCGACGTCACCGCCGGCCAGTGCGTAACTGACCGTTGAGCCCTCCCTGATCGAGACCACGATCCCCGACCGGCGCAGCACGGCCAACTGCTGGGAAAGGTTGGAGGGTTCGATCTCGATCTCGGCGAGCAGGTCCCGCACCGGGACGGGCCCACCCTGCAGCAGTTCGAGAACCCTGATGCGCACCGGGTGCCCGAGCATGCGGAAGAACTCGGCCTTGGCTTGATACAGGGGAACCTGCACGCTCGCTCCCTACCGCTCTCGAGGTCCTGCGTCCGTCACGATCCTGGCGACTGCGGGCTTCGCACGCCCTGGTGATGCACTGATGTGGATGTGCCGAGTTGAAGAAATCTTCAACTCATGGGCATGCGAAGCCCCCGTCGGACAGCTGGTTACACCTCTAGGTCCATCTCGATCCGCTTGAGCTGGTGACGTGCCATCGCGAGGTTCGAGCGGCCGCGGTCCAGGACGAGGTAGATGAACAACCCGCTGCCCTGTCGTCCCTGCACCAGTCGGATGAGGTGGTACTGGGTCCCGAGGGTGATCACGATGTCCTCGATCTCGCCCTTCAGTCCCAGGTGCTCCATCGTGCGGACCTTTGCGCGGATCACGTCGGTGTTGCCGGCGGCGGCGACGGCCAGGTCGAGATCCTTGCCGCCGCCCAGCGTGCCGAGCGCCATGCCGCTGGTGTAGTCGACGACGGCCGCGCCGAGGGCCCCCTCCACTGCGGTCATCGTCTCCTTGAGAGAGATTTCCACGTTCGTCATGACGGTCCTCCTGCGGCTTCCGCCGGCTGCACGGGACGGTCTGCTCCGGCCCCGTTCGTGCGTCGTACCGTACGGACGGGGTCGCTCGTGCGTGTGATGCGATCCGAAGCTGATCGAGGAGCTTCGGAACCTGTGGGCGACTGCCACACTTTGATCACGCTGAAGACGGAAGTCGACCGTACTTCGACGTCAGTGGCGTCGCGTCCCGTGGGCGCCGCCGCTGCGAAGTCTGGTCGGCGCAAGGCCGGTTCGGAGAGGCCGGATCGTGAGCGGTCGCCCGGCTGCCGGCGTGATCCGTCCCTTCTGCGGGCTCGCGCGCTGACGACGCAACCTTCTCTCCGTGAGATGCCTCGATCGCCTGTCTCGCTCCGGAAGGGGCGGGCTGCCGGGCTGAGCGAACTCGGCTCGACCATGGGTAGTTGTTGCGCCTGGAACTAGACCACAGGGTTTGTTTATGGCCAGTTCACCTGACGTGACTGGCGAGTTCCCCTCCAGGTGCGGGCGGCTGCCCGCCTAACCGCAAAGGCTCGTTCGGGCGGCCGGGGTGCTCCACGTGCCTGCAACTGGCGCTGATGGCGCGGGGGTTAGGGCGAACTGCCCCGATGTGTGCAGCTTGCGGCGGCTCTGCGGGTCGGGTCTAAAAAACAGGACGGTCGGTTCTGTATTGACATACCGTGCGTGCTGTTTTTGAATGGTGGAGTGTCAGACAGGCTTGGCGGATTGGGGGACGGCGTGGACATCGGTGTGCTGGGTTCGCTGGACGTACGGGTGAACGGGGTGTCGGTGGCTCCGTCGGCGCCGAAGCCGCGGCAGGTGCTGGCGTTGCTGGCGTTGCACGCGGACCGTGTGGTGCCGGTCGCGTCGTTGATCGAGGAGTTGTGGGCGGGGCAACCGCCGCGGAGTGCGCGGACCACGTTGCAGACGTACGTACTGCAGCTGCGTGAACTCATCGCGACAGCTCTGGTGAGCGGCACGGTCGGCGCCGGTTCCGCGGCCGCCGAGGGCGTGGCGGCAAGTGCCGGCCGCGCCGACATGGGGGTGCGTGAGGGCCTCCCAGGCGCGAAAGCCACGGAGCACGGTGCGACCCGTGCCGCTGTGGGGGTGTCGGGTGGTGGAGCGAAAGACGTCCTGGTGACGCTGCCGGGCGGCTATCTGCTGTCGTCGGGCGGCGGGTTCAGCGACGTGCGGGAGTTCGAGCGGCTCGCGGGGCTGGGCTACCGGGCCATGGACGGCGGTGACTTCACGGGTGCGGCCCGCACGCTGGCGTCGGCCCTGGACCTGTGGTCGGGAACGCCTTTCGCGGACGTGCAGGCAGGCGTCCAACTGGGGATGGAGGTCCGACGGTTGGACGAGAGCCGGCTGTGCGCCTTGGATCAGCGGATCGAGGCGGATCTACGGCTGGGTCGTCATCGCGAGGTGCTGGCCGAGTTGACGGTTCTGACCAGCCGCTATCGCACGCATGAGAACCTGCACGCACAGTTCATGATCGCCCTGCACCGCTCGGGCCGGCGCGGCGAGGCGCTCAACGTGTTCCTGCAACTGCGTGCCACGCTGGGACGTGAGTTGGGGCTGGAGCCGTCTCCGCGGCTGCGGGCTCTCCAGCACACGATCCTGACGGCGACCTCCGAGCCCACCCCCACGCCCAGAAGCACCCCGGGCAACGGCACCGGCGTCACCATCGGCTCCGGCGCCGGCCGTCCCTCCGGTCAAGGGGCCGGCAACGGCGTCGACTTCGACACCGTCGCCGGCGCCGAGCACACCGACTCGGACCGTGCGGAGGGCGGGCGCGCCGTGCGCGGCGCTCCGCTCACCCCGGCCCGCTGAGTACCGGCGTGGGCGAGCGGTGTGATGTCGACTTCCCTGGCGTTCTGGAGGCGCGGAGTATGAGCGGTGCATCGGTTGTACCGGGCGGCGGGGATGTCGTCGGTGAACTGAGGGACGTCCTCGCCGGTGTGGTGGGCGCTGATCCCGAGCGGGTGGACCCTCAGCAGCCGTTTGCCGCCCTGGGGCTGGACTCGCTCCTGACCGCGGAACTCGTTGCGGCGATCCACCAGCACTTCGGCATACGGATCACGGGTGGGGCACTGTACGAGTTCTCCACGCCCGCACTGCTGGCAGGCCACCTGTCGGCCTTGCGTGAAGGCAGCCCGGCGCCGGCCGTTCGGACTCCCGATGCCCCGTCCCCGATCCTTGAGTCACTGCGTCGGCAGCTGGCAGGACGCCTGCACTGCGACGTGTGGGAGATCGAGGCCGACGCCCCCTTCGTGGCTCTGGGCATCGATTCCATCCTGGCCGCCGACTTCGTCGCCGGCATCAATGACGCCTATGGACTGCATGAACGCCCCCTCACTCTCCACGAGCATCCCACCCTGGCCGCGATGGCCTCGTACATCGGCACACACACCGGCACCACGACGGCCATCAGCGACGCGCCTGCCATGGCGTCGAGCAGCGGTGACGCCCCTGCCGCTCCAGCGGGCCTTGCAAGCGCCCCGTCCGTGTCGGGTACCGGCGTGGCGTCCGCCGTCGGACCGGGCACCGGCAGCGCTCGGTCCGACGTGCTGGACAGCGGCGGTGCGCCGGGCGCTGTGCAGGAGGTCCTGGCCGTGCTGCGGGAGCGACTGGCGAGGATTCTGCACTGTGAGCCGTGGGAGATCGAGGGCGGTGCCTTCTTGTCCGAGCTCGGCATCGGCTCGCAGTTGGCCGATGATTTCGTCGCGGGGGTCAACCGCGCGTACGGCATGGACCAGTATCCGGTCACTGCCCACGAGCAGCGGAGCCTGGCCGCCATGGCCGCCTACATCACGACCCGCACCCGGGGCATGGTCACGGACACGGCGTCGACACCGAGCACACCGGAGTCCGGCTACGCACCCGCCTCAACGGAAGTGGCGCCTGAGCCCACGGCTCGCGAGAAGCCGGACGCGGATGCCGTAGCGGCGTCCGGAACGGCAGGACTTGAAACGCCGACGACTGTCGCACTGGCAGCCGGCGCAACAACGGCTGCACTGCAAAGGGAAGTTGAGCCGAAGCAGCCCGTGATGCCCGCTGCGGCCAAACCTGCCCTGTCGCAGGAGGAGATGCTCGCGCTCCTGGATGCGGTGCGTGGGGAGCGGATCGGTGTCGATGAGGCCGCAGCGCTTCTGACAGGCCGCTCCGCGTGAACCCGACAGCCACCCCATCGGGTGCCAACTCACCCCGCTCGCACGTATCGCAGCGGGCTGGGGCCTCAGGTGCTCGGCTCCCTTCTGTAACGCTCCGTCTCGCGGTCGGCGTTCTCGAGGGGACTGATGGCGCCCTCCACGGCGTGGGTGGCGGCGATTCCGGCGGGATGCGGTAGACGTCGGAAGCGGCGTGTGTGGGGTGGTCGGAGATGAATGAGATGGCTTCATGACACGCGTATCGGATGGGTCTGTGGGGACTGGGTCAGCGGCTCAGGGCGGTGCGGAGGCGGTCAAGTTGTGGGTGTGCGCCAACGACGCTCTGTCGCCCGACGTGGTGGGCGTGTTGGCGGGGCATTGGCTGGATACGGGAGAGCGGGAGGTCGCGGCCCGGTTCCTGTTCGAGCGTGATCGTCGTCAGTATCTGCTGGCTCATACGCTGGTGCGGCGCGCGTTGGCGCTGGAAGCGGGGCTGGCGGAGTCGGAGCAGGTGATCTGGCGTTCCTCGCGTGGGCGGCCGTTTCTGCAGCCGCTGCCGGAAGGACTGCCCAGAGGCGGCCATCACCTGGATTTCAACCTCTCCCACGCCGGGGGGTACAGCCTGCTGGGCATCGTGCGGGCGTCGCGTATCGGGGTGGATGTGGAGCACCTGGAACGTGAACCACGCGCGCTGGAAACGATCCTGACGACGTTCACGTCGGAGGAGCAGCGGTGGGCGGCGGAGGTTCCGGCGGGCGAGACGCGCAGCCGACGGGTGCTGCGGTTGTGGACGCTCAAGGAGGCGTACACCAAGGCGCGGGGGGTGGGGCTGGGGCTGCCTTTCGACGAGTTCTCCTTCACCCTGGGCCAGGAGGCGGGGGTCCTCGCGTTCCGGCCGCCTGCCGATGACGCGGCGGGGCGCTGGCGGTTCGCGGAACTGGAGCCGGTGCCAGGTGTGCTGGCCGCGGTGGCGCTGCCCGCGGCCGAGGGCCCGGCCCCGTATCTGGAACTGCACCACGGCTTTCCCTGGGACCGGGCCGCGCCTCACATCGTCACGCTCCCAGCCCCCGCCGCGACACCGCGGACCGGCTCCCGTTCCCAGTAGACGACAGCCGGTCCGTGAGACGTCTTCCGCCGTCCCCAAGTCGGCGGGAGCTGCCTGAGGACGACTACTGACGTGCGCCAACTCCTGTTTCGAACTCGGGAGTCGGTTCGCTCAGATGATGCCCAGCCGCCTCGCCTCGCGCATCCATGACGGGAACTCGGACAACAGCCGGTCGTACAGCTCCGCATCCGGTACGTCGCTGATGTCGTCGACGGCGAAGAAGCCCACGTTGTCGACGCGCCGGCCGGGCAGGGTGTCGAACCGCTCCAGCACACCGTAGTTGGAGCGTCCCAGTCCGACGAACTGCCAGAAGACCGGCTCGTCCACCGCCTGGCGCAGCTCGGCCTCGATCTCGTTGTTCCGGTAGACGCCGCCGTCGGAGAAGAAGAGCACCAGGGTGGGGGCGGCAGCCGGGTGCTCACGGACGTACGCCCGCACCTCGGCGATCACCTTCTGTTCCTCGTTCTGGATGCCGACCGCGCGCATGTCCACCTGGCCCGGCAGCAACCCCTTACGCGGTTTCTTGCGCCGGAACAACGTCAGTTCACCGACCCGGACATGGCGTTCCAGCCACTCGGGCAGATCACCCAAAGCGAGGTCCGGCAGGCGGGCCGGGTTCGACGCGAACGTCCACGCCTGCATCTCCCCGTCGTCGTCGAGCTGCGCGGCCACCGCCGCCATCCGCTCCACGACATCGGCCACAACTCCCTTCGTGTACAGAAACGACATGGAGCCGGAGGCGTCCAGGACGAGGATGACGCGCGCGCTCACTCCTTCCGCCCCGTGCTTGCGCAGACTGACGGCCACCTGTTCCTTGCGCACTTACTGGCGCTGGCGGCGGCAGGGGCCTCGCGCTATCTGCCCGGGCACGCAGGTGCCGTCGTCGACGCCTTGGCGCGGAGTCTTTGCGTGCCGCGCCACGCGTGCCGATCTCGTTGCCGAAGGAATCGCTCCGACCGGCAGCTTGCCGCGCCTGCCGGTATCCAGTGGAGGTCAGCAGACGGAGTACGGGACGGTTGTCTGCGTATGCCGGTGGCCGCGGCGCCTGAGGTCGGCCGGGAGACACCGCGTCGGTCCGCGCCGGGGCTGTCAATGGCGGTCCACTTTCCAGCCTCAGGGTGTGGTGCCTCATGTGGTGTGGAGTGCCGCTGGAGGATGGCTACAGGGTCGTGTTGGTGGCGTGGGTGGGCCGTTAGCGTGCGTGGTGGCGGTGTTTTTCAGCCGGGTTGCAATCTGGGGCACGAACTCGACGAGGTGGGGAGGGCGCCATGCTGATTCAGGTCTTGGGTCCGTTGAGTGCCGAGGTCAACGGGGCGTCGATCGTTCCGTCGGCGGGGAAGCCGCGGCAGATCCTGGCGTTGCTGGCGCTGTATCCGGGGCGCGTGATGCCGGTTCCGACGCTGATGGAGGAGCTGTGGGGGTGTGAGCCGCCGGCGAGTGCGCTGACGACGTTGCAGACCTACATTCTGCAGTTGCGGCGGCGGTTGGGGACGGCGATCGGGCCGGGGTCCGGGGCGGGGGCGAAGGACGTTCTGGTCACCCGGCACGGCGGGTATCTGCTGCAGATCGACAAGGGCTGCGTGGATGTGAACCGCTATGAGGAGTGGATCCGTCAGGGGCAGGCGGCGTTCGAGGCGGGCGACAACGAGTTGTCCGCGGCGCGTTTCGGTGCGGCGCTGGAGTTGTGGAGTGGTGCGCCGCTGGTGGACGTGAAGCTGGGGCCGGTGCTGGAGATCGAGGTCATGCGGTTGCAGGAGAGCCGGCTGGTGACGGTCGAGCGGCGTATCGACGCGGATCTGCGGCTGGGCCGGCACTCGGAGTTGATAGCCGAGCTGACGGAGCTGACGGCGCGGCATCCTCACCACGAGGGGCTGCATTCCCAGGCGATGCTGGCGATGTACCGGGCGGGCCGGCAGGCGACGGCGCTGGAGGTCTACCGCAGGCTGCGGATGCGTCTGATCGACGACCTGGGGGTTGAGCCGTCACCGCAGTTGCAGCGGATGCATCAGGCGGTACTGGCGGTGGACCCGCAGCTCGACGTGCTGGCGGGACCGCGGCACGCCTCGACGTTCGACCTGTTCGCGGCCTGAGCGGGAGCGAACACAGACACAGAGGGTCCGAGAGGACGGCTGAGCCGCACGCTGATCGCGGGACTCGCACTACTAATCGTATCTAAGGCCTTGGCGGCCTGGCTGGTCCCAGAAAAGCGAAATGCCGACGGCACGCAGAACGGTCAGGCGCTCGACGGTGGCTTGGTTTCCCAGGCTGAGGTGGGGTTCGACAGCCTGCGGATCGGTGAGGAGTACTGGCTGAGCCTGCCGCAGGCAGCCAATGTCAGCGGTGAGCCGGTGATCATACGCAAAGCTCGGTTCGTCAGCCTTCCGCGAGGCTTGAAACTGCTCGGCTACAAGCTGCTGGACACCGCGGACACCGACGGATACGGCATCGGCGTGGTCACGGTGAACTCTTCATCCGATGAGTTCTCCGGCGTGTCGGGACGGTCGAAACCCTTCACCGTGAAGGCCCACGAGCCGGCCAAGTTCTATTACGCGGCCCGGCTCAAGGTGACCGGATCCGTGACGAGTGACACCTCGCATTGCCGGTTCTGGTACCGGCAGGGCTCCGTCAGGTACCGGCAGGACCTGCGGTGCGTTCAACCAGCTGCGCACAGCGAATGAGTAGGACGGTCAAGGCGCGGGCCGGCCGGCAGCTCCGGGAGCCCACTTCCAGCCCCGTGCGCTGCGGCTTCCGGCGGCGCCGCGCCCCGTCGGGCCGGCGGCGCCGCGCCCCGTCGGGCACGCCGCGCCATGGTCAGTACGACGCCGACCCGGCCGGCAGGGCGGTTCACGCGGGCGGCACAGAACGCGGAAAAGGCGAGGTGACCCGGGCTGCCGGAGGTTTCCCTCAAGTGTTTCCCGTTTCCGGTTGAGGTGGGCAACGCGGCGGTTCTCGACAGTCGGTCATGGCGCACCGCAGTCTCGAAGCACGGTCAGTTCGACCATCGTTCCCGAGGAGCCCTCATGATCATCCGACAGCACCTCTCCATCGCCCTCGCCACCGCCGCGCTGGCGACAGGGCTGGTCACCGCCGCCGCGCCGGCATCGGCGAAGCCCACCCGTGTGGCCGCCGCAGAGTGCGGAGTGCGCGCGGACGGCAAGCTGTGGTGTGGCAACCGTGTCGGCGCCAAGGGATACGAGCACCGCTCGTACAACTCGGCGGTGCGCGGCCCGCTGAACACGTCCTTCAGCTGGTTCGCCTGCTGGGGTCCGGGTGACCGGCACAGCGGCGGCAACAACATCTGGTACTGGACGCAGCTCGACAACGGACAGTGGGGCAACGTGCCGGCCGTGGACGTGAACACGTCCGTCGACCCGGCCCCGGGCCTGCGCCAGTGCTGAGCGGCCCGCCGGGCGTATGAGCGGGGTCCGCTTCTCCTCTCCGGAGAGGAGAAGCGGACCCCGTTGTCCGTCGACCTCAGCCCTTGGGTTCGCTGGTCGGAGTCGACGGTGTCAGACCGGCTCGTCGTCGTCGGGGGCCCACTCTTCGCGGTATCCCGGGCGATCGGAGTAGGCGGTCGCCGCGAGGACCCGCAGCGACCAGTCGATGGTGTGGCTGTCGTCGTCCTCGGCACCGGCGTGTTCCGGGTCGCGCCAGGCGGCGAGCAAGTCGCGGCGCATGGCGATGGTGCGGACTGGTGAGTAGAGCGCGGCAAGCGGGTTGTCGGGGGACAGCCCTTCGGGAACCCATGACATGGGTGGCTGGTCTGCGGCTGCCATTTCGTCGGCGTCGACTTGCTCGCGCAGCCAGGTGATCAGTTCAGCGGTCATAACCTGCATGATCTCCCATGCCGATTGCGGTGTGTCGCTCAGATCCCGCCGCGATGCCGTCGGCTCCGTCAGCTGGGCCTCGGTGGCGGGGCACTCGGCGAAGACCGCCACCGGCACCCGCACCAACCCACTGCAGTTGCCACGTCCTTCCTGGCCAGGCCAACGGCGACACCCTGCTGGCGTACTAGGCTATGCGCCGGTCGGGCCCAGGCGCAGGGGGTCCCAGGGGGCGGGGAACGAGATGTCCGTAGAGCGTCAGGTAGCGGGGATGCTTCGGCAGATCGCCCGTCAGCAGGACGTCGTTGAGATTGTCCCCCAGGGCTCGACGCTGAAGGCGGCCGCCCTGGCGCACGTGGCGGAGCAGTACGGCTACATGTACGGCACGGCGTACAGGACCGGGTTCAGGAACTCACTCGTCCAGGTCCGGATGTACCGGGACCCGCGGCCCGAGGCACGCGTCCGCGAGGCGGCCACTATCGCCACCCATCCACAGGCGGGCAACGGGGGGACAGTGCCGGGGCTGAAGCAGGGCTCGCTGAAGCCGCTCCCCGACGCGGTCGATGCCGTGGCCGTGCTGAAGGACCTCGTCACCTTCGACGTCATGGGGATGTACGTCGCCGACCGAACCCAGAAAGTGCTGTGCTACCTCGCCTGCGCGGCGCTGGCAGCCCTCATGCTCATCGACAGCTCGCCGGTCGAAGCAGTCGCCTCAGGCGGGACGGTCGCCCTGCTCATTACCGTGGCGTTCAAGGTGGGTGCGATCCGCCGCAGGCAGATCACACAGCGGCTGACGGCCGCCGGGTTCCTCGCGGTACGCGACGAACAGGGCGGCCAACGGTTCCTGCGCCCGGAGCAGCAATTGCCCGGCCGAGCCGACCCGTTCGCCACCTGAAATCTCCGTTCGCGGCATAGGCAGGTGGAGATGCCTGGCGCCCAGTGGGGGCGGGCGGCCGATCAGAGCTTCGCGCGCCTCGGGCTCGGCGTCGTCGAGAGCGTTGGCGAAGTCCTCAGCTGTGTCGTTGTCGAAGGGACCAATATCCCCGGTCCCCATACTGATCTCCCTTGCGTAAGGTCGCTCGGATCCTCGCATCAGGAACTGACAACGTGACTACGGGGCCGAGCAGGGCCTGTTTGCGTAGAACTCGGAAGCCGGTGCGCTCGCCAAGGCACGGGCCGCGATGCGCAGTTGCGCTTTCCATGTCGCCTCGTCGAGCCCCAGCGTGTACTCGATGCAGCACGCGCATGGCGGTAGTAGCGCCACGAACGCACGCTCCTCAGCGGTCTCGACCTCTGTCTCCGCCCACTCGTCCGATGCCAACTCGGCGAGATTCACCTCCCCAGCGGTGAATCGCGTGGCCAACCTGCTCAGCGCGTATCGCCGGGCCAGGTGGTGATCGGGCAGAGTGATCCCCAGTTCTTCGAGGGCCTGCTCAAATACGTCGCGAATATCCCGGGGGTCCGCATGACGCGGCAGGCCTGCGAGCTCGCACAGAGTCGGTCCGTTCATTCCCGTTGCGAGTGCCTGGGCAGCGGTCATCGGTAGGTCTTCCGGACACACCTGATCCGCCGCGTACAGCCACGCTGCCTCCACCAGGGGCGGATAGACGCTGCGGACAGGGCTGTCGGCTCCGGATGTGTCCTCTATCGCTGCCATGGTTCACACGATGCAGCACGACTCGCGAGAGTGCCTGGGAATTTGACTGTCCCCGCAAAGCGGCGCTCCGCCGACCCACCACATGCGGGTGCCCGGGTGACATCCCGCGACCGCTGCCCAAAGGCTGTGCGTCCGCCACAGCGGTGCTCGCTTCGGATACTTCGGCGTTCAGCGGCGTGAACTGGCATGGCTGCCAACGGTCTGAGCCAGCTCACCGGCAGCCTCCGGGGTCAGACGATAGAACCCCTGAAGGCTGATCGAGTTCATGAGACGGCCATCCACCACGTACTTCAGACCACGGGTGTGACCTCGGCGGTTGCGCCACGTGAGTCTCTCGAGCAGTTCGCCGGCAATGGTCGTATCGAAGCGTACGGGTGTCGCCTTCACGTGCACCGACGTTGCGCCGCAGCCGTCGGCGCCGAGCATGGACCAATCGCTGTGCCCGGGGTAGGCAGGGTCCTCCCAGGTCGTGGGCGCCGGGCCGCAGCAGTCGCGTCGCTCCGTGTCGATCACTCGCATGTGACTCACGACGAACACCTCACGTCGGCTGACGTGCAGCGCGTACACATCGTCCCCGGCACGGGCACCCGTCCACGCAGGGAGGGATGAATGGACGCCGCTGAAAGCGACCGGCGGGCGCTCGCCCACCCTGCCCGCCTTGCGCAGCGCACGGCACGTGTCATGAGTCCAGAGGACGGTGAAGGCATCAGACATGTCGTGATCCTACGAACGGGGACTGACAGTCGCCCGCGAAGGGCACGGCAATGGCCGAGGTCAGGCTTCGGCTGCCGGAGCGGTTGCTTCCGTCGGCGGAGCCGTGCTGCTGTCGGTGTACACGAACGGCCAGTGCAGCGGAGCCGGCACCGCTACCCGTGCCTGGCCGGCAGCGCTCATCCGGCAGCGCCAACTCGCCCATCCTCGCGGGGAGGAGTGGCCGGAGGGGAAAGCGGCGGCGTCGCGTCTTCCCTTGGTCGGTCGTGGCGGCCGCTCAGCGGAGTCGGCCCTTCCCGCCGCTTCTTTCGAGCACCGGCCCGACAACGCGCACATGGTGCGAGCGTGAGGCTGATGGAATCGATCAGCCGTCAGTTCCTCTTCAGCTCCTCGGCGAGCATCACCAGGATGCCGCTCGGGCCGCGGAGGTACGTCAGCTTGTAGACGTCCTGGTAGTTCGCCACGCCGCGAAGCGGACGGCATCCGTGCTTCGCGGCTGCCTCAAGGGCTTCGTCGATGTTGTCGACCGAGAAGGCGACGCGATGCATGCCGATCTCGTTGGGGAGGGTGGGCTCCGTCTCGATGGCGTCGGGGTGGATGTACTCGAAGAGTTCGAGGCGACCGAGACCGTCCGGCGTCTGGAGCATCGCGATCTTGGCGTGGTTGCCGTCGAGGCCGACGGCGATGTCCGTCCATTCGCCACTGACCGTGTCACGGCCGACGACCGTGAGGCCGAGGTCGGTGAAGAAGGAGATCGTTGCTTCGAGGTCGCGCACGGCGATGCCGACGTTCTCGAGAGTGATGGCCATGCGTTGCATGCTACCGAGCCCGGCCGCGCCGACCGCGCTGATCGCGAGCTGGTGGGTGACGCGCCAGTTGTGCGGTCGCGGTGTGCTCCGACTTGCTGTGGCCGGCTACGTCCTTCTGCTTCCGGTGCCTCACACCTTCGCTTGCAGGCGGGTCAGGGTCTCCCAGAGCGCGGCGGGGGTGGCGAAGGTGTCCAGCGAGAGCGCGTCGTTGACGAAACGGACGTCGTAGGCGCTTTCGAGTGACCCGAGGAGTTCGACTGCACCAAGGGAGTCCAGTCCTGCGGTGAGGAGGTCCGTGTCGGCGTGCAGTGGTTCGGTCGGGTCGAGGAACGGCAGATAACTGCGCAGGAGTTCCTCGAAGGTCGTGTCCCAGGGCATGGCTCATTCAACCTTTCACTCTTGTACGCGGTCGGTCTGCTGCGGTGGTGACGGCCGCAGGCGGCAGGCGGGCGAGCCGTGCCCCCTGAACCTCTGAACCCCTGCAAGCTCGGCGTCCTCAGCCCACACCTCCGTGCCTCAACACGTGGCAGCGCAACGCCCGGAGTTCGGGCGCTGTACTCCCGTGGTCCTCGTCCGAAGTCTGAACGTGTCTTCTACAGGGGCAGTGGAGGCACGGCACAGTGTCGGCGGTCGACTTGCCCTCCGGCACTTCTCGAGGCGACACGGGCAGGGTGTCTCACGACAGCTGAACGTGACGGCGTTCCACGGAGAAGGGCCTGATGGTCATGGCGCTCACGCTGGCCGACCCCCTCAGCGGGGTGCTGCACGATCTGCTCACCGCCCGCAGCCTGCGAGAGCGCAACAAGGAAGTGGTTCTCGCGCTGGTAGGCGCGGGCAACCTCGGTGAGGTCAATGAGCTCACTCGTCCCTGGGCGAGCCGAGCAGTCCCCGGCGGGGCTCCGCTGCCCGAGGGACTGGTCCTCACGGTCGAGAGCCTGCTGGCCGACACGGACACCGCCGTACTGCGGGCGACTGCGCGGGCCGGACAGTCGGCCTGGTCACTGGTCGCTGAACTGCGCCTTGATGGAGCGGGCCGCATTGTGCAGTGCCACGACATGCTCGTTCCCGGCGACGGCACCCCTCTCGCAAGGCCCTGACCGGGGCATGTCCCGCCGTTGGGCCGGCGCAGGCATAGCGCTCCAGCACGCTGCACCAGCCGCACGCCGTAACGGCCCGGGTGACGCACGCGCACCATCAGCGACCTGCCGGCCGTACGCGCGGCACGGTCGCGGACCGGAGCGCCGCCGTGGTGGCCGAGCGCGGTGAGCGGTCGGCGTACTGGGGATGTTTTGCCGCCATCAGGTACTGGGTGAGGAGAGTGGTTGGTGAAGGGTGTGTCGCGTTGGACCGCTCTGGTGCGGCGGTCGGTCTTCGCGGGCTATGCGCCGGCCTCTGTGGGCCTTGGTTCGCCCTCTGTGGGCTGTGGTGTGCTGCGGGGCCAACCCGTGATGCTGGACGCTGTCGGTGAGTTGGCGGTGTCCTTTCCGGCGGGGCCTGGGGTGTGTCCCGCACAACTACGTTCGTTGTACGGGTCGTTCTCGCCTTTCCGGGAGCAGTTCGATGCCGTGTGCCAGGTAGTGGACGGCAGTTTGCCGGTGCCGTTGGCTGCCGCCGTGTTCGCTCCCCAGGACAGCGTCGACGCCGGTCTGCTGCACCGTGCCGAGTTCCGCCGGACCGCCCTGTTCGCGTACCAGGTCGCGCTGTTCACGCAGTGGCAGCAGTGCCATGCGCTGCCTGTGGCGGCCGTTGCCGGCGAGGGGGCGGGCGGCTGTGCCGCCGGATATGTCGCCGGCGTCCTGGACCTGGCCGAGGTGGCCCCACTGCTGGTGTCCGGACACGGCCTGCCGGAGCCCGGCGATGTGAGTGCCGAACTCGGCCTGCGAACAGGCGGCTTCGAGCTCGTGGTCCGCTGCGCCCCCGCCCATCAGGGACCCTGGAGTCACCTGCCACCCCCCGCGCAAGCCCTGGCCCCGCCACTCGCCGCAAGCTCCCACGACCGGTGAGGGCGGTCCGTAACCGCTCGTGGCCCGGGCTGACGTGTCAGCGCGCTACGAGGTCGGCGAGCAGCTCGGCGGCGGGCTCGGGGTGGACGAGCCAGCGCAAGTGACTGCCTTCGAGTGTGCGGACGTCGAAGGGATTGTCCGGGGTGAGCGCATCCGCTTCGCGGATCATCCGGTCCTGCACGGCTGGCGGAAGGCTGGTATCGGCGGCCAGGCGCACGTACGTTCTGGGGATACGGCCCCAGGTGGAGGCCTGTGCTCGGTCGGCGGACGTACCGGCGTCGAGGTTCTCATCGGGCTGGAAGGTGTTGAGGAAGGTCCGGAACTCGTCGTCGGTGAGGTCGGCGCCGAACGCTCGCTTGAACGCGGCGAGCGCCGTCGGGTCGGCGGTGCGGAAGTTGGTGCGCAGCAAGCCGAGTTGACCGGGGTTGCCGACGAGCGTGGCCGCGAGAAAGCCCATGTCGACGTCCGCCATCTCCGGCTGGGCGTAGTAGGCGCCCACCTCCAGATCGACGGGGCACCAGGCGGAGACGTAGACGATCCGGTCGATCAGCTCGGGCCGGGCGTTGGCGACGGCGGTGATGGTGATGCCGCCCCTGCTGTGGCCGACGAGGACCGTGGGCCCGTGCCGCTTGGCCCGTTCGAGGACCTCGATCACACGGGCGACGTTGTCGGCGAGAGTGACTCCCTTGATGCTCCCCGGTTCTGCGGCCAGAGCTTCGAGATCCTGGGGAGCCTGGTAGGCGGCGGGGAAAGTGGCCTCGAATCCGTGCCCGGGCAGGTCGACCGCGGCCGAGCGGTGTCCCAGCAGCGCGAGTTCGGCCTGCAGCGGCGCGAACGAGAACGAATTGGCGAAGGCTCCGTGAACAAGGACGAACGTGGGAAGAGTCGGCATGCCTCAGCCTCCAACACCACGATCTTCGGAGCAAGCCCCAAAATCTGGCAGGGCCCACGTTTGGCTCCCCCCATCTCTGGCCCCGATGTCGATGGTGCCGCCGGCTGCTCGTGAGGACGCGTGCATGAGGTGGGGTCCTGGGGCAAGGTGGGAGGCATGACGACGAAGCTCGGTGCCTTTGTTCTCGGTACTCCCGATCCACCGGCGCTGGCCGACTTCTATCGGGCCCTGCTCGGTTGGGAAGAAGTCGAACGCGGGCCGGAATGGGTCCGCTTGAGGGCCCCTGAGCAGGAACGGCCCGGCCTCAGCTTCCAGTTGGAGACGGACCACACGCCGCCGACATGGCCGCAGCGCCCCGGTACACAGCAGATGCAGGCGCACTTGGACCTGCAAGTGGACGACCTGGAAGCGGAGACCGCGCGGGCCTGCGCACTCGGCGCGACGCTCCAGGACTACCAGCCGCTGAAGGACGTGCGGGTTCTCGCCGACCCGCACGGTCACCCGTTCTGTCTCTTCCTGCCAGGCGCCTGAGCAGGAACTGGTGGTACCGGGGCGACGACCCGATGCCGACGGCAGGGGTGTTGTCAGTCGCCGTCGTCGGCAGTGGCGAAGTCGGGCAGTTCGGTGGACAGCAGTTCCTCGGCCGCGTGGTGAAGGAGCCGCTGCGTCTTGTGGGAGCGGGGCAGCATGCCTCCCTCGTAGGCCAGGATGGCGTCCTTGACGCTGTTGCCGGCCGCGACGGAGAGGGCGAGTTCGCAGCCGTCCAGCATGGCGAGATTGACGCCCACGCCCAGCGGCGGCATGAGGTGGGCGGCGTCGCCGAGCAAGGTGACGCTGGAGCTGTGCTGCCAAGTGTGCGGCACCGGCAAGGCGTGTATCGGGCGGTCCACGTAGAGACCGTCGTTGTCCGTGAGCAGGCGGCGCAGGCGCGGTGACCAACTGCCGTACTGCTCCAGCAGAAGTGCGCGGATGCCGTCGGTGTCCTGGACGGTCAGGCCGCATGCGCCGATCCAGTCGGCGGGGACGCGTTGGATGATGTAGACGCGAATGTGGTCCCCGCTGTTCCGCTGGGCGAACAGCCCTCGCTCGCCGTCGGCAGCGGCCGCGCCGCCCTGGCCGACGAGTTCGGCGATCTCCGGGTGCCGGTTCTCCACGTCGTGGAACCAGGCTTCGAGGAAGCTCACCCCGCTGTACTCGGGGACGGCGGAGGAGACGGCTCGTCGTACCTTCGACCAGGCGCCGTCGGCGCCGACGACGAGGTCGGCCTCGACGGTGGTGCCGTCCGCGAAGTGCAGCACACGGGGACCTCGATCGGGGCCGTCGACGGACGTGAGCGAGTGGCCCCAGCGAACGGTGCCCGGGGCCAGGGAGGCGAGAAGGAGATCGCGCAGGTCGCCGCGGTCGATCTCGGGCTTGAGGTGGTCGCCCTTCGCCGGGACGTGGTGGAAGAGGAGCGTGCCTGCCGGATCCAGTTGACGCATCTCTTGGCCTTCGGGACGGGACAGGCGGAAGAACTCGTCCAACAGCCCCGCTTCGCGCAGGGCGATCTGGCCGTCGTCCTCGTGCAGGTCCAATGTCCCGCCCTGGTTGCGGACGTCGGGGCCCGCGTCGCTGTCGTAGACGGTGACGGGAATGTCGTGGCGCTGAAGAATGCGCGCGCAGGTCAGGCCGCCGGGGCCGGCGCCGACGATCGCTATGCGGGATGAGGGTGCAGCCTTCACGGTGGTACTCCGTTCGTGTCGTGCGGCGTGGTGTGGCCGGCACGGAGATGGATGGCGGGGGAGAGGTGATGTGCTGTCAGCAGGCTTCGCCAGTAGTGACGTTGGGCGCACCACGTCCTTCCGTAGCGCACGATTTGCAGGCGCCGTCGGTGGGGCGGAGGGTCAACGGGTGTCAACCTTGTATGCCTTGCGGCAGGGCAGGGCAGGGCAGGGCAGGGCAGGGCAGGGCAGGGCGAGGGCGAGGGCGAGGGCGAGGGCGAGGGGAAGGGACAGTGGACGGCGCTCTGCGTACGTCCGCCATCCCAAAAAAGCACAACCGGCAAAAAAGTGCAACGACACAACTTTTTGCGTCAGCCATCTTTATGTACGATGGCGGCATGCCAACCTCTGCCGGGTCCTCGACCTCAGCTCCCGCGGGACGGCGCGAACGCAAGAAGGCCGCCACCCGCAAAGCGCTCGCCGACGCCGCCCTGAAACTCTTCCTCGCCCGTGGCTACGACGCGGTGACTCTGCACGAGATCGCGGAAGCGGCAGACGTCTCCACCACCACCCTCCTCAAGCACTTCCCCAGCAAGGAGGCCCTCGTCTTCGACGAGGACACCCACCAGGAAGCCGCGCTCATCGCCGCGGTCCGCAACCGCGCCCCCGGTACGACCGTCCCCCAGGCGCTGTGCGCGCACGTCAAGCAGGTCCGGCTGCGTGGAGCCGACTCCGACCCCAGTTACGCGGACTTCTTCACCCTGGTCGCCAACACTCCCGCCCTCAGCGACTACGCGCACCGCATGTGGATGCGCCACCAGGACGCCCTGGCCGACGCCATCGCCCAGGACGCCGGTGCCGTGCAGGGCGACCCACGCATCGCCGCTCTGGCCCGCTTCGCCCTGGAGACCTCCGCCCTCGCCCACCGCGCCGAACGTCCCGAGGAAGCCGTCGACGCAGCCTTCGATCTCCTCGAACACGGCTGGAACGCCGCGGATGCGGCCCGCCGCGATCCCGACGGCGCTTGAGGAGACAGAGCCGTCCAGAAGTTGGGAGCCCCACACAGGTCTCACCCAGCAAGAAGTCGCCATGGCGTCGAGCCTCTCGCCCGTTCGCCGGCTCACTCCATGCGCAGGAATGAGCGTCGGCCTCCTGGGGCACACGGGTCGATGTATCACCCACGAGAACAGCGTTGAGGAGGGGCTTTCATGCTCATGGCGCACCCGGCCGTCCTGGAGAACCTGGTCGAGCAGTACGAGACGCTGCGCATTCTGCACGCCGAGAACAGCAGCGAAGAGGTGCGCCAGCGAATGGAGGATCTCGCCTACACCTTGTGCGTGGCGACCGGCACCCGCGACGTCGACACCGCTCTGGCCGCTGCCCACAGCAGGCTGACCACACCCCGCAGCGACGACGACTCTCTCCAGCCGGCCTGACCGTCCACCGCATCCGGGAACGGACGAGGCACCAGCCCCCGCACACTGCGGGCGCTGGTGCCTCTGTGGCGCAGGACGGTTCCCGCCCTGCGCCGGCGGGTCTCACACCGCGGCCAGCCGGCGCTTGCTCGGTGCCTGTACGTCTCGCACGACGAAGCCGCTGCGCACCCGCGCCGGGATGCGTCGCAGGGAGATGCGCAGGTCCTGGTCGGGGACGCTGTAGTCGAGGTCGGCGAGACGGAGCGCGAGGGCTTCGAGCAGCCCTATGGTCATCCCCTCTCCCGGGCAGCGGTGACCGGTACGCGGCTCGCCGCCGCCCTGCGGGATCAGTTCGTCGCGCTCGACCGGGTGCTGGAGGAAGCGCTCAGGCCGGAAGACGTACGGGTCGCCCCACAGTTCCTCGTCGTGGTTCTGGCCGAAGACATCGAGCAGCACCATGCCCTCGCTCGGCACCGAGAGACCCCGCCAGGACAGGTCGCGGACAGCGATACCGCCGAGGAACGGCGCGAACGGATAGAAGCGGCGCACCTCGTGCACGAACGCGGCGAGGTAGGCGGTGTCGCCGCTTCGCAGCCGTTCCCGCTGGTTCGGCTGCAGATGCAGCGCGTGCGCCGTGTACGCGACGAACCAGCAGACGGCGACGGTGGGGCGGATGACGTTGAGCAACTCGACGGCGGCCGTGTGCGGGTGAAGCAGTTCGCCGTCGGCCTCCCGGTGCGTGCACGCGGAGGCGAGCACCGAACCCTGCGGGGCCTCGGTCTGGCCCGAACGCACGTCCTCGACCAACCGGGCGAAGCGCTGTTCCTGTCGGTTCCTGGCCTGCCGTGCCCGCCAGTGACGTGGCCCTGCGGTGGCGAAGCCGTCGACCATGGCGACCAGGTCATGGGCGAGACGCGTCATCTCCTCGGAACGTGCGCCGATGGGAATGCCCGCCCAGCGGCACACACCGCGGGTGAGCGCCATGCTCGCCGCGTCGAACAGCACGGTCTGTTCGGCCCCGCCCCACTCCTGGACCGCGTCGTCCCACGCGACGTTCACCTGGTCGACCAGGTCGGCGATGCGTTCGGGGTGCAACAGCGGCAGGAAGAACTCCTTGCGGGCGCGGTGGGCCTCGCCGTCCAGGGTGTGGACGGCGTCGTGACCGAACAGGGTGCTCAGGACAGGCCCTGGCATGGCACCGCCGCGGCGCACGTTCTCCTCGTCGTAGAAGAAACGCACCGCTTCCGGCCCGCGTACGACGAGCGCGGGCTTGCCCATCACCCGGGTACGCGCCACGGCGTCAGGACGCTGACGCAGCAAGCCGGGCAGCCAGTTGTAGCCCTGGGCGAGCGCGGGAAGGGAACGATCGATCAGTGGCGAAGGTGGCATCTCCATGGCCGCCGGGTGCCCAGGCTCCACACCGCGACACGTACAGAATGCGCCCCTGGAGTGAGGGCAGCCGGTCGTTCCGAGGCCGCCACCGCAGTGCGTCATGCCGCTGGGGAGAGCGGTCTGTGGCCACGACGCTGATGGCCTTCCCCCGAGTGGGTGCAGCGCGCGGCTTCCGCTCGAAACCGGGGTACGCGTGTGTCATGAAGGCATTAGTGATCAATTGCACGCTGAAGAAGTCCCCGGAGCCGTCCAACACCGCCGCACTGGCTGAGGCGGTCGGCGCCTGGCTGGAGGAGAACGGCGGCGTCGAGGTGGAGTACGTACGCGCTGTCGATCTCGACATCCACCCCGGCGTGGTCAGCGAAGCCGTCGCCGCCGGGGACGACTGGCCCGCGGTGCATGCCAAGCTGCTGGAGGCGGAGATCCTGGTCATCGCCTCCCCGACCTGGGTGGGCCATCCGTCCTCGGTGGCTCAGCGAGTCCTGGAGCGTATGGACGCGATGCTCTCCGAAGCGGACGACGACGGCCGCCCGGTCGCGTACAACCGCGTCGCCGGCGTGGTCGTCACCGGAAACGAGGACGGCGCGCACCACGTCATCAGCGAGATCAACGGCGCCCTGTGCGACATCGGCTACACCATCCCCGGCCAGTCGTGGACGTACTGGCACCTCGGTCCGGGCCCGGGTCCGGACTACCTCGACGACGAACGCGGGCACGACTGGGCCCAGAAGACCGGCCGCGCGATGGCGGCGAACCTGCTCGGCGTCGCACGGGCGCTGGCCACGACGCCGCTGGACGCGCCGCCCCAGTGACCCGCACGCCGCGCCGACGGGAGCGATGCATGGCCACAAGCGGTGTCTGACCGGCCTGAACGGCCGGCATGGCATAGCCGTAAGCGGTGTCCGGCCAGGGTTCGAGCGGCCGGTATGGCCGGTCGGACCCTGGCCGAGCAGGCAGCCGCGGACCAGCAAGCAGGCAGCCGCGGACCCGCAAGCCGGCAGCCGCCGACCGGCAAGGAGGGGTCGGCTGAGCTGATCTCCGGTTCCCGTGTTTTTCGCCTTCTCTTTGGGCACTCGGTCTCGACCCGGGATGAAAGAGGAGGAACCGTGCAGTTGTCATTCCTTGAGCCGCTTCTCGACCGGCGTGGTCCGTGGGCCACCGTCTACTTCGACCCCGCTCAGAACGACGAGTCGGGAGCGAAACGGCGGGAGCTGACCGTCCGGGACCTCTGCGGGAGTCTGGAGGAGGCCGGCGCCGACACGGCGACCGTCCAGGCGGTGGGCGAAGCCCTGGCGAGGATCACCCCGCAGGAAGATCCCGCGGGCCGGGTCGTCTTCGCCGCCGGGGGAGAGGTGGTGCTCACGTGCCGTCTCTCGCGGCCGCCGCAGAGCCCCATCGCCTGCTGGGCGCCGCTGCCACGCCTGACGCCGCTGCTGGAGCTGGCAGGCCAGGACCCGCTGTGCCTGGTGGCGTACGTCGACCGGACCGGCGCGGATTTCGAACTGCGAGGTGCGGCGGGCCCGAAGGACGCCGGGCACGTGGAGGGTCGGCAGAGCCCGGTCCACCGTACGGCTTCCTCCGACTGGTCCGAGCGGCACTTCCAGCTCAAGGTCGAGAACACCTGGGACCACAACGCCGGCGAGATCGCCGAGGCGCTCACCTCGGCGTACGAGGAATCCGGCGCCGAGATGGTCGTCCTGGCCGGCGACGTGCGTGAGCGGCCTGCCGTACTCGAGAAGCTGCCCCAGGGCATCCGAGAGGTGACGGTGGACACGGAGCACGGTGGACGCGCCGCGGGCAGCGACTCCCGCGTCCTCGAAGAGACGATTGAGCAGGCCCGGGCAGAGCACGCGCGGCGTCGAGCCGAGAAGGTGCTGGAGCGATTCCGCGCCGGGCGGTCCGACACCGGCGACGCCGCAGGCGCGGTGGAAGGCGTTCCGGCCCTGGTGGAGGCCGCTCAGGAGCACCGCATCGACACGCTCCTGATCCGCTCCGACGCTCCGGAGCTGGCCACCGAGACATGGGTGGGTGCGGCCCCGGACCAGGTGGCGGTCCGGCGTACGGACGCCAAGACCCTGGGAGAAGGGGACCCCGTCTCCGCACGCGCCGATGACGCGCTGCTGCGTGCGGCCGCCGCCACCGCAGCGGACGTGCTGTTCCTCCCTGCCGCGGACGGCCAGGGAGCGGACGTGCCGACGGGCGGCCTCGGCGCCCTGTTGCGATGGACCAACGAACCGAGCGCGGCCTAGACGCGTACATCAGGAAAGGCGGTGTGTGGAAATGGAGCGAGGCAGCAACCCGGTCAGTCCTCGTAAGGACGACGAGATGAAGCACGAGTTGGAAGGGCTGCTGCGTGGCGGTCAGCCCACGCACGTGGAGGAGGCGGTCGATCCCGAGCCACCGGCCGACGACGACATCCACGTCGACTCGGCCGGGCCCGTCCCGCCACCGGGTGAGGGCCGTGACCAGGCACGGGCAGCAGCCGAAGCGGACGCTCTGCGGCTGGATCTGGCCCGCCATCTGGAGCGAACCGCCTTCCCGGCTGACCGACAGACGTTGCTGGACACCCTCGAAGCGCACCACGCCCCGGACCCGACGCTGGAGGCGGCGCGACAGCTCCCCGAGGGCGGCTCATACGCCAACGTGACCGAGGTCGTCGAGGCGCTGGGCGGCAAGCCCACGAGGTGAACGCTTCGCCCGTCGTACCCAGACCAATTGAGCGCCCACCGAACTTGCCCGCCGGCCGGCCCAAGGCACCTGCCGCGGCCCTGCGCACCGTACCTGCCGCAGGCCCGTCGCACGTCTGCCGCGGGCCCGCCACCACGGCAGGTGCGAGCCACCTGGTGCGTACCGAGCCACCGACGTACGCCGGTGCCAAGTGAGCCACCGACACGCATCGGTGCGACGGGAGCCACCGACCGGCATCGGAGCGACGGCTCACAGTGCGGCGTCTTCCTCCCGCGCGCCGAAGCCTTCGCGTGCGCGCTCGATGGCGGGCATGTTCTGCGCGGCCCAGGCCAGCAGTACGTCGATGGGGTGCCGCAGGGTCTTGCCGAGCGGCGTGATCCGGTACCTGATGGCGACCGGCCGGGTGGAGAGCACCTCGCGCTCGACCACGCCATTGCGTTCGAGGCGCCGAAGTGTCGCGGTCAGCGATTTCTGCGTGACCTGGGGGATGGCCCGGCGCAACTCGTTGAAGCGGCACGGGCGTTCGCAGAGCTCGTTGAGGACGCTGAGCGACCACTTGTCGAGGACCTGGTCGAGCAGTTCGCGGTGCGGCGCGTCGAGGCTGAGTTCGTCGTCGGTATCCATGGCGAAACCTGGTCTCGTTGAAGTGTCCTTCTGCCACTAGGTAGCTTACAGATACCTAGTGAGATGCCTAGATCGAGGAGGACACACCATGACTGTTCGGCACTTCACCCCGGAAGGCATGCTGCAGCCGGTCCCGTACCACCATGTCGCCGTGGGTACCGGGACGAAGCACGTCCATGTCAGCGGCCAGATCGCGCGCCGGGCGGACGGAACGCCGGTCGCGCCCGGCGATCTGGCCGGGCAGGTCGCCCAGGCGCTGCGCAACACCTCACTGGGGCTGGCGGGCGCGGGCGCGTCGTTCGACGACGTGCTGCGTCTGACGTTCTACGTGACCCGTTGGACCCCGGAGAGGATCGACGATTTCATGGCCGGAGTACAGTCCGTCGCCGATGAGATCGGCCTCCGGCTGCCCATACCGCCGGCCTCACTCATCGGCGTCGACTACCTCTTCGAGCCGGACGTCCTCGTCGAGGTCGAGGCGACCGCGCTGCTCGACTGACCTCGCCGAGCGGGTACCTTCCGAGCTCGCTCTGACGCGCGCCGCGTGCGCCAAGGCAAGCCCAGCCCTGGGGCACTCCGGGACGGCGACGAAGCCGGCGGGGTGATCACCGGTAGGCTGCGACCGTGCGTACGGTCGAGCTCTTGTTGGACGAGTCGGCGGAGCTGGCGGTCCGGGAGGCCTGGCGTCGCCTGGCGGATGCGGGCTTGCCGAGTCAGGCGCGCCATTCCTCACCGACGAACAGTCCGCACCTCACTCTGGCCGCTTGCCCGGAGCTGACCGCCCCGATCCGCTGGGAGCTCGCCGAGGTGGCCGCTGCCCTTCCGCTGCCGGTGCGCTTCGCCGGTGTGGTGCGTTTCGAGCGGCCCACCTCCGTGCTGGCCTGGGCGCTGGACTGCGACTCCGCACTGGCCGGTCTGCACCGCCGGGTGTGGGAGGCCGTGGCCTCGGACAGCCCGCCCGAGACGCTCAACCCCTTTCACGCTCCCGGGCGTTGGAGCCCGCACATCACCCTGGGGCGCACCCGCCGGGCCGGCGCCTTCGCCGACCGGCGGGTCCCCGAGCTGCTGCCGGCACCGCCGCTGTCGGCTCAGTTCACTACTCTGCGCAGTTTCGACACCCGAACCGGCACGCTGCAGGTGCTGGAGCCCCGTCGGCAGTGACCCGAGTCGGACCGGGGCCGACGGTGAGTTCGCGGGTCCGGGCAGAGTGACCTGCGCGGACCCGCCCTCCCTGCTCCCGAGCGGCCAGTGCGATGGTCGGCGGAGGTGTGCGGCGGACTCAGTCGTGCTGGCCGTACGACGCCGTCATGCCCGCTCGGCCCTTGCGGGACTCAGCCGCGCGAGTGGCGGCACTGGCGGCCATGGCCAGCAGAGCGGCTATCGCTCCGGTGATGACGTTGTTCACGACGGTCTTCGTGGTGCTGACGTCGCCCGCGACCACCCACGGCGCGACGATCGTCCACAGGCCGAGGGCGCAGGCGCCCCACGCCATGCTGTGGGTACGCTCGTAAGCCCGCCCGAACCCACCGCTCATGAGCAGTGCGTACGCGATGCCCACGAGCAGATTGGTCACGGCGAGCGTCGACAGTCCGTTGAAGCCCGTTATCCACGGGGAAGCCGCCAGGTAGATCCCGGTGAGGAAGGCCAGCGTTCCGACCATCTGTCCCTGGGGCGTGCTGGTGGCACGCTCGGCCACTTCGTGGCGTTGACGCATTTCGACGATGTCCGGATGCATCTCCATGGATGACCGGGAAGCGGACGTGGACATTGCTGTCACCTCTTGTCCTTCGATGCGGCGGGTAGCGAGCTGACACTGTCCCCCGCCGTCCTCTGCGCTACAGGGTCTTGTTTGCGCCCGAGTGGCTGTTTATGGCGCCTTTACACACGTATAGGGGGACTATCTGAGGGGATATTTCACGGCGGATGCATGGCTGACTGGTGCTCGGTCAGAGGGCGCGTTTCCCCTGTCCGACGCGCCCCCGAAGGAACAGATGCCGCCGATGCCTCGCGCCCGGAGACGCCGACCTGAGTGCCGGTAAGCGTGGCCGGCTGAACAGCCGCGTCTGCATGTGTGGTGGGAGCGCTGTGGGCCACTGCCGGGTGGCCAGTGCGGGCCCCTGCCAGGTGGGCAGGGGCCCGCGACGGTCGACAGCAGCAGAGCCCCGGGCAGGTTCTGCGACGAGCAGCCTCTTCGTCAGCGGCTGACCATTCGCTGTCGGCCTGGTGGCCCGTTCTACTTCAGGTGCCGGACGAAGAACTGGGCCGCGGTGTCCCCGGCGTGCTGCGGAACGCCGCTGTGTCCGCCCATGTTGGCCTGCAGGGCCTTCTCCGCTGAACCGAAGGCGTCGAAGAGGTCGAGGGCCGCCTGCCGGTCATTCCCTTCGTCGTCCCACTGCAGCAGGACGTGCAGCGGGATGGTGACCCGGCGGGCGTCCTCGAACGTGGCGCGCGGTACGAAACTCCCGGCGAAGAGGACAGCGGCCACGACGCGCGGATCGATCGCCGCGAGGCGCACGCCGATGGAGATCACTCCGCCCGAGTACCCGACCGGGCCGCCGATCTCGGGCAGCGCCAGGAGGGCGTCGAGGGTGGTCTGCCATTCCGGGACCGCCGCGTCGACGAGCGGGAGGGTGAGGGCGTCGACGGTCTCGGCGCTGACCGGCTCGTCGGCTTGCAGAGCGCGGCGCAGATCGGCGCGAGCCTCCTCGGCGGCGTCCCAACGGGGCCGCTTCCCGCTGCCGGGCAATTCGATGGTGGCGGAGGCGAAGCCGTCCGCGGCGGCCTGCCGGGCCCGCGCCGACAGCCGGGGATACATTCTGTCCAGTCCCAGCGGAGGGTGGCCGAGCAGGATCAGCGGCGTCGGAGCGGGGGCGGACGCGGGGGTCCACAGTATGCCGGGGATCTCGCCGAGGGTGAATTCACGTTCCAGGACGCCGTCGTCGAGGCGCTGTTGCGAAGTGAAGTGAAGGGCCATGGTCGTGCCTTTCGGGAGTGCTGCTGAACGGCGCTCCCGGACGACCTATTGCCCGACCGTGACCCTGGAGGAGAGCACCCATGTCGATACGTTCACGGGTACCACCTCCTTGTTCTCTCGCACGGCCACCGCGAAGGTAGCAGGGGCTGTCCTGGCCTGCCAAACGGTTTTCGCGGCGGCACCTCACTGTCGGATTCCGCCGGGTCGGGGCGCTCTGCGTGTCCGGTGCGAGCGGCCGGAGTGCCCCTGCCATGGAGAGCACTTCGTCCGGAGCGATGACTTTCCGGCTCTCCATCGGTCAGACAAGCGAGAACACCTCGCCGGAAGGACGTCGCGATGACCCACACGCCAGGAGCGTGAGCCTCCACATACGGGCAGCTCCAGCCGGCACCGTCGACAACATCCACACCGCCCGACACAGAGAAGAGGACACCCATGACCAACGCAGTGAAGGGCCCTGCCAGTTACTTCCCTTCCATCGAGAAGAAGTACGGCCGCCCGATCGCCGAGTGGAAGGAGCTCATCCGCGCCTCGCCGCTCAGCAAGCACATGGAGCTCGTGCACTGGCCCAAGTCCGAGCACGGTCTGGGCCACGGCCACGCCAACGCTCTCGTCGCCCACACCCTCGCGGAGGACACCGGCAGGTAGTTCCGTACTTCGCGGGTGGCTGATGCATCGTTTCTTTTGGCTGTAGGCGTGGTGCGAGAATCTTCGGTCATGAGCTACGACTTGGCTGTCTGGGAAGGTGAGCGGCCGGCGGACGATAGGAGTGCCCGTCGGTCCTTCAGTGACCTGTACGACCGCTATGTCGACGGTGAGATCGAAGAACCTCCGTCTGAACGCATCACCGCCTATCTCGCGGCGCTTCTTGAGCGGTGGTGTGACGTCACCGAGGACGAGCACGAGACGTCGCCCTGGTCGGTGGGGCCGTTGATCGCTGGTGCAAGTGGCCCCGTTCTCTACTTCGGGATGGACTGGAGCAGGGCCGAGGAAGTCTCGGCCTACGCGGCGGCTCTGGCGGACTCGATGGGGCTGCTCTGTTTCGATGTGCAGCATGACCGGCTCAGGACCTGAGCGGGGTGACCAATCGGCGATCGACGATGAGTGCTGGCAGACCACGGCGAGACAGCGCTGAGGTTCATCCCGCTCCGGGGCCGTCCACGTAAGCCGCCACCATGTCCCGCAGCTCGACGCACGGCCAGTTGGCCTCGTCCAGGATGGTCACTTGGCACGGCGGACAGCCGAGGACGTAGGTGGTGGGGTCGGCGGGGTCGCTCTGGGGGCCGACCATCATCTGCGGGGTGTGGCGTTCGAGGCGCCGGCGGTTCGCCTCCACCTCGCGGAGCACTCGCGCCGGGTCGTGGCGAGCGATGTGGCGGGCCTGCTGCATCGTGAGCGTGCCGCTCTCGTCACCGACCACGACGCCCTTCGGCGGCCCGTCGTCCCGCGTCCATCGGCCGTCCGTGTCACCCTTGGCGCCCAGTGCCGCCGACTCGTCGTCGTCGAGCTGCTCGCCGAGCCACCGCACCAGCTCATCCATCCGGTATCCCCTTCGCTCGGGATCGGTCCTTGGCCGACCCCGTGTGACCCGCTCGATCTCCTGCACCGTAGCGAGCCGGACACCCGACGCAGCGGCGATCTCGCTCGACGACACGAGTGAAACCCGCGCACGCTCGTCGAGTACGACCTCACGGCGCATCTCCCGCCCTGCTTCCCGCGCTCCACTCGGTCGGTCACCACGCCGCCGATGTCATGGCATGCGCCGCTCCCGTCACGGAGGAGCGTCTCCCTCGTCCCCGGCCCGCTGCAGCAGCTCGTCCAGATCATGGAGGCGGTCGAGGCCGCGGACCGCCTGGCTCATGCGGTTGTTGCCGGACAGCCGGTGGCGATGCCGGTGGAGGAAGGCCCAGTATCCGACCGTGAACGGGCACGCCCGGTCGCCCGTGCGTTCCGTGGGCCGGTAGGCGCAGCCGGCGCACAGATCGCTCATGCGGTGGATGTACGCACCACCCGAGGTGTACGGCTTGGTGGTCATCCGGCCGCCGTCGGCGTACTGGGACATCCCGATCACGTTGGGCAGCATGACCCAGTCGTACCCGTCGACGAAGCAGCGGTGGAACCAGTCCATGACCGCCCGCGGGTCCCAGCCGCGCTGAAGGGCGTAACTGCCGAGCAGCATCAGCCGCGGGATGTGATGGGTCCAGCCGGTGTCGCGGACCTGGCCCAGGGCCGTGCTCAGGCAGCGAGCGGTGACGGCGTCCGCGTCGAGTTCGAGGAACCAGTCCGGGAGCGGCGTACGGTGCGCCAGCGCGTTGCTGTGGCGGTAGTCGTCGCCGAAGTACCAGTAGAGCTGCCAGACGTACTCGCGCCATCCGGCGATCTGCCGGACGAACCCCTCCACGCTGTTGATCGGCGCCTGTCCGGACCGCCACGCGTTCTCGGCCAGTTCGACACACTCGGCCGGATGCAGCAGGCCGAGGTTCAGTGACGACGACAGCAGGCTGTGGCTCATCACCGGATCGGCCCGCAGGATGGCGTCCTCGTGCGGGCCGAAGCCCGCCAGGCGGTGCTTGACGAAGCGCCGGAGGGCCGCCGATGCCTCACGCCGAGTGGCGGGGAAGCGTCGTGGTCCGTCCTTTCCGACGAAGCTGATCTCGCCGCTGCGCTGCCAGCGGTCCAGGTCGTGCCGTACCTCGTCGTCGATCGCGTCTTCGTGTGGCCGGTAGGGCGGCGGTGCGTCGAGGGTCCGTACGTCCTTGGGCGGCGGCTCGCGGTTGTCGTGGTCGTGGTTCCAGCGGCCGCCCGCCGGAGAGTCCGCGTCCATGAGGAGATGGTGTCCGCGGCGTACCCACCGGTAGAAGTCCTCCTGGCGGAGTTGCCGGCCGCCGTGGCCGTCGGCCCAGGCGGTGAAGTCCGGCTGGGGGACCAGGAAGCCGCGGGCCGGAAGGACGGTGACGGTGTCGAGGGACCGGACGAGGCGGAGGGCCGCGTGTGAGGTGGGGTGATGCACCGTCACCGCGCTGTCCCCGAGCGCTTCTCGGAGCCCTTCGCGGTAGGTCTCGCTGCGGATGTAGCGAGCCCTGTCGCCGAGTTCGGCGGCCCTGTGCCGCATCGCGGAGAGGATGAGATGCGCTTTCGCGCGATGGAAGCGTCGGCGGCGGAACACGGAACGGGCCTCGATGATCACCACTGGCGCGTCGTGCTCGGAGCCGTCGCTGCCGGGAGTGAGGAAGTGGGGTCCCAGCTGGTCGCCGAAGAGCCAGTGAGCGGTGGTCATGAGCGCGCTCGGCCTCCGATGCCTCGCGGTCTGTGTGGCGGATCGGCATCCGTCCTGAACGGCATCGCCGAGCGGGGCTCGTGATGTGCCCCGGCCGACGCCGGCCCAGCCACCCGTACCGGGCATCTCTACACGATCGGCGATGGGCCGCTGCCTCCGCCGGGCGCGAGTCGGCGCGTCCCGACCCGGACGGGTGACGGCGACCGGCGTGAAGGCGTGCGAGTCGTTCCGTCGCGGGAGTGGACGATAACGGCGAAGGCGCCGTGTCAGACCGCGAAAGCGTGGTCAGAACCAGTGCAGGCAGTGAGGAGGTCGCTCGGCACGGAACAGCGCGTCAGCGAGGGGGGCCGCGCCCGGGTGGTGGGCCCGTATGTGTCCCGCGCGCACGAGCGTGCTCGGGGCGGTCCCGCCGAGATAGATCGAGCCCAAGTCGCCGATGTCCAGGGACAGGTCGGGTTCCAGGTCCGTCGGGACGCAGTCGGCCTTGCCGTCCCGGACGGTGAGCAGGTGGCGGCCGTGTTCGCCGAGGAACGGGTCGTCGACGTCGAGGACGAGATCACCGTCCGTGCACCAGCCGCGCGCGGTCAGCGCACGAGGGATGTCCAGCAGCCGTACCCAGAGCCAGTCGGAGTCCTTGCTCACCTGGCCGGCGCGGAAGTCCGCGAGCTGCCAGCGCAGCGGGTGCTGCGGCGGGAGGTGCTTGAACTCGATGTCGGCGACCAGGTCGTGGCCGAGTACGAAGCGGGCCAGGGCCGTGAAGACGGCGTCGTCGGTCGTGATGGTCTCGTCGACCGTCAGGGTGTCGGGCTCGCTGATCGAGTAGCTTGCGTACCCGTCGGGGACCCCGTCCGCGTCACGGTGCACGGCGACGTAGCGCGGTGCCGGTGAGATCGGGGGCTGCCCCGCCCGCTGCGTCCACCAGCGGTGCGGCCGGGACAGCGCACCGGGCTGACCACGGCGGTACCGGTCGTAGACCTCTTCCAGGATGTCTCCGCAGTCGGCGCTACGAAGGACTTCGACGGAGCCGGCTGCGGACGTGCCGGCGGCTCCGCGCGCCCGGGGAGTCGCGAGGGCGGCCTGACGGCGCGGCACCGTGAGCCGTGCCGTGTAGGTCGCCGACCCGTAGCCGAACCTCCCGTAGATCGGGGCCTCGGACGCCAGCAGCACGGCGAGGAACTCCCCGCGGGCCCGCAGCTCGGCGAGCTGATGTCGCATCATCGCGCTGAGCACACCCTGGCGCCGGTGCGAGGGGAGCACACCCACGGCGGTCACTCCGGCGGCCGGGACGAGGGTCTCGCCGGGGAGGGTGAGCTCGAAGGAGTACGCGGCGGCGGTACCGACGGGCCGTCCGTCCGCCGTCGACGCGAGGACGCACCGGTCGACTTCCAGCGCCGACCACCAGAGTCCGCCGCCGTCGACCGGGGTCTCCGGGAAGCGCCCGAACGCGGCGTGGACGGTATCGACGAAGACGTCGAGATCCTTGTCGGTCGTGGAACGGATCTCCATCGCTGCCGCCGCCTCCTCCGGATGCCGGCGCCCTTCTTCGTGATGACGCCTGGGCACAGTGCAGCGTTGCCCCGCACCCGGGTCAAGCGAATTGCACCGGGGTCCGCGGCCGTATGGCCGGATCGCTCCTGCCGCGCTGGATCGCGGCTGTTGATCCGTACACCCGCGCCAGATGCACCACTTCGAAAGCACAGCATGTGTGAGGTGTGTCACATTCTGTGAGTGCGGGATCACCGGATGAAGGTGGAAGTGACGCCGGTGCTGCGCACGCCTCGGGTTATTCGATGACGTTGAGCGTCCTGTACCTTCCGTTCGCCTTCGAATCGGGCGCGACAGGTGTCCGAGTGAGGGCTGCGATGCAGGAAGGTCCGCTATGGGCTCGGCGGTGTGAGGCGGCCTGCCTCCGCGTTGTCCCGTGAGGTGGCGCCAAGAACGGAGAGCGATCTCAATTTTCAGTTCATGACGTGACGGCATTCACCGCGTACCTCATGGAAGTGAATTGAAGGGCGAGGCGGAGTGCATTCCCCCGTCCTGGGGCTCATGAGGCGCGTGGGGGGCGCTACAAAGGCCATTGTTTTGCGGCAGGTTGACGGTAACACTGTTTCTCACACGGAGTTGCTGCCGCTTTTCCTGATTGTCGGGTACGGCGCTGACGCGTGGGGACAAGGAGGTGAATCACATGGGTGTGAAGATGACGATGACCACCCGCTGTTCGGTCTCTGTGCACTGGCAGCACGTGCGAGTGGTCATCATCGTCATCGTCCTGGTGCTCCTGAGTGGGATGACTCAGGGGCACGGTGACATGACGCTGCTCGACGCGCTGTTGCCGCGCGCCTGAGGGACGAGGAGGTCCCTCTGAGGGGGCGGTTGCCGGGAGACCGGTGACCGCCCCCTCACTTTGTCAGGCTAGCGCACAAAGTCCGGTCGATGAAGGGGAATCCGCTCGGTTTCTCCACGGCGTTCTTGGAACTATCCGGTAAGGATCGCGGCGGAGCGCCGGACGCGTGCAATTTGAACAAGGCGGCGGGAAAAGGCTCATGAAGGGGTCGCACTCTTCGCCGGAATGTCCAATGGATCAGCCAACCGAGAGAACACGGCGGAATTCGACGTTGCCGTACTCGTCAGGCGAGGCGATGGCGACTCCTTGCGCCTCCACCCACGCGTGGAAGCGGTAGGGGTCGTCCGCCGTGCCGATGCACCACACCGCCCGCCGACCGGTCAGTGTCAGGATCCCGAGCGTTGCCAGAGACAACTCCAGGCAGGCGGCGCGTCCTGGGTACCACTGGGCTGCGCGCCTGACCGCCGCGAGGGTGGCTGACGCATGGTCCGGTGTGGCCTCTCGCCGACACCAGGCTCGTGCGGTCCAGCTCACCGTGCGGAAGACGGCCCTCAGCGGCAGCCGGATCAGCAGGAGGGCCCCAAGGAGTGCGAGCAGGCCGAGTACCGCGGTCGCGGCGCCGCGTAGGGTGCGGCTGCCCGCGTCGCGTACCGGTTCGGCGGCCATGGTCATCTGTCCTGCTGCGGCGGGCACTTCGGCCACGGGCGGAACCTGGCTGGCCGGTGAGTTCTGCGCGGAGGATCCGGCACCGTCCGGGTGCCGCCGTGCGAGAGGGTGGACATCGGCAGCCTCATCCGGGCATGCGGGTTGCGCGGACGTGGGTGCGGTGTGGATCGGGGCGTGGGTGGCGAGAAGACCCAGGCTGATCAGGGCGTCGGCGAGGCGGCGTGCATCGTCGTGGATTCTGTCGTGCTGCAGGTCCGGATAACGGCGAGCCAGCAGCAGTACCGCGGCGTCGAAGTTCCCGCTGCGGCGCCATTCCTGCCACAGTGTGCGGGCCATGGCGTTCATTGCGAAGCAGCGGCCGGACCGCACGTCCAGCAGCACGCCGCCGCCATGCGGTGAGGTGCTTTCCCGGACGTGTTCGGACACGCTCAGCCGTGTCATCGCCGCTCCTGTCCGCTGCTGACGGCCGTCAGCCAAAGGTCCGCGCCGAGAAGGCGGTTGAGCGCTGAGAAGGGTACCGGCAGACCCGCAACCGCCTGTTCGATCGAGGCGATCACTCGCGAGGGTTCGATGATGCCGAGGTCGGCCAGCGGCGACCGCCCGAGCCGCGCTTTGATCCGGGCCGCCGAGCGGCGGGCGCCACGGTAGTTCTCGGCCGCATAGTCGCCCTTGGTCCTGCGATGCAGCACGGAGTCGGGGACCAGACCGGTCAGTGCGGACGCCAGCAGCGGCTTGGCCGTGAACGGGTCGATCCGGTGGTGCAACGAGAGGCGGGTGCAGGCCCGTACGACCTCGCCGTCCAGGAAGGGAGCGTGCGGCCAGATACCGAATGCGCGGGCCGTGCTGGTGAACTGGGTCTGCGCAGCGGCGGAGGTGCGCAACTCGCACAGCACTGCCCGGGTGCCCGGTGTCGCGTGCGCGGAATGATGTGCGGCACCTGCCGATCGAGCGCGCTCGTCGGCCAGTTCGGCCAGGTGTCGGCGTGCTGTGGCGGTCAGCCAGGCCGCCTCGGGCCCCGGGGAGGGCCACCAGGCCACTGCGTCCAACCACTGCGGCGGGTGGTCCAGGGGTTCCTCGATACGGGCGGCGAGTTCTGCCATCGCCTGGTGCAGGGGAGTGCGTGCCAGGCGTCTGGCGCGCAGAACAACTTCCGCCGGCGAGAGCTGACGTATGCGGGCCAGCGCACGCCCGTCACGCAGGAGCCGGCGCAGTCCGGCGGTGGCCGCGATGTCACCGAGGTAGGCGGGTGGTGCGGCGAGCAGGGCGTCGCCGCCCTCTCCGGTCAGGTGGATGCCGGGGCCGCCGTGTGCGATGTGGTCGAGTCGCAGCCGCTGTCGGGCGCCGATGACCGCCGCCGGGTCGGGCTGATCGGCAGGGCCGTGCTCGGACAGGCCGCTGTAGGGCAGGGAGTCCTCAGTGCCACGGGTGACGGCGAGCCGGATCGTGGGGGCCGACCCGGCGTAGGTCAGGGCGTGGGTGAGATCGCCGGCGGGGGCGTCGGGGTGGTGGTAGACGAAGGCGTCCAGAGGCGGCCGACCGGTTGTCCGGGCGGCCAGGAAGGCCAGAGAGGTGGAGTCCAGGCCGCCGCTGAAGTCAGAGGTGGTCCGTGGGGCGATGTCGGCGCGTAGGCTGACCGCGCGCGTGAGGGCTGACCGCAGTTCGGCCGCGCTGTCCTCGAATCGCGTGTCGGGGTCGGGGGCGAGGTCCTCGTACGTCCAGTGGGTGAGGGCGCCGGAGGGGGTGATGGTGACGGCTTGGCCGCCGCCGAGTCGACGGATCCCGTCGTACGTCGTGCGCCCCTCGACGAGTTCCGGAACTGCGGGGCAGAAGATGTCCGCCGCGATCGCGGCCGTGTCGATCCGGTTGGTCGCTCCGGACAGCGCCGCCGCGGTTCTCGCGCGGGTGGACAGGACCGTGGTCCGACTGTGGTGCCCGTAGTAGAGGGGGAACTGTCCCGCCGGGTCGGCATACGCGGTGACGTGGCCGTCCTCGTGCAGCACGATGAGCAGGTAGGCGCCGGGCCATCGGGTCAGACGTTCCCAGTGGCCGTCCTGCACCGCTAACCGTAAGTCCTGACGCATGGTCACGTCGTCGGCGAGGCACTGGCCGACGGCGGCCAGTCGCGTATGTGCGTGCTGAACGGTGCGGACCTCACCGGGATGCCAGGGACCCCAGGACCAGAACAGGGGTTCGCCCGGCCACAGCGGGGTGGCCCCACGCGGTGCCGGTGCCGGTGCCGGCGCCTGGGCCGTTGGCAGCAGGCCCGCGATGGTGGGCCCGTCGGGTGGGCGAAGGGCTGAGGGCGGGTAGCACAGGTCCAGGATCGCGGTGGTGGACGCGGATTGGGGCATGACAACTGTCCGGGATATCAGTAGTAGTACTGGGCATTGGCATCGGCACTGCCGCTGGGGGAACTGCCCAGCGTCACCTCACGGACATGACCCAGGTCGACCAGCATCGGCGGTTCATAGACGGCCGGTAGCTCAGGGGACGGCATTGCTCCGGGCTTCACCGCTTGTCGCGTGCATCCGCCATCCTCGTGCGGGGATACGACAATAGGCTCGTGAGTCATGGGACCGCCTCGGGTCAGGGGCATCAACTGCCCCGGAAAAGGATCGGAACGGGAAAGACGCGTGCGTCGGCTGTACCAGCCGCGTCGGGGCCCCAAAGTGTAGCCATTCACCAGCCGCACCAGGTGTCGAACCGGCCCGCGATCGCAGGTGCTCCTGCCTGGCAGTTCTCGTCCTTGTTTCCGCGTGACGGAAGCGTTTCCGGTCCGGCCGTCGGGTTCGTGGGCGGGACCCCGGCTCATTCGGTCGGCGGCGTCCACTCATTTGAAGAAACGGGGCGGTGACGTTGGCTCCGGGGTGTCACATCGAAGAAGAAAGCGGCTTTGGGTGGCTGGCTGGCCATCGAGTATCTCCCTGGGCGCCCGCGGCGGGGTGAAATGTGCGCTCACCCGGTGGGTCTAGGAATTGTTGGCCGCGTGCTCCATGCCGCGAAGGCCCAGGATCAAGGCGCCTTGCGCTTCAGCCCTGGTGTCCAGTTCGCTGAGGTCAAGGACGAACTTGGAGTCCTCGGCGACCGCGCCCGGCAGCGCGAAACGGCGGAGCGACTCCCTGCAACCTTCCAGCAGCAAGGGACTCTGGGCGAGCTGTCCGCCGATGACGACGAGGTCGGGGTTGAGCAGGTTGCACAGTTGGGCCAGTGACTGCCCCAGGCGCCGGCCGGCGTCGTGGATCACCCGCATGCAGACCGCGTCCTGGGCCTGGGCGGCTCCGATGACCTGTTCGAGCGTCTCTGGCGGGGGTGCGCTGTTCCGGGCGCGCGCGGCACGGACCTGTGCGATCAGCGCGTCGGCGCCGATCACCGTCTCCAGGCAGCCGCGTCCACCGCACTGGCATACCGCGCCGTGCGGGTCCACGGTGAGGTGGCCCAGTTCCCCGGCCATGCCGCCGTGTCCCCGCAGCACGCTGTTGTGCACGATGATTCCGGCGCCCACACCCGTCGACGCCTTCACGTAGACAACGGTCTCGGCGTGTTCCCGCGTGCCGTAGGTCTGTTCCGCCAAGGCGCCGAGGTTGGCGTCGTTGTCGATGAAGGCGCGCACGCCCAGCCACCTGCCCAGGTCTCCGGCGGGGTCGTCACCCACCCGCCAGGGCGGCAGGATCGGCGGAGTGAAGTCGCCGGTGCGCGGGTTGATCATCCGGGGCACGGCGACGCCGAGGGAGAACACGTCCGAGCGCCGCCGCCCCGTTCCCTCGATGGCCTCGTCGATCATCTGCCTGACCTCCGGCAGAGCTCGGGGCCAGCCCCTGCTGACGCCCTCCGAACTGACTCGTGAGGTCACCTGGTCGTATTCCTTGTCGAGTCTGCGGGCGACCACGGTCATGTGATTGAAGCCGAGGTGGACGCCGACGCCTACGTCGTTCACAGCGGAGAGGCAGACTTTGCCGCGCTCCTTGGCGGTGGGCACGAGGTTGGCCTCGGCGAGTTCGCGAACCGCGGCCGACACCGTCGCCTGTGAGAGAAGCGTGCGGTGCGCGATGTCCGCCTGGGTGCCTGCTTTGATCGCCACGGCGAGCAGGACCTTTCTGCGGTTGGCCGCTCGGGTGGGGCCGGCCGCCGGTAACCGCCCTAACAGGTCGTCCGCGTTCGCCATTGGTCCCCCAGCCCCGGTATCCGCATCTCGATTTTTTAGACCGAAGCGGACATAATATCAGCCGTTCGTTCAATTCGAACCGGGTTCGGCTTCGAATAGTGAAGGGACAGTGGGGTGGCCGCTGTGGCTGTTGAGAGCGCCTATGTGTGTCTGTGATCTCCATGACGGTCGGCAATTGGCTGAAATTGTCGATAGAAAGTCACGAGGTGGGCGCTTTTGATCAGTGCGGTCACCTGTTGATCGAACCAGTGGGAGCCGGTGACGGGCGCGGGTGTGCAGGAGGATTCGCGGTGAGGGCCGGCGGGCGAATTGAGGTGGCTGCCCCTGTCGCAAAGGACGTACGCGAAGGCAGCGAGACCTGCCCCCACTGCGGCTGGAAGATCGCTTTCGCTCAGGTCGGGATCCGTCTCACTTCGGTCCCGCGTACGGTGCGTGGTTGCGAGCGTGCGTCGTCCGGGTGGCCTTGTTCGTGTCACGGAGGGGTGGTTCAGGTGCCCCAGGGACCCGACGGCCGCGGGGGATCCGGCCGGGAAAAGCGAACGGCGAGGCCCCAGGTCCCCTTGGTACGGTGCATCGATGTCCGCGATCAGAACGTTCCAAGTCACCTTCGACTGCGCCGAACCTGAGCGGCTCGCTCGGTTCTGGTGCGAGGTGTTGGGGTACGTCGTACCCCCGCCACCGGAGGGGTACGCGACGTGGGATGACTTCAAGCGTGCGCAGCCACCCGAGCAGCGGGACGCATGGTTCGCCTGCGTGGATCCCTCAGGCGTGGGCCCGCGGCTCTACTTCCAGCGCGTCCCCGAAGGCAAGGCCGTCAAGAACCGCGTGCATCTGGATGTGCGGGTCGGCACCGGACTCGTGGGCGAGGAACGGCTCGCCGTACTCGAAGCCGAATGCGCGCGACTGGTCCCGCTCGGCGCGGTACACGTGCAAACCCTGTACGACGGCACTGACTCCTGCATTCCGATGCTGGACATCGAGGGCAACGAGTTCTGTATCGACTGAGCGCACGGGGCGGGAGTCATCCCGTGAGGGCGAGATCCTGCAGTCACGCGATGCCGGGCAAGGTGCTGTCAACGCCGTCACCAACGCGTGACAGGCTCCCGGCCGGCATCGCGGGATCGCAGCCGACGCCCTGAGTGACGGCGATCGTCAGGACCCGCGACCCGCTGAGGACCGCCCTTCGGGGTGCCCCGCCGAGCCGCGTCATCACCGGTGGGCGCCGTCGTCCCTACCGCAGCGCGCTCTTCTCCTGCCAGGCGGTCCACGAAAGGTTCCAGGCGCCGAAGCCGTTCCCCGGGTCGACGACTCCCTTGGTGTCCTTGCCCGTGATCTCGAACGGGTCGCCCGGTCGTACCTGCCGGTAGAACCAGGCCGCGTCCGCGTCGCTCATGCCTATGCACCCCGAACTGTGGTTCGTGTTGCCGAAGTAGGGGGCGTTCCAGGGCGCGGCGTGCGCGTACATGCCCGACCAGGTCAGCCGCATCGAATAGTGGACCGTCTTGTCGTAGGCGTCGCCGAGCCCGACCGTCTCCGAATTCATGTTGATCGTGCCCTCCTTGGCCATGAGCACGGCCGTTCCGCGCCACGAGCGCTTGTCCCCACCAGGCGTGCCGCCCGAGACGGGGATGCTCCGCACGGTCCTGCCGTCGCGTACGAGGGCGAGCCGGTGGCGGTCGAGGTCGACCCGGACGATCTGGCGGGTGCCGACGGTGAAGGCCGTGGTGTAGTCCCGCACGAACCAGCCGCCCTCGGCGCCCGAGTCGGTGCCGTTCAGCTGCGCCTTGAGCACGACCTTCGTCCCCGGCTTCCAGTACGACTTCGGACGCCAGTCGACCCGGTCCCGGCCCGACCAGTCGCGTATCCAGCCCCAAGACCCCTCCGTCGGGACCGAGGTGGTGACGTGGAGCTGCTTCTCGACCTCGGAGCGGTTTGTGACGGGACGGTCGAAGACCAGCGAGATCGGCTGGGCCACGCCGACGGTGGTGTCGGCACCCGGACGCCAGTCGACCTTGTTGACCTTGTCCGCCCGGATGGTGGTGAAGGACGCCTTCGTGGTGGCCGCGCCGCCACGCGCCGTCCGGGTCGCGGCGGTGACCGTGTACGCCGTGCCCGGGGCGGCCTTCCGGGCGGAGACCCATTTCCGGCCGTCGGCCGCGATCTTGCCGGCAAGGTGCCGGCCTTCGGCGTCCGTGACGGTCACCGACGTGAGACGGCCGTGGGAGGCGGTGACCGTCACCGGCCCGCCCGGCGTGACCTGCCGACCCTTGGGCGTGACGGTGACCGTGACGGGCCGGTCCGCGGACGTCTCCGTCCGCGGCGCCTGCGAAGAGGCAGGCGACGGACTCGACGAGCAGGCGGCGAGAGGCGCGAGCAGGGCCGCGGCGACGGCTGCCCGGATCGGGACATGGGTGAAGGCACGTGTGTGAAGCAAGGAAACCCCCAGGACGGACGACTCCGCGGTGCTGCGCGGACACTTCCGACCCTAGAGCCGGAAAAGGCCAGGTCAGCCACTCTCCCGCACTATGACGGCGGTTGGTGAGAAACGGTCATGGGCCCGTCACATACCGCGCGCGGACCGGTCAAGGGCGGTTGTGAGCATCCTCTGCGTCCCCGTCGCCAGCCGGGGAGGAGAGTGAGGCCCGGACCATGTCAGCACTGCTCGTTCCACCCGGCCGTGTCCCCCGAGCGGGGAAGGAACCCATGTCCCTGGGGCCGGTCACGCCGCACGCGTACCGTGCCTTCCTGTCGTCACCCGCCGGCCGGGCCCTGCGCCCCGGCTTCCTTCAGTGCCCCTCCTGGGCCGACGTCAAGGAGGGCTGGCGGGCCCGGCTCATCGGCTGGGGCACGGATCCGGAGGCGGGTGCGCTGAGCGGCGCGGCACTCGTGCTGCTGCGGCAGTTCCCGGGCACGCGCAAGTTCTTCGCCTACCTGCCCGAGGGACCGGTGGCCGACTGGGCGGACCCCGACGTCGACCTCTGGCTCACGCCGCTGCTCGATCATCTGCGCGACGAGGGCGCGTTCGCCGTACGGATGGGTCCTTCACCCGCGTACCGGCGCTGGGACGCCTCCGCGCTGAAGCCCCTCGCCGGACCCGGCCGGCGGCTGGGCGACGTGCTCGCCAGCGAGGTCGACCCGCTCGGCAGCGCCGTCGCCGAACGGCTGCGCGCGCGAGGGTGGTTCCGCTGCGGCGGCCACGGGTCCGCCGACGGCGGCGACGCCCAGCCCCGCCACGTCTTCCGGATACCGCTCGCCGGACGCACCACCGAGGACCTGTGGGCAGGACTCAACCAGGAGTGGCGGCGCAACGTCCGGCGCGCCCGCAAGGAGGGCGTCGAGGTGGTCGTGGGCAGCGCCGCCGAACTTCCCGACTTCTACCGGCTGTTGGGGGTCACGGAGCAGCGCGACGGGTTCCGTCTCGGCCGTTCCCTCGCCTACTACGAGCGCCAGTTCGCGGCGCTCAACGCGGAGGAGCCGGGCCGGATGAAGCTGTATCTCGCCCGCCACCGAGGTGAGATCCTGGCGGCGCACACCATGATCACGGTGGGTGGCCGGGTGTGGTACCAAACCGGCGCGTCGGCCGACCACCGACGTGAGGTGCGGCCCTCCAATGCTCTGCAGTGGCGGATGATGCTGGACGCGCACGCCCTCGGCGCCGACGTGTACGACATGCGCGGGGTACCCTCCACTCTCGACCCGGCCGAACGTGCGTACGGCTTGCTGCGGTGGAAGCTCGGCACCGGCGGCCAGGTCGTGGAGACGTTGGGGGAATGGGAGAAAGCATTGGGCGGCCCCGCCAACCAGGCGCTGTACCGCGCCTTCCAGGCATATCTGAACCGCCGGTGAGCGCCCTCACTCCGACCGGTGCGGACGGCAGCGCCTCCCAGGCGGACGGCGAACGGCAAGGCGACGACAGTGCCGGGAGCGCGAGCCGACAGCCGGGCCGCGGCGCCCCTGCCAAGGGGACGTCCACGGCCCGCAGCAGTGCCGTCATGGCCGCCGGCTCGCTCGTCTCCCGCGCCACCGGCTTCGCCCGCGCCGCCGTGGTCGCGGCGGCGCTCGGCACCGTCGGGCCGACCGCCGACGGCTACGCCGTGGGCAACGCGCTGCCGACGATGGTCTACATGCTCCTCCTCGGCGGCGCCCTCAACGCCGTCTTCGTCCCCGAACTCGTCAAAGCAGCCAAGGAACACGAGGACGGCGGCGTCGCGTACACCGACCGGCTCGTCACGGCCTGCGTGGCCGCCCTCCTGGTGATCACCGTCACCGCGATGTGGGCGGCTCCCGCGATCGTCGACGCGTACACGGACTACAGCGGCGGACAGGCCGCGATGACGAGCGCCTTCGCCCGGTACTGCCTGCCGCAGATCTTCTTCCTCGGGCTGTTCACCCTCCTCGGCCAAGTCCTCAACGCACGCGGCCGGTTCGGCGCGATGATGTGGGCGCCGGTCCTCAACAACCTCGTCGTCATCGCCGTGTTCGGCCTCTACCTGGCCCTCGCCGCGGACGGCGGCACACTGAGTTCGACCGAGACGCTGCTGCTCGGCTGCGGCACGACCGCCGGGATCGCCGTCCAGGCCCTCGCCCTGCTTCCCGCACTGCGCGCGGCCCACTTCCGCTGGCGGCCCCGCTTCGACTGGCGCGGCAGCGGACTGACCCGCCCCCTGAGGTCGGCCTTCTGGCTGCTGCTCCTGGTGCTGGCCAACCAGGCCGCCTACTGGGTCACGACCCGGCTCGCCACGACCGCCGGCCTCGAAGGCGGCCCGGGATACAGCGCGTACAACAGCGCCTACGTCCTGTGGGTCGTGCCGCACGGCATCGTCACCGTGTCCCTGGTGACCGCGCTGATGCCCCGGATGAGCGCGGCCGCGGCCGCCGGGGACACCGCCGCCCTGCGGCACGGCGTCTCCCGGTCCCTGCGCACCTCCGCGTCCGCCGTCGTACCCGCCGCGTGCATGCTGCTCGCCCTCGCCCAGCCGATCATGGACCTCGTCTTCGGGTACGGCAGGACCAGCGCCGACGACACCGCGGCCATGGCCGGCATCCTGATGGCCTTCGCGCCCGGGCTCGTCGCCATGTCGGGGCAGTACGTCCTGTCCCGCACCTTCTACGCGCTGTCCAACACCCGCACCCCTTTCCTGCTCAATCTGGTGATCGTCGCCGTCAACGCGGGGCTCTCCGTGGCGGCAGCCCAACTGCTGCCCGCCCGCTGGGCCGTGACGGGCATGGCGGCAGCCTATTCGGTGGCCCTGTGCGCGGGGTGGGCGGTGACCGCCCGGGTACTGAGCCGCTCGCTCGCCGTCGCCCGCCCGCTGCGCTCGGCCGCCGTCGGCACGCACGCACGGCTCCTCGTCGCCGCCGTACCCGCCACCCTCCTGGGCCACCTCGCCGTGCTGGTCGCCGCGCGGGCGGGAGCGCTCGCCGCCGCAACCGCCGGGGCCGTGGCCGTCGTGCTCACCTTTGCCGTGCTCGCCCGCCCGCTGCGGCTCACCGAACTCCACGCCCTGCTCACCACCTTGCGCCGTAGACCGACCCGGTCCTGACCACTACCGAGGGAGAACTGCCCATGCCCCGCGTGCTCCTCATCGAGGACGACCCATCCGTACGGGAAGGAGTCGAACTCGGTCTGCGCCGCCGTGGACACGAGGTACGGGTGGCGGCCACCGGCGAGGCCGGTCTCGCCGCACTGGCCGAATTCCGGCCCGATCTCATGCTGTTGGACCTCATGCTGCCCGGCATGAACGGTGTGCAGGTCTGCCGACGGGTCCGCGACCACAGCCAGCTGCCGATCATCATGCTCACCGCGCGGGGTGACGACTTCGACGTGGTGATCGGCCTGGAGGCCGGCGCCGACGACTACATCGTCAAACCCGCCCGCACCGAGGTGATCGAGGCCCGCATCAGCGCCGTACTCCGCCGCATCGACAACTCCGGTCAGGGCCGGGCGGCCATCGAGGTCCACGGTGACCTCGTCATCGACCGCGCCGGCCTGAGCGTCACCAAGTCCGGCCGGCGCATCCCGCTCGCTCCCTCCGAACTCAAGCTGCTGCTACATCTGGCCGCCGCCCCCGAGCAGGTGTTCAGCAGGCAACAGCTGCTGGAGCACGTGTGGGAGCACAGTTTCCACGCCGACGCCCGACTGGTCGACGCCTGTGTCGCACGGCTGCGCGGCAAGGTCGAGGACGAGGCGGGCAGCCCGCGCTACATCCAGACGCTGCGGGGCTTCGGTTACCGCTTCGGACCCCTGTGACCTCCCGCCTCGGGCTCGCGCGCCAAAAGCCCGGCGCCGAGCGGCCGACCGACGACACGAGCACCGCGGACGCCCCCGCCCGGCGGGGGTGGGCGCGGGCGTTCGGGCTGCGCACCCGGCTGGTCCTGGCCTTCCTGCTGGTCGCCGCCGTCAGCGCGGGCACCACCTCGGCGCTGACCTACCGCGAGGCCCGCACAGCGTTGCTGAAGACCGCCCAGGACACCGCCGTCTCCTCCTTCCGCGACCAGGTCCAGCAGACCGGCTGGGCCCTGCCGTTGCAGAAGGAAGGGCTGGAGGAGACCCTCCGCAGCATCGCCCGCGCGGGCAAGCCGCACCCCTGGGTCGTGTTCGCCGAGTACGGATCGATCCGGGCGTCCTCCGGCGAGAAGCCCGTCTCCACCGTGATCACCCCCGCACTGCGCCGCGCCGCACGAGCCCATCCCCACGGCGCCTTCGAACGCGTCGTCAAGGACGGAGTGCCGTACCTGACCATCGCCATGCCCACCGTCTTCAACACCGGCCCCGACAGCGTGCTGCCCAGCGGCCTCATCCTCTACGCCGTCACACGCATGACCGACGAACAGGTCAACGTCGACGCACTCCTCATAGCCGCTCGCGACGGTGCCCTGCCCGGTCTCGCCATCGCGCTGATCCCCGGCCTCATCGCCGCTCGCAGCGTGCTGCGCCCGGTGCGCGAACTGCGCAAAGCCGCACGGAGCATGGGCAGCGGCAGTTTCGACACCCGGATACCGGTACGGGGCAGCGACGAACTGGCGGACCTCGCCCGCACCTTCAACGAGTCCGCGGCCGCACTGGAGACCTCGGTGCGCGAGCTGCGCGAGGCCGAGGCCCGCGCCCGCCGCTTCGCCTCCGACGTCTCCCACGAACTGCGGACCCCGCTCGCGGGCATGCTCGCCGTCACCGAGGTCCTCGACGAGGACGCCGACCGGCTGGACTCCGACACCGCCCGGGCCGTACGCCTGGTCAGCGCCGAGACCGGGAAGCTCGCCGTGCTCGTCGAGGACCTGATGGAGATCTCCCGCTTCGACGCCCGCGCGGCCGGGCTCAACGCGGACGAGGTCGACGTGGCGCAGACCATCGAGAAGACACTGCAGAACAGGCACTGGACCGACGACCGCGTCCGCACCCGTCTGACCCCCGGCATCCGCGCCCGGATCGACCCGCGGCGCTTCGACGTCGTCATCGCCAATCTCGTCGGCAACGCCCTGCGCCACGGCGGCGCACCCGTCAGCGTGAGCCTGCGCAGCGAGCGACGCTCCTCAGGGCCGCCCGTGCTGATCACCGAGGTCGCCGACAGCGGACCCGGTATCCGCCCCGACGTACTCCCGCACATCTTCGACCGGTTCTACAAGGCCGACGCGGCGCGCACCCGGTCGGCGGGCAGCGGCCTGGGGCTGGCGATCACCCTGGAGAACGTACGGCTGCACGGCGGAACCGTACGGGCGGCGAACCTTCCGGAGGGCGGCGCCGTCTTCACCGTGGAGATACCGCTGCACCTGGAGGAGGGCTGTTGATGGGGCGTGCGCGTGGGTGCCGCCGTAGCGGCGCGGTCGCCGTCGCCGTCGCTTCGGGGGTGCTGCTGCTCGGCGGCTGCGGCATCCGGGAGAGCGACGTGATCGAGGCGGGGGGTCCCGCCTCCGTCCAGGCGTTCTTCGACGACGAGACCGAGGTCCTGCTCTTCTTCCACACCGGCGACGGCCGGCTCCACCCGGTCATCCGTCCCGCCGAGTACATGATGAACACCGGCTCCGACGCCCTGACGGTCGCCGGCCAGAACTCCACCGCCACGGACACCGCGCCCCCGTCGCTGGAGAAGGTGATCGCCGCGCTGCTCTCCGGCCCCGGCGAACGCGACCGGAAAGCGGGACTCGGCACGTCACTCCGCCCCGCCTCGACCGACCGGCCACCCAAAGTGAAGGTCTCGGACGGCGGTGAGCAGGTCACGGCCGAGCTGCCCCTCGCCCTGGACGGACTGAACCGGACCGCGGTCCAGCAGCTGGTCTGCACGCTCGCCTACAGCCACTACGCCGAGATACGGGCCTCCGTGCGACTGACCGGCACGGACGGTACGTCGAAGTCGGGGACCTGCGACTTCGCTCCGGAGCCGAGCCCTGGACCCTGAGGTCGGACGCATCCGCCCCCACCGCACGTCCGCGATGACCGACCGGCAGGCCTCGCTCCCCGGGGAGCGCGGCCCGTGCCCCGGCCGCCTCAGCCCGCCGCCGACGCCGGGTCCGGACGCAGCCAGTGCCCGTCCGTGGTCCAGCCGAGGAGCAGACGGCCGGCGCCCTCGTCGGCCCGGCCGCCCTCGACGACCTGGCGCAGACCGGTCAGGGCGGGGGCCAGCCGCCGCGCGACATGGGCGGGGTGGCGGGCCAGCTCCTCCGGCAGCCGACCCAGCAGGCCGTCCCGCTCGGCGGTGCCGCACAGGGACAGGTGGAACACCATCTGGCGCCAGGCGTAGGCCACGTCCTTGATGGTGCTCAGCGGGCGCGGGTTGCCGTGCACGCGCCCGGTCAGCCGGCACACCGTGACGAAGCAGCGGCGGGCCAGCTCCTCCCAGCCCACGGCCGGGTCGATCCCCACCCGGTGGACCAGAGTGGCCAGGTTGTGCGTCGTCAGGATCTGCGCCTGCTCGATCACCTTGCCGTTCGCGGCCACCGCCCCGTTCGCACGCCGCGACCCGGACGAGCCGGCCTCGGCCCGCTCGACACACAGCCTCGCGAACCCGGGCGAGATCCCGGCCCCGTACGACGTCGTCACCGCCTCGCCGGCCTCGGCGATCGCTAAGCCGCTCACAAACCCGTAGTCGATCGCGTAGTAACGCTCGTAGAGCGAGCCGCCACCGAGCAGCTCCGCCGCGACCCGGGCCGCGGCGAGGAACTTCGGGGTGAACGTGCCCATGAAGATGTCGGCGGCCAGCTCCTCGACCAGGGGAGCGCCCAGGTCGGCCTGGCGGGCCAGCAGGGACAGCTCCCGGACCAGCGGATTGGGCAGGATCGTGCCGGGGAAAGCCTGCACGGCCAGCTCACCGAGCTGCCGCAGCGCGACGGCCGACACCGCACCCGCTGCCCCCTCCACGCGCTGCCCGGCCACGGCCCGCACCCACGGCAGCTCCTCCGCCCGCACCTGATGCTGAAGGTTGAGCAGCAGCAGCGAACGACGGCCCGCGAATGCCCGGTGATGCGCGGCCGCCAGCGTGCGCAGCGCCGGGTCGGGGTAGGCCTGCGCGGTGGTGACGGCGACGAGCTGCGGTACGAGCTCGGCCAGCACCTCGGCGGACGGCACGACCCCGCGCTCCACAAGGGTGCTCAGGGGCGCGCTCAACGCGGCCTCGACGGGCCGCCGGACGCCGGCCGGGATCACCGCCCCCGCGGGCAGCCCCGTCTCCCGGGCCTCCTCCTCACTCACGTCGGCGAGGAGCGGCGCGACCTCGGCCACGCCCGCCTGCTGGTCGAGCCCGGACAGCCGGCGCAGCACCAGCCGGGCCAGCGCACGGTGCGAGGGCAGCGCCGCCTGCGCGGCCTGCTCCCGGCGCAGCGTGGTGAGCTGTGTGGAGCCGGGCAGCCCGCGTCGCCGCACCATGGACGCGACGGCGTGCCGCAGCAGCCCGAGGCGGCGCGCGTCGGGTTCCCGTCCGGCGACGGCCTCCTCCAGCGCCCCGCGCAGGATGCCCAGGTTCTCCCTTGGTTTGAGGTGCTTGGTGCAGTAGGTGTGACGCTCCATCAGGTCACGGTAGCGACGCAGCAGTTCGGCCCCACGTTCGCGCCATGCGGTGTCGGGGGTGCGCGTCAGCACCCGGAGCGGCTCACCGGCGTCCGCGGTCTCCAGCCAGTGGGCGAGCAGTTCGTCGCCGAATGGCTGCCACACGGCCAGCGCCTCCCGCTGCGTCTCCACCGCCTCGCTGGTCCGCCGTCGCACCAGGCTGTCGGCCGCCTCGGCGACGGTCCGCCGGTGCACGGCGTCGGCGTCGGGCGCCGGGCGGGTGGTGGGACGGGGCGTGAAACGCAACCGTCCGGCGAACGGGGCGAGTTCCTCGACGAGTCCGATCGCCGCCTCCGTCTCCCCGGCCCGGGCCAGCCAGGCCACGGTGAGCAGGGCGGCCTCCTCGGGGACGGTGACCTCGTACCGTCCGCCGTCCAGGAGTTCGTAGAGCTGTGCCAGCCCGTCCTCGGACAGCCAGTACGCGAAGAGCGCCCGCCGGTCCTGCGGCACCCCGGCGCGGCGTGCGGCCTCCACCTCGTACTCCGTCAGGGGGCCGCCGGCGCTCGGCGCGCCGGTGGCGAAGCCGCCCCGGAGCACCTCGGGTGTCACCCACGCGGGCAGATCCCGGACCGGTGTGCGGGAGCCGATGGTGAGCAGGCCGTTCGCCATGCCCGCCAGAACGGAACGCCACGCACGCTGTCGTTCCCCGGCGCGCCGGCGGGTGTCGGGGTCTTCGTGAGTGAGGGCGGTGCTGAGCGCCCTGGCCAGTTGGCCGGAGGCGTAGCCCGGGTTGACCTCTGCGAGGTGCTGCTGGTCAGCGTCATTGTCCATAAGCCGACGTGGCGGGTGCCGCCCCCGCGCCCTCCGGGTCCCGAGCCCGGTGCTCTGCTGCTGAGCTACACGCCGATGAGCCGACGTGGCAGGTTCCGCCCCTGCGCCCTCCGGGTCTGCAGCCCGGTGCTCTGGCTACTGAGCTACACGTCGATGAGGCTCGAAGGTAGACGCTCAACGCCGGTGTGGACAACTGTGTTTCGCCCCTGGCCAGTCCTGAACAGCCTGGACGCAGCGTCCACGACCCTCAGATCTCCATGAACCGCCTGCGCCAATGTCCACACGCACTGAACGGAGTCGCCAGCACGAGGTGAGGGCCGAGGGAGACGGCCCTGCGGTCGAACTCGGCGTCCAACTCGGCGACGAGCCTGCCGAGATCGGCGCGAGCACCACGGGGAAGCCACAGCAGCACATCCTCCAGACGGTCTCGCGCCACCAGGGGATCACAGCAGTCGCAGCCCATCACCGGATCGGGCAGGACGCGCCCGGGCTGCCCCAGATAGCGTCGGCACTCCGCCAGGGCAGCGGCGACAGCCCCCGGCCACAGGTGCTCTTCTTCCGACTTCCGGATCGCCACGCGAGTCGCCGCGGAAACACCGCGGATCCGGCGAACCGGGACACCTTGTCGGGGCCGCCAACGCTCGGCGCGCAGCCCTTTCGGACGCCTACGCGGCATCCGCCTTTCGGATCAGCATGCCGTCATCCTGCCACGGTGCGCACTGTCCTCGCGGGGGATCCGGTCGGGCAGGTGAGTCGGCTTCTGGGCTGGAGGACGCGAGGGGGTGGGTCGGAGGGCCATCGCCTGACCAGTTTCGGCGATGGTGGGGTCGGACGGCCATCGCCTGACCAGTTCCGGCGGCGCTACCGGTCCATGAGGTCCGTCCGTCCGGCCTGTCGAGGGGGTACCAGTGTGGCCTCGCCGAGATAGGCCAGGGCGACTGAAAGCGCGGTCAGGGCGCGAAGCAGGCAAGCAGCTCGTTGAGGTCAGCTGGACGCACAGGCGCGGCATATCCGGAATGCCAGGTACCGCGTGTTGTGGGTGACCGGTGGGGAAGACGGGTGTTTCACGCCGTGATCATCGGGATCGGGCGCTTGCCGGGGGCGCGCATGTGGCCCTCTGAGGAGTGGGTGTGATGCGAGGGACGGGACGCTTGGCAGCAGTGGCGACGACGGGCGTGTGTGCCTTGAGCCTGGTTGCGTGTGGCGGGAGTGACGAGGAGGCGTTCAAGGGGAAGTCTGCCGACGAGGTGGCCGATCAGGCGGTCAAGGCCACTCAGCAGGCTGACTCCATGCGCCTCAAGGGCAATGTGCGACAGGCGGGAGGCGAGTTACTGGCTCTCGACATCGCGGTCGACAAGGAGGAGAACTGCCAGGGGACGCTCACGCAGGAGGGCGCGAGGGCGGAGGTACGGCATACAGGGGCGACGCTGTATCTCAAGGGCGACGAGAAGTACTGGCGGACCAGCCTGAAGCAGAAAGCCGGCGCGGACAAGGTGGTGCCCAAGGTCGCTGACAAGTGGGTGAAGGTGCCCGCGGAGGATGACCAGTTGGGCGGGCTGTGTGACAAGCAAGGTCTGCTCGCCGCCCTGGACGAGGACAAGTCCGAGCGCAAGGGCATGTCCAAGAAGGGCAGCACGTCGGTGGACGGCGAACCGGCGGTGAAGCTGGTGAAGAAGTCCGGCGGCAAGACGTGGACGCTGTATGTGGCCTCCGAGGGGAAGCCCTACATCCTCAAGGCGACCACCACGGGTGGTTCCCAGCCTGAGTCGACGACGTTCAGCGACTACAACAAGCCCGTCAAGCCCGAGCAGCCCTCCGCAGGCGACATCGTGGACCTCAAGCAACTTGCCGCCGAGTAGGCGGAGACCGGACGCCGGTTCGCGGGGCAGCCGATCCGGTGCCCCGCGAGCTCCCTGCAGCAGGTCAGGGCGGCGGCAGACTTCGGCTCTGGCAGTCGTTGCGACCCACATGGGGATCTTGAGACCACGAGCAGCCCATGGCAGGCTCAAGCCGCATGATCGATGAGTTCGCGAAAGACCACCTGCACGGGAGACTCCGACGGGACCGCAAGGCGCTGCTCTGGAAGCTCGACGGCTTGTCGGAGTACGACGCCCGCCGACCGTTGACAGCGACCGGGACCAACCTCCTCGGCCTGGTCAAACACGTGGCCACCGTCGAGGCCAGGTACTTCGGCGAGGTCTTCGACCGCCCTTCCCCGGAACCCCTGACCCGATGGCAGGACTCCGACGGCAGCGATCTGTGGGCGACCGAGCAGGAGACCCGCGCGCAGATCACCGCGTTCTACCGGCGCACCTGGGAACACTCGGACGCGACGATCGATGAGCTTTCCCTCGACGCCCCCGGCCACGTGCCGTGGTGGCCGCAGCCGCATGCCGGCACGAATCTGTTCGCCGTCATGGTTCATGTCCTCGGCGAGTCCATCCGGCATGCGGGGCACGCCGACATCCTGCGCGAGAGCCTGGACGGCCGGACCGGGTTGCGCCCGGAACACGAGCAGCCGATCGATGAGGAAGCCCGTGCAGCCCACTGCGCGAACATCGAGCAGGCCGCCAGGTCGGCTGCGCCGATCAAGGCTCAGGGGCGTCTCACCTGACTTGGTGTCGGCGCAGGTCGACGCCGGTCGTGGGTGCTGACCGATCGGAGCGGCCGGGGTCTGCTGAACTCCGCTGGCCGGCCGCGCCGTTGCTGCCGTAGTCCGCTGCTCGTCCGCAGGGTGGTGCGACCGCTCCGTGTGACGAGCGGCTGTGAGCGAGCCGAGGGCTCGCGACCTCGGTGAGCCGATACGTCTCCATGTCCGGCGTCCTCGGCACTCATGGCAGCGCCCGCGTACGCCTCGCATGGCAGGCAAGTGGCGGTGGTGAGTGCTATTTGGGCCAGCCGATGTCGTCCTCGTCGGCGATGGCGGGGTCGGCGGGTGGTGATGTGGGTCGGTTGTGGCGGCGGGTGGGGCGGCGGTGGGGAACCGAGGGTGTCATGGGTGTCTCCCGTGGAGGTGAACGAGAACGGTTCCCGCGGGGGGTTGGGTGGTCGGGGGCGTGGATGTGCCATTGCTGCTTGAGATGCTGCCCCTAGGTGGTCGAAGTCCGCTTGAGAAACACATGAAGGTCTCGTGAGGTTGGCACGAGGTGGGGTTCAGGGAGTGTGGCAAAACATTGCCGGGTGGTTGCCCGGCGCCTACGCTCGGGGCGGTCGCGGTCCCGTGAAACTGTCTCTCCCCGCGGACTGTTACTGCCCCTGTCCGTGCCTGCTGCTGCTCTTGCCCCGATCGCCTGCGGTTCCCTGCATGTGCCTGCGTTTGTGCCTTTGCCTGCTTCGGCTTGCGTCCGTGCCACGGGCCGTGCCTCGCTCGCTTTCGCTTCCTGACCTGTTTCTGCGCCTGCCTCTGCCCCTGCCTCTGCGTGTGTGTTTGTGAGGGATTGGTTTTATGTTGCGTCAGCCTGCCTTTGGCCGCCGTCTTCGCGGTCTGCGGGTGGCCCGTGGTTTGTCGCAGTCGGCGTTGGTGGGGGAGGGGATGTCGACGGGGTATCTGTCGCGGTTGGAGTCGGGGGCCCGCCAGCCCACCGAGCGGGCTGTGATGTTTCTGGCCGACCGGCTGGGACTTGACGTGTCGGACTTCGAGGAGCCTGCCGGCGGATCTCTTGCCAATGCGCTGACGCTCGTCGCTTCCACGGGTTCCGATACGGCGTTGGACACCTTGCGGGATGCGTTGGGGGCGGAGGGGCACGAGTCGCCGGTGTTGCGGTGGCAGGCGCTGTGGCAGTTGGCGGCCCGGCGGCGAGTGCAGGGTGATCACGCGGGGGAGCGTGAGGACCTCGCGGAACTCGTGGAGCTGAGCGAGGTGGTCGGGCTGGTGGCGTTGCGGGTGCGGGGGCTGACGCGTTTCGCCCGTTGTCTGCGTTCGCTCGGTGAGATCCCCGCCGCGCTGGAGGCCGCGACCACCGCTCACGGGCTTGCGAGAGAGGGAGGCGTGGACGTGGAGGATCGCGCGGGGGTGTTGCTCGCACTGGTGTCGGTGGAAGCCGAGGCGGGCCGGATGCCGGACGCGCGATCTCACGCCGACGAGCTGGTGGGGCTGGTGGCCGGGCGCTCGGATGCCTTGTGGGCGGAGGCGATGTGGACGGCCGCGGCGGTGCGGCTGCGTCAGGGGGATCACCAGGCGGCACAGGGCTTCCTGCAGGAGGCGCTGGAGGGATTCGACAGCGCGGAAGATCTGGTGCTGTGGCTGCGGTTGCGTCTTGCGGCGGGGCGGCTGCACCTGCAGAAGCTCCCCGCCGATCCGGCGGCGGCCGAGGAATGTGCCCGCGCGGCTGAGCAGGCCCTCGCTTTCGTCGGCACGGCCGGTCTCCGTCAGGAACTGACCGCGCTGAAAGCCGACCTGGCCTTCCTCACGGCCCGGTACGACGAGGCCCGGGTGCTGCTCGGGGAGCTCGCCGAGGTGGAGCCGCGGATGACCTACCGAGACCGGGTCCGTTTGGACATTCTGCGCCAGCAGTTGCTTATTCGGTCCGGTGACAGCAGTGGTGTTCAAGGGCTGCGGGTCCTTGCCGAGCAGGCCCAGGCCGACGCCAACATCGATCTGGCTGCGGAGATTTGGCGCATCCTCGCCGAATCCCTTGCCGCAGGCGACAGTTCGCGACAGGCGACCACCGCGACCTGACCGCAATGCGGTTCGCCCGGTGGTCGGGTCGCGCGGTGCGGCGGACGCCGGCGCGTTCCACGGTGCATCGGGCCAGGTCCTCCGTGCCGCCCTCGTAGCCGTTGGGACGGTGGCGTTCCATCGGCAGCGGTACATGTCCGGGAAGTGGCTGAGCAGCGCGGAGTCGCTCAGCTCATCAGGTGGTGACCTCGCCTCAGGGGCGGCCCCCGTGTTCATGCGCCGGTGGTGTGACGCCGAGCTGCTGCTCGGCGCGCCCCAGCCATCTGTGGTACCAGGCAGCGAAGTCGTGCCCGGACGGCTGGATTCCTCCGTCTGCGGGTCTCAGGTCTTCCCAGATGGCACCCCGGTGCGGCCCCGTCATCACCAGCAGTGACGTGTAGCCGCAGCCCTGCTCGCTGAGGAACACCGCGCCTGCCTCCTGGTCGTCGCTCAGCTTCTCGTAGCGGGCGTCCCAGTCCGCGTGAGCGCGGCGAAACGCATCCTCGGACGGGAAAGCGTCTTGTGCGGGCTCCTGGGCCTCGAGCAGGTCGAGCTCGCTCTGGAGTGCCTCGGCCGCGAAGGGCCGCCCGGCGAACTCGGCGGTTGTCGGTTGCCCGGGGTAGGCGAGCCCGACACCACGCCATTGCCACCCGTCATCACCCACGACCGGCGTCATCAGACCGTAGTCGGGGCCGGCGCCTCCGCCTCCGACGCTCATCAGGAAGCTCCGGTACTGCGCCGGCAGGCCGGTACCCAACTCCTCTTCAAGCGACCGTAGTTCACCCTCGCTCAGGAACGGAGTCAGTCGAAACCCGTGGCCCCGCGCCCCGAAGACCCTGTCTGCTTCGGGGTGTTCGCCCAGCCGGAGTACCCGCTTCCTCACTCCCGCCCATATGTCCTCAGTCATGGGCACACGTTAGGGGGACATGGAGGCCACGGGCATGGGATTTTGCGGCGCTCCGGCGACCACGCCTGCCGGAACGGCGTCCACGCGATGTTGCGCCACCTTGCCCGAACCGAGGTCGCCCCGGATCAATGTGCCGTGTCCGTGGGAGCCATCGGCCTTGCCGGCCGGTAGCACGGCGCCGTCGTCCGTGCCGACGTAGGCGCTCGGGCCGGGGAAGGTGGCCACCGTGGTCGGCCGGCGGCGGTACGTCACCTTGCGTACATAACCCTCCGGGTCATCGGTGTGCCGCCACCTGCCGAGTGCCTTCATGAGGGCTATCTGCACAAGACCCTCCGCCTCGTGCCGATCGCCGCCCGTGAGCAGATTCGCCACACGCGGCAGTGCGCCCCACCGGGCGTCGACGAAGGCCCGGTATCTCTCGTGCTCCTGCGGGTCCATGTGCTTCCCGTTCCCTGGCACTGACAAGGACGCGAGGACCACGTCGGGACTATGCCTGCCGGTGTCACGGGGGACACGGCGGGCCGAATCCGTCCGGTGTCCCGCCGGCTGAGGTGTCCAAGGGACCGTCGGCTGCGGAGGGTGGCGGACTTGGTGTCGGCGCCTCCCGCCCCGGTGCAGCTGCCGTCAATCGGCGATCGCGCTACGTCCATCCGGCTCACGCAACGTCGAAGCCCCCGCTGCGGCACGGTGGCCGGCGGGGGCGTCACGAAGCGGGCGTAGAGCCCGTGCGCGGTCAGACGGAGGCGACCTTGGGCCAGCCGATGTCGCCGGCGGGGACAGCCTGCGGGGCGGTGGGCCAGCCGATGTCGCCGGCCTGCACGGCGTTCGGGGCGGTGGGCCAGCCGATGTCACCCGCGGGGACAGCCTGCGGGGCGGTGGGCCAGCCGATGTCGCCGGCCTGCACGGCGTTCGGGGCGGTGGGCCAGCCGATGTCACCCGCGGGGACAGC